>CAMBTO010000058.1 GCA_945870865.1 Klebsiella pneumoniae
CGAACTAAAGGCGCGACTGACGATGGTTGAAAACGATTGCGCGGGTCGATAGTCCTCTACTCGGCTGAGCGCAAGCTCGACATTGGACGGCTCTAATTCGTACAAAACATGCTGCAAAAAGCGGATTTTCTTCGATTTGCTGTCGAGCAGGGTCCAGTGTGTGTCAGGCCTCGCCAACGCCAGTATCAACCCGGGCAGACCCGCCCCCGTGCCGACATCGAGACAACGCTGCCCCTGTAAGTACGGCAGGATAGACAGGCTGTCGAGTAAATGGTGCGTCAGCATTTGCCCGGGATCGCGAATGGCGGTCAGGTTATAGGCCTTGTTCCACTTGGCTAATTCGCCGAGAAACCACAGGTAGGCATCACACGGATGGGCCGCCGGATCTTCGCCCAACGCGCGCAGGCCCTGCGTTAATGTGTCGGATAAGCTCGGCCCGGACAAAAGAATCAGGCGGTCTGTTGCAGCGAAAACGAGCGCTTTTTCAGATAGATACGCAAGAGGGAGATGGCGGCAGGTGTCATACCGGGGATACGGGCGGCCTGTCCGAGCGTATGCGGCCGTTGGTTCGTCAGCTTCTGCGTCACTTCATTAGACAGACCACGGACCGACTTGTAATCGATATCCTCTGGCAGTCGCGTGTTCTCATCACGCAGGTTGCGGTGAATATCTTCCTGTTGGCGCACAATATACCCATGGTATTTGGCTTGGATCTCGACCTGCTCGGTTACTTCTGAGGGTAAGTCGAGGTCTGTTATACAGGGCAGAGCCATCAGCTTCTGGTAATTAATGTCAGGGCGACGCAGCAGTTGTAACAGGCTGGCCTCTTTTGTCAGCGCCTGTCCCAGGGCCGCGATTGCGATTTCCGTATCCAGATTGTCCGGACCGACCCAGATCTTGTCCAGACGTTGCTGTTCAGTATCAATCGCCTCCTGTTTGGAGACAAAATGTTCCCAGCGCGCATCATCAACCAGACCAAGCTCACGACCGATCGCGGTCAGGCGCAGGTCGGCATTATCCTCACGTAACAGCAGACGATACTCGGCTCGGCTGGTAAACATGCGATACGGCTCGGTGGTACCACGGGTAATCAGGTCATCAATCAACACACCGATATAGGCCTGGTCCCGGCGTGGGCTCCAGGTTTCAAGGTCCATGGCACGACGTGCCGCATTCAGACCGGCAATCATCCCTTGCGCCGCCGCCTCTTCGTAACCGGTAGTGCCGTTGATCTGACCAGCCAAGAACAGACCGGAGATAAACTTTGTTTCCAGCCAGGGCAATAGGTCACGCGGGTCAAAATAATCGTACTCAATAGCATAACCGGGCCGGGTAATGTGGGCATTTTCAAAACCAGGGATCGTGCGCACCAGCTCAAACTGTACGTCAAACGGCAGACTGGTCGAGATGCCGTTCGGGTAGATCTCGCTGGTGTTCAGGCCTTCCGGCTCGATAAAGATCTGGTGCGAGGTCTTGTCGGCAAAGCGCACCACCTTGTCCTCAATCGACGGACAGTAGCGCGGGCCGATGCCTTCAATCTGGCCGTTATACATCGGCGAGCGGTCCAGCGACCCGCGGATAAAATCGTGGGTACGTTCATTCGTATAGGTAATGTGGCAACTGACCTGCGGCGGATGCTCACTCGCATCGCCCATAAACGAGAATACCGGCACCGGCACATCGCCAGGTTGTTCCTGCAATTTTGAATAATCGATTGTATTGCCATCAATACGCGGTGGCGTGCCCGTCTTCAGCCGTCCGACCCGAAACGGCATCTCGCGTAACCTTGCCGCCAGTGCATTCGAAGGCGGGTCACCGGCGCGGCCGCCCTGATAGTTGGCATCACCAACATGGATCTTACCGGCGAGGAATGTACCGACAGTCAAGACAACCGTCGGTGCCAGAAAGCGTAAACCTATCTGGGTCACCACACCGCGGACGGCCTCACCCTCGACTATCAGATCATCTACCACCTGCTGAAACAGGCTCAGGTTCGGCTGCGATTCCAGAAATGGTCTGACCACAGCCTTATATAAGGAGCGATCAATCTGGGCGCGGGTCGCCCGCACCGCCGGGCCTTTACGTGAATTCAGCGTGCGGAACTGGATGCCGCTATGATCCGCCGCACGACCCATCAGTCCGCCCATCGCGTCTATCTCCCTGACCAGATGACCCTTGCCGATGCCACCGATGGCCGGATTACACGACATCTGCCCGAGCGATTCGATGCTTTGGGTCAGCAACAAGGTCTTCGCCCCCATACGCGCCGCCGCCACCGCCGCCTCGGTACCGGCATGTCCGCCACCAACGACGATCACATCAAATTGTTCAGGGTAATTATGCATATGACGGGTATTGTAATCCCAAATCAGTATTTATACACAACAGTCCGGGAAAACAGGGGCATCCCACAAGCGTATGAGCATCCGCAGTCGGAACACCCTCGGGCCGAAAAATCGGAGTGAGGTCAGTGTGTGGACTGTCCCAATGTTCATTGTTATCGGCAGAGATTTCCCTCCAGATTCGTCGAGTTAATTTACAAACTGAAGATAGGCCTGATGGATCACGTAAGCGACTAAAATTAATCGATTTTATACTGATCCATAATGCATGTAACAACATACTCTTTACAGCGAAAGACAGATAACACTGATGAAGTATCAACCTTCAGCAATCGTCCTGATAAAACTGTTCTTCGTCTCGATGTAATGCTTCCAGGAATAGTCAATATAAAACTTCTCGCGGTCAGACAACTTGCGAACCTGCTTCACTGGCGAGCCCAGATAAAGATAACCACTCTCCAGACGTTTACCCATCGGCACCAGACTGCCCGCACCGACCATCACATGGTCCTCGATCACCGCGCCATCGAGGATGGTCGATGACATCCCTATCAGGCAGAGATTGCCGATAGTACAGGCATGCAACATTGCCTTGTGCCCCACCGTCACCCCCTCACCGACAATACAGGGCAGACCGCCAGACACCCATTCATTACTGCTGGCGATATGGATGACCGTGCCGTCCTGTACGTTGGTGCCATCACCGATGATGATCGACTGGTGATCACCTCGCGCGACCACCATCGGCCAGATGGAGACATCCTTGCCGAGGCGGACATCACCGATGATTACAGCGGATTCGTCTACATAGGCGGTGTTGTCTATTAGCGGAGTTTTGTCGAGAAAACGTCTGATTGCCATGGGGTTATCTTAAACTGTATAGGAGTAAGGGATATTGTCTGGTAAAGGTCTGGCAAAATCCAGTACGAGCAAGGTGGTTAATACGGCTACGGTGAAAAGATGTGCCAAGGTTATAAACTGTATTTATCCTCTCCCCTCATTTAACTATTACTTTTCAAGTAGTTATATATTATCTTATCCTGACATTCCCTCCGTGTGTGAGTAAAAAATGAATAATGATATTTTAAGAGATTTTATCCAGCAACGCTGGGACTCCTCTGTCCTGCCGGAATTGATCAACTATATCCGTATCCCGAACAAGTCACCCGCGTTTGACCCGGACTGGCAGAAGCATGGTTATATGGATCAGGTGGTAGACCAGTTTGTGGACTGGTGTAAACGTCAGGATGTACGTGGGTTGCAGCTGGAGGTGGTACGCCTGCCCGGACGCACACCGCTGATCTATATGGACATCGCCGGTAATAACGACCAGACCATCCTGATGTACGGCCACCTGGACAAGCAGCCGGAGATGAATGGCTGGCGCGACGGCCTTGGCCCGTGGTTGCCGGTGCTTGATGGTGACAAATTATACGGGCGTGGTGGGGCGGATGATGGTTATGCCACCTTTGCCTCACTGCTGGCGATCAAGGCCTTGCAGGAGCAGGGCATCTCCCATGCAAGGTGCGTCGTCATTATCGAGGCCTGTGAGGAGAGCGGCAGTTACGACCTGCCGTTTTATATCGACCATCTGGCCGACCGCATTGGCGAGCCCGCCCTAGTGATCTGCCTCGATTCCGGTTGCGGCAATTATGAACAGCTGTGGAATACCACCTCACTGCGCGGGCTGATCGGCGGCAAACTCGACGTACAGATCCTGACCGAGGGCGTACACTCCGGCGACGCGAGCGGCATCGTCCCGTCCAGCTTCCGCATCGTCCGCCAGTTACTCGATCGTATTGATGACAATCTGAATGGTCTGGTCAGTGCTCCCGAATTCAATGTCAGTATCCCGGATCAACGTCGGGCGCAGGCCGCGCTAGCCGCCTCGGTCTTGCAGGAACAGGTGTATAGCAAGTTTCCGTTTATCGAAGATGCGGAAGCGGTCAACACCGATGCGGCCGAATTGATCCTGAACCGCACCTGGCGCCCGGCACTGTCTATCACCGGCGCGGAGGGTCTGCCAGCACTGGCCAACGCGGGCAATGTGCTGCGTCCGAAGACATCGGTCAAGCTATCATTACGCATACCGCCGGGCTGCGATGCGGCGCGAGCCTCGGCCCGCCTGAAGCAATTACTGGAAAGCGACCCGCCGTACGGTGCCAGTGTGACATTTACGCCCGACTGGGCCGCAACCGGTTGGCATGCACCGCCAATGGCCGACTGGCTTGACACAGCCATCAACCAGGCCTCCATCCGCCATTTTAGCAAACCGGCGATGCATATGGGTGAGGGTGGCACGATACCGTTCATGGGCATGCTCGGTGAAAAATTTCCCGAGGCGCAGTTTCTGATCACTGGCGTATTGGGGCCACACTCGAACGCGCACGGCCCGAATGAATTTCTGCATATACCTACCGCGAAAAAGCTGACCTGCTGTGTGGCCGAGGTGATTGCACGACATTACACGGAGGTGAGCAAATGAAAACAGGTCTGATAGGACTGGGTGCGATGGGTGCGGCCATGGCATTGAACCTGCACAAGGCAGGTCACCTGCATCGCGTCTGGAACCGCACGCAAGCCAAAGCCGAGCAACTGTCACACCAGACTGGAGTAGTAGTGGCAGATAATATTGAACAGCTTGCCGCGGTATGTGATCTGGTGCTGGTCTGTGTGTCGCGTGATCACGATGTGCTTGAGGTCATCCACCGCATTGCCACGACTATCAGGCCCGGGTCGGTCGTGATTGATACTTCTACCGTAAGCACCCAGACCGCGCTTCAGGCCTCTGCCATCCTGAGGGCGCAGGGCTGCCATTTTCTCGATTGCCCGGTCACCGGTGGAGTCGACGGGGCGAAAAATGGCACGCTATCGATGATGGTCGGCGGAGATGAATCCGTACTCGATGGTCTGCGACCGGTACTCGCCAGCATGACCCGACGGGTCGTTTATATCGGTCCGACCGGTAGCGGCCAGGCTTGCAAGGCCGTCAACCAGATCATCTGTGCCGGGATCAATCAGGCCGTCACCGAGGGACTGGCTTTTGGTGAACGCATGAATCTGGATATGATTAAGGTGCTTGAGGCAATCTCGGGTGGTGCTGCCGGCAACTGGTTTATGGACCACCGTGGCAAAACGATGCTGGCTGGCCAATTTCCCGCCGGATTCAAGGTGAATCTGCACCACAAGGACCTGCAAATATGTATGGCTATGGCCATCCAAAACGGTGATACTTCCCTACCGTTAACGGCCATGACCGTGGCCGACTACGAAAAACTGATGGCTGGGGGATATGGTGATGAAGACATCTCATCACTCTACCGCTTGAAAAAATAATCTGTCACCCATATCTGACCACCCCGGGAAAAGGCCAGAAAAAAACCGGTCTATGTGAAATTGACGAACCGGCCCGGATGTGGAAAATATCGCACCGGTAGTGACGGGCTGTTTTAATCCGAACAACAGGGAATACGAACACAGTGACTTCAGAACACACACAAGCGGCAATTGAAGTAAAGGCGCTGGATAGGTACTTCGGTCCTATCCATGCAGTACGCAACATCAGTTTCTCCGTCCACCGCGGTGAGGTCCTCGGGTTTCTCGGACCGAACGGCGCCGGCAAATCGACCACGATGAAAATGATTACCGGGTTCCTGGAACCCAGTAATGGCAGCGTGCTGGTCAATGGCCTGAATGTTGTCAATGAACCGTTGAAGGCAAAAGCGGCAATAGGCTATCTGCCTGAAGGCGCGCCCTCCTACGGTGAAATGACGGTCGGACGTTTCCTTGAGTTTATCGCCGAGATACGTGGCTTTCATGGCGCGGACATCAAGTCGCGTGTTGATAATGCCGTCCGCCAGATCAATCTGGAATCGGTCGTAGACCAGACGATTGATACACTGTCAAAGGGCTTTCGCCGCCGGGTTGGCCTCGCGCAGGCCATCCTGCATGACCCGGGCATCCTGATCATGGACGAACCCACTGACGGTCTTGACCCGAACCAGAAGCACGAGGTGCGCAACCTGATCCAGAAGATGGCGCAGGACAAGGCGATTATCATTTCCACCCACATCCTGGAAGAGGTCGACGCCGTTTGTACCCGAGCCATCATCATCGCCAAGGGTGAATTACTGTTTGATGGGACACCGGCAGAACTGCGGGCAAGGTCGGATGATAATGATATCGAACATGCGTTTCGCAAGATCACGACCGGATCCTCATCCGCTAACAGGGAGACCCGCTAACGATGAACAATATACTGGCAATCATGAAGCGCGAACTCTACGGGTATTTTGCCACCCCGGTCGCGTATGTCTTCATCGTCATATTCCTGTTCCTCTCCGGCCTGTTTACCTTCTATATGGGCGGGTTCTATGAAAGAAGCCAGGCCGACCTGCTCGCCTTCTTCAGTTTCCATCCGATGTTGTACCTGTTCCTGATACCGGCGATATCAATGCGCCTGTGGTCGGAGGAACGCAAGAGCGGCACGATTGAATTGATCATGACACTGCCGATATCGACCACCGATGCGGTCATAGGCAAGTTTCTAGCAGCATGGTTGTTTGCCGGTATCGCGCTGCTGATGACCTTTCCGATCTGGATTACCGTTAATTACCTGGGTAATCCTGACAACACGGTAATCATTGCCAATTATCTGGGCAGCTTCCTGATGGCGGGTGGATTTCTGGCCATTGGTTCATGCATCTCGGCAATCACCAAAAGCCAGGTGATCGCCTTCGTCATCAGCATCGTTATCTGCTTCCTGTTTTATGTGAGCGGATTCCCGATGGTGCTGAATTTCTTTACCGGCTGGGCACCGCAGATGATCATCGATGCAATCGCGGGCCTCAGTGTGTTGACCCATTACGACTCAATCCAGAAAGGTATAATCGATATACGTGACATTATCTATTTTGCCGTACTGATTTCATTCTGGCTTTACGCCAACGTTATAACCATAGAAGCGAAGAAAGCTGACTGATATGAACCAGAAAAAAATCCTGTCCGGAACCGGAGTTGCCATCGCCGCCGTATTATCGATGGCGATAATCATCCTGATCAATGCCACGCTGACCAGCTGGCGACTTGATTTGACCGAAAACAAGCTGTTCACCCTGTCCGAGGGGACCCTGAATATTGTCCGCGGACTTGATGAACCAGTGACACTGGACTTTTATGTCTCCAGAAAGTCGATGGCGGAGATCCCGCAACTGGTCAGTTACGCCAATCGTGTCCATGACCTGCTGGACGAATATGCCGCAGAATCGAATGGCAAGCTGCGTCTGAACGTGATTGAGCCGGAGCCGTTTTCAGAAGAGGAAGACCGGGCAGTGGCCAGCGGACTGCAAGGCATGCCCATCAATGCAGCGGGGGACATGGGTTATTTTGGCCTGGTCGGGACGAACTCCACAGACGGGGAAGTCACCATACCGTTCTTCCAGTATGAGCGTGAACAAAAGCTGGAATATGACCTGACCAAACTAATCTTCAATCTTGCGAATCCCAAAAAGCGTGTCATCGGCCTGGTCAGCACCTTGCCTGTATTTACCCCGATGATGGCGGGCGCCCCGGTGTGGACAGTGGCGCAGCTGGTCTCGGAGTTTTTTGAAGTACGCATGATCGATTCTGCGCTTGAGATCAACAAGGATCTGGACCTGTTACTGGTCATCCATCCGAAAGGCCTGAGTGAGCTGACCCAATTTGCGATTGATCAATACCTGCTTGGCGGTGGCAAGGCCATGTTCTTTGTCGATCCGCTTGCCGAAGCTGACCACCCGCAACCGAACCCGGAAAATCCCTACGACGTGCCAGTCACCAGCTCCAATCTTGAAAAGCTGTTTACGGCCTGGGGTATCAGCGTTTCCGGTACCGAAATTGCGGCGGATATGACCAACGCGATGCGGGTTCAAATCCGAACGGATCGCGGCGTGGAACAGACGAACTATCTGCCGTGGATGAAACTGGAAAAGTCAAACTTCAACCAGGATGACTTTGTTACCAGCGAACTGAATATTATCGCGCTCGGATCCGCGGGCAGCATCAGCAAGAACGAAGGTTCCAGCGTCAACTTCAGTCCGTTGATCGAGACCTCGACCGAGGCGATGCAGATGCCTGCAGAGATACTGCAATATCAGCGTGAACCTGCGCAACTGCTGGCTGATTTCAAGTCGGCAAACAGGAAGTTCACCCTCGCCGCCAGACTCAGTGGCAAGGTCAGCAGCGCCTATCCTGATGGCGCACCGACAGCGGATGTAAACAATCCGTTTGACCAGGACTATGTCGCCCCGCAACAGCTACTGAAAGAGGGCGAAATCAATGCGATTGTGGTGGCCGACACCGACATCCTTAGCGACGAGTTCTGGATCAGCCAGCAGGACTTCTTTGGCGTGCAGGTACCCCAGCCGACAGCAGACAATGGCAACTTTGTCATCAATGCGCTGGAGAACATGTCGGGCAGCTCGGACCTGATCAGCCTGCGCAACCGGGGTGAATATGCAAGGCCGTTCACTGTGGTTGATGATATCCGTCGCGATGCGGAATCAGAGTTCAGGGAGCAACAGCAGATGCTCGAGACCAAGCTCGCCGAGACCGAGAAAAAGATCGCCGAGCTACAACAGGAAAAAACCGGATCGGAACTGTTACTCAGCGATGCGCAACGGGCAGAAATTGACAAGTTTAGACTCGAACAGGTCAATACGCGCAAGGAACTGCGGGCGGTACAACACGAATTGCAGAAGAACATTGAGCAACTCGGCACCGTGCTTAAATTCATCAATATCGGCCTGACACCGCTGCTTATAGTGCTTATTGCCCTCACCGTAGGCATGTTGCGTAGCCGGCGTAAATCTACTGACAATCCGGTGAAATAATCCTATGAGTAACAGACGCTTATTATTACTGTCATTCATTACCCTGATCATTATTGTTGCAGCCGTTATTAGCAACAAGGACCGCGCACCACAGACAGTCATCGAATCGGCAGACTTGTTCCCGGGCCTGAAAGATCAGATTAACGACGTGGCCCAAATCAGTATTGAATCTGCCACTACCTCACTGAACATGAAAAAACAGGGCGAGAACTGGCTGATAACCGAGGCGGGTGATTACCCTGCCCGGTTCGACAAGATCAAGCAGACCGTGCTGTCGCTGGCCGATATGAAGATCCTGTCGGCAAAGACCTCGAATCCGGCGCTGTTTTCCAAGTTGGGGGTGGAAGACACCACAGCAGAAAAATCATCCTCGAACTTGCTGACACTGAAAGATGCCGGCGGCAAATCGCTGGCAGCGGTGATCGTGGGTAATCTGCGTACCAGCGATACGGCCGGTGATACCGGTGTTTATCTACGCAAATCCGGAGGTAATGAAACCTGGCTGACCAGCGGTGTGCTACAGGTATCCTCTGATGTCATTGAGTGGATAGAACAGAACCTGATCAATATCGCCGACGACCGGATTATGGATACACGGATAGAACATCCTGACGACAGCGTATTGGCTATTAGCCGTCTCAAAGGTGAAGAAGACTTTACCGTTACCGACATACCGGAAGGCAAGGAATCCCGTTCTGCCTATTTTATCAACCAGACAGGTACCATCCTGTCGAATCTGACGGTGGAGAACGTAAAGGCACGCGAAGGTTTTGTATTCCCGGATACGGCTACAAAAACTACTGTACGTACCTATGAAGGACTGATCGCCAGCATTACCACGGCCAATATTGAGGGTGCAAACTATATCGCGCTAGACTTCACCGTGGATGAATCGCTGATGACTGCGACGACCACCGCCGCTACCCCCGACAAACCGGAACAGGAAACAATAGTGATCGGTACACCGGAAAAGAAGGCGGAGACGGCCCCGATAGATGTCCGCAAGGAGGCCGCAGAGCTGAACAGCAAGGTAACCCGCTGGGTGTACACCATCCCCTCATCCAAATATGCGTTGCTGGTCAAGAAGGTTACCGATGTGACGCAGGACAAAACGACAGTAGTACCTGAAGCGGACAAGAAGCCGTAAGCCTCTACTAAGTTTGAGTACAGACTGATCCTCACACAGTTCCGGCCTGATAATATCCGGGCCGAAAGCACACAGACTACCCTGCTGCTGTATTTCTCATCCTGACCACTGAAAGCATCCTTTCCCGGTGTTTCAGACAGCTTTTCTCCGCTATACTGCCGCTCCATATAACTGATTTAACAGGCCGTTTTCAGCCTCAAGGTACAACCCAGATAGCGATATGACATTTCAGGAACTTATTTTCCGGCTACAGCAGTTCTGGTCGAAACGTGGCTGTTTAATCCAGCAACCTTTTGATATGGAAGTTGGTGCAGGGACATTTCATCCGGCCACCTTTCTGCGCTCGCTGGGCCCTGAACCGTGGAGGGCCGCCTATGTACAGCCTTCCCGGCGTCCGACTGACGGGCGTTATGGTGAAAATCCGAACCGCCTGCAGCACTACTACCAGTTCCAGGTGGTGATCAAACCCTCACCGCTCGATATACAGCAACTTTATCTGGACTCGTTGAAGGAGCTCGGTATTGACCCGCTGGTCCATGACATCCGTTTTGTCGAAGACAACTGGGAGTCACCGACGCTGGGTGCGTGGGGACTGGGCTGGGAGGTCTGGCTTAACGGGATGGAGATTAGCCAGTTTACCTATTTTCAGCAGGTCGGCGGTCTGGACTGCCGTCCGGTAACAGGCGAGATCACCTATGGGCTGGAACGTATCGCGATGTATCTGCAGGATATGAACAGCGTTTACGACCTGGTGTGGACCCGATCGGATGCGGGCACAGTAACCTATGGTGACATCTATCACCAAAACGAGGTGGAGATGTCCACGTTCAATTTTGAAAAGGCTGATATCGCTGTGTTGTTCCGCCACTTCGATGACTACGAGCAACAGAGCCAGCAACTGATAGCTGACAATCTACCCTTGCCTGCCTACGAAATGGTACTGAAGGCATCACATACTTTCAATTTGCTTGATGCCCGGCATGCCATCTCGGTAACAGAACGACAACGCTATATCCTGTGCGTGCGTGGGCTGGCGCGGGCAGTGGCGCAGGCGTATTACAATAAACGCGAACAACTGGGCTTCCCGTTATGCAAATAAACTCAAGGTATTTATTCTCTTACTGGATTCCCGCCTGCGCGGGAATGACGGCCGGGGAAAACAGGCATGTCTAGAGCAAAAGATTTATTAATCGAGATTGGCACGGAAGAACTGCCGCCGAAGGCGCTGAAGCGTCTCGCCGAAGCTTTTGCAGAGGGGATCCATACCGGGCTGGAAAGTCATGCGCTGACACACAAGTCATACCAGTGGTATGCCACACCGCGACGACTGGCAGTGATAGTAAGCAAACTGGTTAGTGGGCAGAAAGACCATGAGGTGATTAAACGCGGTCCTGCACTGGCAGCGGCATTTGATAGTAACGGCCAGCCTTCGAAGGCGGCGGAAGGTTTTGCGCGGTCCTGCGGTGTCGAGGTGGCGGCGCTGGAAAAACTCGAATCCGACAAGGGGTCGTTGCTGGTCTACCGCACGATGGAAACCGGCAAACAAACAGTCGACCTGCTGGCAGACATCATCAATAACGTACTGAACAAGCTGCCGATACCGAAACGCATGCGCTGGGCCGATCGCAATGCCGAATTTGTCCGGCCAGTGCACTGGTCGGTCGTCCTGTTTGGTAACGAAACCGTCCCGTGTGAAATACTGGATACCCTCGCAGGGAACATCACCTACGGCCACCGTTTCCATCATCAGAAGCCCATCAAACTAAAATCACCGGGCGAATATCTGGTCAAGCTGAAAGACAAGGGCCGGGTCATCGCTGACTTTGCCGAACGCAAACAACTGATCTCTACCATGACCAACACAGCGGCAGAGGCTTGTGGCGGGCGCGCCCTGATTGATCCGGATCTGCTGGATGAAGTGACCTCACTGGTGGAATGGCCGGTCGCCATTACCGGCAGCTTTGAACAAAAGTTTCTGGAGTTGCCCGCCGAGGTACTGATAGCCACGATGCAGGGCCACCAGAAATATTTTCCCATCGCCGAGACCGGATCAAACCGATTGTTGAACCGCTTCATTACGATCTCCAATCTGCAAAGCACTGCGCCTGAAAAAATCGTTCAAGGCAATGAACGGGTCATCCGTCCGCGTCTGACAGATGCCGCGTTCTTCTGGCGGCGCGACTGCAGCCAACCGTTCGAGTCATTGCGGGACAAACTGAAAGACGTGGTCTTCCAGAAACAACTGGGCTCCCTCGCCGACAAGACCGAACGTGTCCAGAAGCTATCCGCCTGGATTGCCACCCAACTGGGACAGGACCCGCAACCAGTCGAACGTGCCGCCGGTCTCGCCAAGTGTGATTTATTCACCAGCATGGTCGGTGAATTCCCTGAATTACAGGGCGTGATGGGCCGTTATTATGCCGCCGCCAGTGGTGAAACCGATGAGGTTGCGCTGGCACTGGATGAACAATATATGCCGAGGTATGCCGGTGATCAGCTGCCCACGGGCAATACTGGCCGGACCATTGCGATTGCCGAAAAGGTCGACACGATCGTAGGTATCTTCGGGATAGGCCAGATCCCGACCGGTGACAAAGACCCGTTTGCGCTGCGCCGGGCCGCGATAGGTGTATTGCGTATCCTCTCGGACTTCAGGATGCCGTTGGGACTGGAGGAGTTACTGATAAAATCACGACATTTATATGCCGCTGGCACATTGGTCGCTTACACGACTGCTGATATCGAAGTCACCAAAAATCTCGCAGAGGTGGTCAGGTTTATCACTGAACGCGCGCGAAACTATCTGCGTGAGCAAGGATATACCCCCTCGGAGGTGGATGCCGTCATAGACCTGAATCCGAAACCTTCCGAATATATCGATCGACTCGAGGCCGTACGCAGTTTTCTGCAACTGCCGGAGGCATCCGGTCTGGCCGAGGCCGACAAACGTATACGCAATATCATCAGCAAATCGGCATCCGCACAGATATCAACGACAGCCAACGCCACAATAATGCAGCAGGATGAGGAAAAGGCCTTATTGACTGCAACCCGCACGATACGCACAGAGGTCGATGGCCTGATGGCAGGTAGCCAGTTCAAACAGGCACTGATCCTGACCGCCCGGCTACACAAACCAGTCACGGCCTTTTTTGACAAGGTGATGGTCAACGCAGAAGATGAATCACTTCGTTCAAACCGCTTTGCCCTGTTGCATGAAGTGGCCAGCCTGACCAACCGCGTGGCGAACATCTCAAAACTGGCCACCTGATGGCAGTCATAATGTGTCCTCACGGTTATAGATGATCCGGATCCGCTCACTGCTGTTTTATGTCCTGCTGGCACTGGCAACCGTTGTATTTGTTGTGATCGGAGTTGTGATCCTGCCGCTGAACTTCCCGCTGCGCTTTCGTATCATGTCACGCTGGGCCGTATTCAATTTCTGGACACTCAAGCATCTCTGCGGCCTCGACCATCGCGTTGAAGGTCTGCAAAACATCCCCGCTGGCCCGGCGATCATCCTCTGCAAACACCAGTCCGCCTGGGAGACGCTTGCACTGCAGATCCACTTTCCGACCCAGGTCTGGATCCTCAAGCGTGAACTGTTGTGGATACCGATCTATGGCTGGGGACTCGCTTCAATGCAGCCGATCGCCATCAATCGCTCGTCCGGTATGCGCGCGCTGAAACAGATAGTGAATGACGGTCGCGCGAGGCTCGATCGCGGTTTATGGGTCGTCATCTTTCCGGAAGGCACACGCACTGCACCGGGTGAGCGGCGTAAATACCAGGCCGGTGGTGCGCTGCTCGCAGCGAAGACCGGTTATCCAGTCGTGCCAGTAGCCCATAATGCCGGCAGTTACTGGCCTAAAAACAGTCTGGATAAATGGCCAGGGACAATCCGCATGGTCATCGGCCCGGTTATCCAGCCAGCGGGTAAGTCGGTAGAAGAAATAACAAACGAAGCCGAACAGTGGATAGAAACAACGGTTGCCGGTCTGGGAGGCAGGAAACCGGACTGAAACCTTACCCTGTGTAATAGCGGGCAAAATATGCGAAAATGTCGACCATGAACAAATACTGGAGCGACTTCCTGCAAAACCTTCCCCCCTATGTGGCCGGAGAACAGCCGTAGGACAAGTCCTATATCAAACTGAATACCAACGAGTGTCCTTTTAGATAATCGGGCCGCCCAGAAATCCGAGATTTACAGGATAATCCGGTCTGCCGCCTGCAACACCATAGTTCCGGATATTCGGTAATAACAGTTGTAACTCGGGGTCGGTAACCCCGAACCATTTGGCGAGCGTTGCGGCAAACTGATCTACAGAGGTACTCGGTAATAATCGACCCTGACCGACATGCCATTGATC
>CAMBTO010000059.1 GCA_945870865.1 Klebsiella pneumoniae
GCCATTGATGCAGATGCACTGACCGTGCGCTTTGCAGACCCCCAACGCGCCATCACACCCGGCCAGTACGTTGTCTTTTATGAGGGAGAGACTTGTCTGGGCGGCGGTGTCATACATACGTCGCGTAATTAAGCGGTTCAGTACAGATATATCGAGTGACATCGGTGGAACGGTTCGCCCGTTACAGACACGCCGTGAATACGCCCATGTAGGCTCGTGTGCCGCATCCATGCGGCACACGGTCTTACACGGGCAAACCATTCCGCCGATGACCGATTATCCAGGTATCCGGACTTGCATAATCAGGAATTTTCACTGTCACGGACTCATGAAATATCGCATAATAGCCACCTTTATGAACCACCCAATTGATCTCCGGAGTCGTCGATGAAAAATAGCTTTAACGCCAGGTCCTCACTGAATGTCAATGGCAGGAAATACACCTATTTCTCCCTGCCCGCTATCTATAACCAGGGCGATGTGGCTACCCTGCCATTTTCCCTGAAGATCCTGCTGGAAAACCTGTTGCGCCATGAAGATGGCATCAACATTACTGGCGAGAACATCAAGTCACTGGCAAACTGGAATCCGGCCAGTGAACCCGATACTGAAATTGCCTTCACTCCGGCGCGTGTCCTGATGCAGGATTTTACCGGTGTACCCGCTGTGGTTGACCTTGCCGCGATGCGTGATGCAATGAGTCAGCTGGGTGGGAATCCGGACAAGATCAATCCGCTCTCCCCGGCCGAACTGGTCATAGATCACTCAGTCCAGGTCGACCATTACGGTACCGCTGACGCGATGGAAAAAAATGCCGCGATTGAATTTGATCGCAATGAGGAACGTTACCAGTTTCTGCGCTGGGGCCAGAAGGCATTCTCGAACTTCCAGGTTGTACCGCCAGACACCGGCATCGTGCACCAGGTCAATCTGGAGTTTCTCGCACGTACCATCTTCTCGGCCGAGAAGGACGGCGAAACTGTGGCCTATCCGGACACGCTGGTGGGTACCGATTCGCATACTACGATGATCAATGGCCTCGGTGTACTCGGCTGGGGCGTCGGTGGTATCGAGGCTGAGGCGGCGATGCTGGGCCAGCCTATCACCATGCTGATACCGCAGGTCATTGGATTCAAACTGACCGGCAAACTGGTCGAAGGCGCGACCGCTACCGACCTCGTATTGACAGTCGTGGAGATGCTGAGGAAAAAGGGTGTTGTAGAGAAGTTCGTCGAGTTTTTTGGTCCCGGTCTGGACAACCTGCCGCTGGCCGACCGCGCTACTATCGCGAATATGGCACCGGAATATGGCGCAACCTGCGGTATCTTCCCGATAGACGGGGAGACAATAAATTACCTGCGGCTGTCCGGTCGCCCGGATGATCAGCTCGCACTGGTCGAGGCCTATGCGAAGGCTCAGGGTATGTGGCGTGATGCTGGCAGTCCGGTAGCGCATTATACCGATGTGCTGGAACTGGATATGGCCACCGTGGTACCCAGTATCGCAGGTCCGAAACGTCCGCAAGACCGTATAGTGTTGGCCAATGCCAAACAGGCCATAGGCAAATACCTGAAGGATACCCGCCCTGGTAACGAGGCCGCCGCCCCGGTTGTACTGGACAACGGTGCAAAATTTGACCTGCGTGACGGTGATATTGTCATTGCTGCGATTACCTCCTGCACTAACACCTCCAATCCGAATGTAATGATCGGTGCGGCACTGCTGGCGAAAAAGGCCTGTGAAAAGGGCCTGAAGGTCAAGCCATGGGTGAAGACCAGTCTGGCGCCCGGATCGCTGGTTGTGCGCGATTACCTGGACAAGGCCGGCCTGACTCCCTATATGAACCAGCTTGGATTCAACATCGTAGGTTATGGCTGTACCACCTGTATCGGTAACTCCGGCCCCTTGCTCGAACCGGTCAGCAATGCCATCAAACAATCCGATTTGATCGTCAGCTCGGTTTTGTCGGGCAACCGTAACTTTGAAGGGCGTGTGCATGCAGAAGTGAAGATGAATTTCCTCGCCTCTCCGCCGCTGGTCGTGGCGTATGCGATTGCCGGAACAATGAAGATCGACCTGACCCGCGACCCGATAGGCCAGGATGCCAATGGCAAGGACGTATTCATGAAAGATATCTGGCCGAGCCAGAAAGAGATCGCCGATACGATCGCTGCCACGATTGATTCGAAGATGTTCCAGGGCAGCTACAGGAATGTCTTTGAGGGCGATGCACGATGGGCCGGACTGAAGGTGCCTGAATCTAACCGTTATGTGTGGAACAACAAGTCGACCTATATCCAGAACCCGCCCTACTTTACCAACATGGGCAAGGTGGCCAAACCAGTCGTGGCGATCTCAAACGCACGTATCCTGGCGATGCTCGGGGACAGCATCACGACCGATCACATCTCGCCTGCCGGCAACATCAATAAAGACAGCCCGGCTGGCAAATACCTGATGGAAAATGGTGTGGCACCGGCTGACTTCAATTCCTACGGATCACGTCGTGGCAACCATGAAGTGATGATGCGTGGCACATTTGCGAATATCCGTATCCGTAACCAGCTGGTACCGGGGACCGAAGGCGGTGTGACCTCGTATCTGCCTACCGGTGAGAAGATGTCGATTTATGACGCCTCGATGAAATACCAGGCCTCCGGAACACCACTGATCATCATTGCCGGCAAGGAATACGGTACCGGTTCATCACGCGACTGGGCCGCGAAGGGTACTACACTGCTCGGTGTAGGTGCGGTCATTGCGGAGAGCTTTGAACGTATCCATCGTTCCAACCTCGTTGGCATGGGGGTATTACCACTGACCTTCCAGTCCGGACAAAATGCGAAATCACTCGGGCTGACTGGCCAGGAGGTCTATTCCATCGAAGGGTTCCGTTCTGGCGTAAAGGAAGTCACCGTGGTCGCCACACCGGCGTCCGGTACCGCAATACGCTTCAACGTGACCGTACGAGTGGATACCCCGAAGGAATGGGAGTACTACAATAACGGTGGCATACTGCAGTATGTATTAAGGCAGTTGGCCGCTTAAAGCTGAATATCGAATGGGGACAGTCTTTAGCCTGTCCCCATTAGTGTTTCGTATTTGAAGCGCCGCCTTCCGGCAGTTTCCATTCCGTGTGCGCACACGCCTGTGTCAACAGATTATAAAACAGGAACAATAATGATTTGTTCAGGCTCATGTTTACACCCTTGCCTTGTTCTGGCAGCAGTTCCAGTGCCAGTGATGCGTCCGGATTCGATTTATAATTGATTTTATAAGCCAGTATGCCGGTCTATCCCAGCGGCATATCCACGACCTTGTCGGCCTCGTAGGGTTTTTCCATCGCCCCCTGTTTGAAAAGCGAGCGGGTCTGATCGGTAGAGGCCAGCACCGGTATGCCGCCATGTTTGTCAATTTCCTTCGTCAATAAACCGATCAGAATACCGGTGAACCGGCGTGTCAGCCATACCCGGTATTCTATGCCCTGCTTCGTATTGATCCTCATCATGAGCCGGTCTTCAACCGGTACATAGCTTATATTTATCTGGTGTAGTTGATAGGACATGCTATTCGCCTGTGTCAGAGACCACCACCGGTCTGTAAAAACCGGTCTATCGTATGCTCAAGTTCGCGCATCTCCATCGTTTTGACAATATAAGCATCGCAACCGGCATCAAAAGCCTTTTTCCGATCAGCCTCTGACTCCGAACCGGTCAGGATGATGATCGGTTTAGTAAATCCGGTCCCGCGCAGCGCCCGGGTCACGATAAAACCGTCAATATCCGGCATACGCAGATCCAGCAGGATCAGGTCCGGCAGTGACTCCTTGCAGATATGCAGCGCGTCCTTGCCTCCGGTTGCTAACTTGAGGTTATAGCCGGATTTGGACAGTATCAACTTGACCAGTTCGATGATGTCCTAATTGTCATCTGTTAATAACACCGTCTTCATATCGTATCCTCTGGTTTATTGAAGTATAAACTATTTGACTATGCCGCCTTTGACAAGTGCGGCCGGATCCAGCAGGCGATCGAGATCTCCCTCCGACAGACCGCTCAGCTCCCGGGCAACATCACGGATCGGCAAATGACGTGCATAGGCCTCTTTTGCAATACGGGCGCCCAGCTCATAACCAATAACTGAATTTAATGCGGTCACCAGGATCGGGTTTCTCGCCAGTGCGACATCCAGCTGTGTCTGGTTGATGGTAAAATCACGGATGGCCTTGTCTGCCAGCAGGCGTGATGCATTGGCCAGAATTTCGATACTCTGGCCCAGGCTATAGGCGATGACCGGCAACATCACATTCAACTGAAAATTACCGGACTGTCCGGCAACCGTGATCGTGGTGTCGTTACCGATGACCTGCGCACACACCATACACACCGCCTCCGGTATGACCGGATTGACCTTGCCGGGCATGATACTGCTACCGGGCTGTAACGCCGGCAGCACGATCTCACCCAGGCCGGCCAGCGGCCCGCTGTTCATCCAGCGCAGATCGTTACTGATCTTCATCAGACTGACAGCCAGTGTCTTTAACTGTCCGCTCATTTCGACTGCGGCATCCTGTGTACTTAGACCTTCGAAGAAATCCGTCTTGGGGACAAAAGTGATGCCTGTCAGTTCCGATAACTTCCTTGTAAATAGAGCGGCCAGTTGCGGGTGCGCATTGATGCCGGTACCAACGGCTGTGCCGCCCTGCGGTAACATGTCCAGCCGTTTACTCGCGTCCTCCAGTCTGGCGATACCGTTACGTATCTGAGACTCCCAGCCGCCGACCTCCTGGCCCATGGTCAAGGGCATCGCATCCATCAGGTGAGTCCTGCCCGTCTTGATAACATCTTGCAACTGCCGCGACTTGTCCGAGAGTGTTTTTACCAAATGTTCCAGTGCAGGTAATAACTGCTCATGTAGCAGCAAAGATGCGCTGACATGGATGGCAGTCGGTATCACATCATTACTACTCTGCCCCAGATTGACATGATCATTCGGGTGTACGATTTCACCGAGCCTGCGCGTCGCAAGAGTGGCAATGACCTCATTGCAGTTCATATTTGAACTGGTGCCGGAACCGGTCTGGAAGATATCAAGCGGAAACTGGCTGTCATACCTGCCATCAGCTACTTCGAGTGCACTGCTGATGATGGCAGTAGTCATGTCACCTTCAAGCAGGCCGAGTTCGCCGTTGGTCCCGGCCAGCGCGGCCTTGATAAGACCAAGTGCACGGATGACGCTACGCGGTAGCGTAATGCCACTGACCGGAAAGTTTTCAACAGCGCGCTGGGTATGTGCCGAATAAAGCGCATCAATGGGGACGCGCACGTCACCCATGCTGTCTTTCTCAATCCTGTATCTGTTGCTTTCCATTTGACGTACTCCGGTCATGGCAAAGTGTACTGTTCGGGTGTATGAAGAAGCCTGACTTATGACAATTGATTTATACGCGTAAATTACCCGGGCTATGTCGTTAATCGCCGAAATGCCGATAGCCAGTCTCTGCCAGACTGATTTTCCTGCCGTCAGCTTCGATCCAGTGTATACCCGGAATCTGTTTAATCACACCTATACAGCTGATCTGACAGTCTGTCTGTGCTATATCCAGCATAGTCTGATGATGTTGCACCGGTAGTGTAAAACAGAGTTCATAGTCATCACCACGGCACAAGGCATAGTTGTGCATCTGCTGGCGAGATAGATGATGGAAACAGGGGTCTATCGGTAGTGACGCCAGGCGGATGTCCGCGCCCTTGCCGCTCGCTTGTAACAGGTGGCCGAGGTCCGCGGCCAGACCATCCGAGATGTCGATACAGGCACTGGCCAGATTACGTAGTGCAAGGCCCGTCTGCACTCGCGGTTGTGGACGTAATAATCGTTCGCTACAGGCGGCGGGCGGCGGGCCCTGCCAGTTGATTTCGCCCATGGTGATGGCCAGTGCCAGCGCGGCCATGCCCAGCTGCCCGGTTACGTAAATGAGGTCACCGGTCTGTGCACCGGAACGCAACAATGCCTTACCTGTCGGTACAGTTCCCATGATGGTAATCGTTATCGACAGTGGGCCATGTGCCATATTGCCACCTGTCAGGACGACACCGGATTGATTGGCAAGTTCGAATAGCCCATCTGCAAATTTATGCAGCCAGGCAATATCATTTTCGGGCAGTGTGAGTGACAGCGTCATCCATGCAGGCACAGCCCCCATCGCTGCCATATCACTCAGATTGACGGCGAGTGACCTGTATCCGATATCATACGGATCACCATCAGCAAAAAAATGGACGCCACTGACCAGGGTATCGGTTGATACGACAAGCTGATGACCGGTGGGTACCTGTAGGATTGCAGCATCATCACCGATACCGCAAATAACACCTGGGCCGGAAGCGGCCCTTGCCCTGAATACCTGTTCTATAATCTCAAACTCGGAAGCAGGCATTTTCGGGTACCGTCAGCGCTGATTCAGCTCGGCGGTACGGTATTTATGTGCAATGCGATCCAGTATGCTGTTGATATACTTGTGCGACTGTTCGGCACCAAACATTTTTGCCAGATCGATGGCCTCGTTGATAACAACACGGCAGGGTATCTCCGGCAAATACATCAGCTCATAGGCGCCGAGATGCAATACGGCATTTTCAACCGGATCCAGCTCCTCACCCGGACGATCCAGCAGGTCTTTCAGCTGTTCATCAATTTCGTCCCGCTTTTCATGCATGCCGTGCATGGCCTGGTCAAAATACTCGATGTCGGCCTTTTTTAATTCAGCGCGCTCAGCCTTGAACTCATTGATGATCTCGGCCACTGGTCGACGTGTCATCAACCACTGGTAATACGCCTGTATGACGGACCGTCTGGAGCGGATACGCGCATGTTTTGAATAACCCTGATTCATTACCGATTCAAGCCCTGATTTTTCGCATCACTGAAATCATTTCCACTGCGGCCTGTGCCGCCTCGGAACCCTTGTTACTCTCTGCATCCCCTGCCCTGTCCTGCGCCTGGCTGAAATTGTCTACCGTCAATACACCAAAGATCACTGGCAAACCGAAGTCGAGCGCAACCCGAGTCACGCCATCGGAACAGGTTTGCGCGATGATATCAAAATGCGGTGTCTCCCCGCGTATAATCGCACCGAGGGTGATAATCGCATCCGGTTTTACTGTTACCGCTATCTCTCTGGCCATCACCGGTATCTCTACTGCACCAGGCACCTTCACAACGGTAATTGAGTTGTTGCCTATGCCGGCGGCATTTAAAGTAGCGATACAACCCTGCAATAACCTGTCAACGATATAACTGTTGTAGTTGCTCATGACAACAGTAACCTGACAAGGTGCAATCCGGCCTTCTGCCTCGACTAGTTTAAATTTATCCAAAATCTCATCTCTCTTGCGGTGTTCAACCCGGCTGTCCGCTATGGTTGTGAAAGACCATGTGCCGCATGAATGCGGCACCCGAGCCTACATGGATGTATTTACGGCGTGTCTTGAACGACCATAGCGGACAGCCGGGTTGGACGGTTGGCACGATCCCGGTCGCCATATCAGTTCGTCATGTACTCAACAATTTCAAGGCCAAAGCCTGAAATTGCATGGTAACGTTTGGGCGAACTCATCACGATCATCTTTTTCACACCGAGATCGGACAAGATCTGCGAACCCAGCCCGATGGTCCGAAACTCCCGACTGCCCTGTTTCTTGCCGGTTACTTCCGGCACCGTGCTGGTCATACTCTGGATCTGGGCGATGAGGTTATCAGGCTCTATCTGGTTGCATAACACGACCAGAACGCCATTTTTTTCCTGTGACAACCGCTGCAGCACCGCGCGGACCGGCCAACTGCTTTTCAGGCTACCGCCGATCAGGTCAAAGATCGGATTCTCGATATGCACGCGTACCGGTATCGGTATCTCCGGATTGATTTCTCCCCTGACCAGTGCAAAATGCAGGTTGTTTTTCAGACTGTCACGAAATGTATACAGAGTGAACTCACCAAACTCGGTACTCAATGGCGATGCTGTCATGCGTTCAATAGTCTTTTCGTTTTCGATCCGGTAACGGATTAGGTCTGCAATCGTGCCTATCTTCAGGCCGAAGGTAACTGCAAGCTTTTCCAGATCGGGTCTGCGAGCCATGGTACCGTCATCATTCATGATTTCCACGATAACTGCCGCCGGACTGAAACCAGCCAGTCTGGCAAGATCGCAACCGGCTTCGGTATGGCCTGCCCTCGACAATACACCTCCGGGGTGTGACATCAAAGGAAATACATGGCCGGGCTGGACCAGGTCCGCAGGTTGGGCATTTTCGGCAACGGCCTTGCGGATGGTCAAGGCGCGGTCTGCGGCAGAAATTCCGGTAGTGACACCCTCGGCAGCCTCTATCGAGACTGTAAAATTGGTGCTGGTGTCTGAATAGGTATTGCGCGCCATCAGGGGCAGGTTCAGCCTGCGACAGTGTTCCTTGCTCAGGGGCAGACAAATCAGTCCGCGGCCATAACGCGCCATGAAGTTGATGTCTTCCGCACGCACGCACTCGGCGGCAAGCACAAAATCACCCTCATTTTCACGGTCTTCATCATCCATCAGGATGACCATACGGCCCGCGCGTATTTCGATGATTAAATCTTCTGTTTTATCAAGCGACATTTAAGTTTCCGGACAGCAGTATTAACAGCGACAGTATAGCCAGAACAGCAGGGTTTGTATCTAGAGACCGGTCGTTTGCAGCCGTTCCAGATAACGGGCGATGATGTCTACCTCGATATTGACCAGACTGCCAACACGGTAGTCTGCAAAACGAGTCTGCTGGATTGTATGGGGTATGATATTGACACTGACAGCCCTGTCTGCAACATCATTCACTGTCAAACTGACACCATCGATACAAACCGATCCTTTTTTGCAAATATAACGCTGTAATGGCGCGGGGATATCAATTTTGACCCGGATTGATCTTGCATCCGGCTCTATGGATACGACATGTCCGGTACCATCAATATGTCCGGTCACAATATGACCGTGCAGACGCGAGGTGGCCTGCATCGCCTTTTCCAGGTTCACAATATTTCCATCCACGAGTGTATTGAATGTTGTGCAGGATAGTGTCTCGGACGAGATATCAGCGGTAAAACAGCTTCCGGCTACCGCGATGACGGTAAGACACACGCCGTTGACACTGATACTGTCACCAATAATCACATCGGTCAGATCGAGTGTGCCAACGTCGATGATCGCACGCATATCACCGTTGATGATTTCGGTACGACTGACGGAACCCACAGCGGTTATAATGCCGGTAAACATCGAGCCTCAGTCCTCGCTGAAACGATAGCGAAAACGCATGTTCGTACCCACAGCACGTGAATCCGTCAATGTCATACGGATGCCATCGTTCATATCACTGAATTCAGGTAGCGTCAGCATCGACATCGCCTTGTCGCCCAGCAGTATGGGCGCCTGATAAACAACCATTTCATCCGCCAGACCGGCCCTGATTAAACTGCCGGTCAAGCCTGGACCGGCCTCGACCAGCAGTTCATTAATCTCGTGATGTTCCGCCAGATAACGCAAACTTTCCTGCAGAAAGTCAGTTGACTCCGGCATGTGCACCTGCACTCCCCGGACCTGCAACTGCCGTTGCTTGTCCTGATCCTGACAGGTGGTTAATAACAGTACCTTTCCAGGCTGATCGAGCAGTTTTGCCGACAGCGGCAGGCGCAGTTGTCGGTCGATGATCACCCGTAATGGTTGTCTAGAAAGTTTCTCAATATCGCGGACCGTCAACAGCGGGTCATCGGCGAGCACGGTACCAATACCTGTCATGATGGCACAGCTTTGTGCCCGCAGCTGTTGGGCGTCCTTTCTGGCCGCCTCACTGGTAATCCATTTGCTGCTGCCGTTATTCAAGGCCGTCTTGCCATCCACGCTGATCGCCAGCTTGCATCTCACATAGGGAAGTCCCTTCGTCATGCGCTTGATAAAACCGGTATTCAGTGCCCGTGCAGCTTTTTCCATCAGACCATTCGCGGCGAGTACACCGGCAGTGGCTAAATGTTGCAAACCCTTACCGGCCACACGGGGGTTCGGATCGATCATCGCTGTAACAACTCGGGAGATTCCCGCTCCCAGCAAAGCCGGTGTACACGGTGGGGTCTTGCCGGTATGGATACACGGCTCCAGCGTGACATAACAGGTCGCGCCGCGCGCACGATCGCCAGCCTGTTTTAATGCAATGATCTCGGCATGATCGGCACCGGCCTGCATATGCCAGCCTTGTCCAACGATCTCATCCTTATTAACAATTACGCAACCCACACGCGGGTTCGGGGTGGTCGTGTACAGGCCGTTTCCGGCAAGCCTGAGTGCCTGCGCCATATGCAGATGATCAGCCGCAGACCACTTCAAGTTTCTTCACTGTCATTGGTGAGAAGATTTAGCTGGTTCTCCCGGATTTCCGGTGGCAGGTCATTTTCCAGCTTGGCGATTTCATCCAGAAAGGCGCGTACATCTTCAAAACTGCGGTACACCGAAGCAAAGCGCACATAAGCCACCTTGTCCATCTGGCGCAGCTCCTCCATAACCCATTCACCGACCTGACGTGACTTGATTTCGCGTACACCCAGCGCACGCAGCTTGTGCCCAACACGACTGATTGCAATCTCGACCATCTCCATCGGCACCGGTCGTTTTTCCAGTGCGCGGAGAAAACTGGCCCGCAGTTTTTCCTCAATATACTTCTGGCGACGACCATCCGATTTGATAATACGCGGAAAATTCAGCTCGGCTGATTCGTACGTCGTGAATCGCTCCTGGCATTGCAGACACTCCCGGCGACGCCGAATCTGGTCTCCTACACCAACCAGACGCGAGTCGATTACCTTGGTCTCGGTGGCAGCGCAGAACGGGCAATGCATCTAGCTAACCTTGTCCGCGTGAATATCCACTGTGTGCCTAACGCTCATACATCGGGTAACGGTCACACAATAACTTGACCTGTCCCCGGATACGGGCAAGGACAGACTCTTCACAGCGACTGTCAATCACATCACAAATCATGTTGGCCACCTGGCGTGCCTCGACCTCGCGGAAGCCGCGTGTCGTGATTGAAGGTGTTCCAATGCGTATGCCACTGGTGATAAACGGTGACTGCGGATCGTTCGGCACCGCATTTTTGTTGACGGTGATATGCGCCCTGTCGAGTGCGGCATCCAGTTCCTTACCTGTCATACCCTTGTCGACCAGATCAACCAGAAACAGGTGATTATCCGTGCCACCGGAGACTATCTTGACGCCGCGCTTAATAAATTCTTCTGCCATGGCCCTAGCGTTGTTCAGCACCTGCTGCTGGTAAACGTTGAATTCCGGTTCCATCGCCTCCTTGAATGCCACCGCCTTGGCCGCAATCACATGCATCAACGGTCCGCCCTGATAACCCGGGAAAACGGAAAAATTGATCTTCTTTTCTATATCCTTGTTTTCACGGCCCATGATCAGTCCAGAACGAGGACCTCGCAGCGTCTTGTGCGTGGTCGTGGTCGTCACGTCCGCAATCTGGACCGGACTGGGATACAGCCCGGCGACAACCAGACCGGCCACATGGGCGATATCTGCCACCAGATAGGCACCGACCTTGTCCGCAATCTCGCGGAAACGCTGCCAGTTAACCACACGTGAATAGGCTGAAAACCCGGTCATGATCAATTTCGGCTTGTGTTCGAGTGCGAGGCGTTCGGCCTGGTCATAATTGATTTCACCGGTCGCCGGATCCAGTCCGTACTGGACCGCATGATAGAGACGCCCGGAGGCATTGACCGAGGAACCGTGGGTCAAGTGGCCACCATCGGCCAGGCTCATGCCCATGATCACATCACCGGGCTGACACAGGGCCAGATAGACCGCCCCGTTCGCCTGTGAACCGGAATGCGGCTGAACATTGGCAAAATCGGCACCAAACAGTGTTTTGGCCCGATCAATGGCCAGCTGTTCGATCACGTCGGCATATTCACAACCACCATAATAACGCTTGCCGGGATAACCCTCGGCATATTTATTCGTCAATATCGAGCCCTGGGCCTCCAATACACGCGGGCTGACATTATTTTCCGAGGCTATCAGTTCAATATGCTCTTCCTGACGCCTAACCTCGCCCTGCATCGCCTGCCAGAGCACATCATCATAACCTGCTATTTTCATATCCTTATTGAACATGAATTTACCTCATGAATTATTCTATCATCGGTGTGGAAACAGAGTCCGGACCGGGCCGGTTTCTGTCCCGCAAAATCAGGGGGCAAGAGTACCAGATTTAGTGGTTTCTGGCTAAGGCTGTAGATAATATTTTGTGGATTGGGTGATTTTACACGCGGCCGTTTTAACAGGCAGTCAGCGCGTTCACTGGACCGATTCCCCTTAGATTCAACCCACTGCTTCTGATCTGTTTTCAACCGACTTGCCCGGATGAATTATTTCTGCAGGATTCATCCGAAAAATCATATAATTACCCGCTTTGACCACCGGATAAGTGTGAGTTGTAGCCATGTCTGAAATGGATTCATTTTTTAAACGCGCAAACCAGCTGCTGGACAGGCTGGAAGTCCAGCTGGGCACGGCCCGCTCCCCGGGATTGATGCTGGATCCCGTACAGGACTACTGCTGGTGTTATTCTGCTGACAGCCGTCGGCTCGAGCCTGTCAGACGACTGAACAATATCCGTCTGGACGACCTGAAATGTATTGATAAACAGAAACAGCTGTTAATGACCAATACATTGCAGTTCATCAACGGCCTGCCTGCAAACAATGTGTTGTTATGGGGTCCGCGGGGTACGGGTAAATCCTCACTGATCAAGGCACTGTTGAATCACTATCATACTGAAGGTCTGAGGATGATCGAGGTACAACGCGATGACCTCGGCAAATTGTCCACCATTTGCGATGCACTGTATGAACAAAAAGGGCGATATATTATCTTTTGCGATGACCTCTCGTTTGAAGCGACAGACCCCGGCTATAAGGCCATCAAGGTCATACTTGATGGATCAGTCAATCCATTACCGGAGAACACACTGATCTATGCGACCTCGAACCGCCGCCATCTGGTCCCGGAACACATGCATGAAAATCTGGAAAGCGGACTCATAGACGATGAACTGCATTTAAGCGAAGGCATAGAGGAAAAGTTGTCTCTGTCTGAACGCTTTGGACTGTGGGTCGCCTTTAATCCGTTCAACCAGGACCAGTATCTCGAACTCGTGCAATACTGGCTGGGCAAAATGCTCGGCGAACAATTCAGCCTGGACGAGACCGCACGCAAGGCCGCCCTGATGTGGGCCCTGCAGCATGGGTCACGCAGCGGCAGATCTGCACTGCTATTCAGCCGTGACTGGGCCGGCAAGACCGGACTGGCGGCACGATGAAACGGATCGCCATTATCGGCGGTACCGGGCTGACCCGGCTGGAGACCGTCCAGATTACCGACAGGCAACACTGTAATACCCTGTATGGTGCACCGTCAGGGCCGATCATCCATGGCACACTGGCCGGACATGAGGTACTGTTTCTGCCAC
>CAMBTO010000060.1 GCA_945870865.1 Klebsiella pneumoniae
CAGTAATAATTTCACCGGCTCGTAAAATCCGGTTGGCATCGGATCAGTCACCCGTGCCGGTGGCATTGTCAGTTCAAACAGACTGCCACTGTCATCCTGTTGCAGATGCAGTGCACGGGCACGACTGCCGTCCTGTCCCGGCTGAAGCCAGGCAATATGGTATTTCGGTCGGTAATCGCGCGACTGTCGCAAGGTCTGGTAGACACCCTGAAGGCGATGTCTGGACGCCGGCAGTATCCGGTAAGGGATCATGGGTTCTGAATCCTGCACTGGCAACACACCCTCTACTGCCAGCGGCGGGGGTGGGGGTGGCAGGTTTACATAATATACCGGTCTGACCGTACTGGTCAGCGGTACCAGTCCAGGGTCACGATACCAGTCCTCACCATCAAAACCAGGATTGACGTGTTCAAAGACTATCATTTCTACCTGGTACCACTGGGCCGAAACGGTCTGTGTACCCGTCACGGTGACAAGTAGTAAAAACATCCTGGTCCAGATCCTGATCATGCAGTGTCCCTGAGTGCTATTTTGTCAAACAAATCATACAGGAAATCAAGCCGTGATTGCACATCGGCAAATTCACGTATTATCTTTAACTTGTCAGAACCGTCCAGTTTGTAGGTACGTGCTTCCTTCTGAATCAGCATGATAATCCGTACCGGATCAATACGGGTCACATTTTCGAACAGGATACGGCCACCCTTGGCCCCCATCTCGATCTTCCTGATCCCGAGTGGCGCTGCCCGGTGTTTCAGTCGGGTAATGGCAAACAGGTTTTTCAGTGGCTCGGGCAACAGACCAAACCGATCTATCATCTCCTCCTGCAGACTCACGAGGTCTTCATCATCCCGCGCACTGGCAATACGCTTGTACATAATCAGCCGGGTCTGCACGTCGGCCAGATAATCCTGCGGGATCAACGAGGGCACATGAAACTCGACTTCGGCGCCATGATCCAGCGGACGGTCCAGTCGGGGCTGGTTACCGGACTTCAGTGCACGCACGGCACGGTCGAGCAGATCCATGTACAGACCAAAACCGATTTCCTGGATCTGGCCGCTCTGTTCCTCACCCAGGATCTCACCGGCACCCCGGATTTCCAGGTCATGTATGGCCAGTGTAAACCCGATGCCGAGATCTTCGAGCGACTCGATCACCTCAAGCCGCTTGATAGCATCTTTTGTAATCGATTTGAGTGAGGGTATCAGCAGATAGGCATAGGCGCGATGGTGTGACCGGCCTACCCTGCCCCGCAACTGGTACAACTGGGCCAGGCCAAACTTGTCAGCCCGGTTGATAATAATTGTGTTCGCGCTGGGGACGTCAATACCGGTTTCAATAATGGTTGTGCAGACCAGTATGTTAAAGCGGCGATGATAAAAATCGAGCATCACCTGTTCCAGTTGTTTTTCCGGCATCTGGCCATGGGCAAACTGTACCCGGGCTTCCGGCACCAGCGCCTGCACCTTCTCTGCCTGATTTTCTATGGAATCCACTTCATTATGCAGGAAATAAACCTGTCCGCCACGCTGGATCTCGCGCTGGATCGCCTCCTGCAGAATCTGGTCACGCCATTCGAATACAAACGTCTTGATCGCCTGCCGACGGGATGGCGGCGAGGCAATAATGGACAGATCACGCAGTTCCGCTATCGCCATGTTCAGCGTGCGCGGGATAGGTGTCGCGGTCAGCGTCAACACATCGATCTCGGCGCGTATCGCCCGGAATTTTTCCTTCTGTCTGACTCCGAACCGGTGTTCTTCGTCGATAACAATAAGCCCCAATCGACTGAAACGAATATCGTCCTGTAACAGCCTGTGCGTGCCGATAACAATATCAACCTTGCCATTTTCGATATCACGAATGACGTCGTCCTGCTGTTTGCGATCCACAAACCGTGACAGCACCTCGATACGGAATGGCCAGTCCGCAAAGCGATCGCGGAAATTCTGGTAATGTTGCTGTGCCAGCAGGGTGGTAGGTACCAGGATACCCACTTGTTTACCGCCATTAACTGCAATAAACGCGGCACGCATAGCCACTTCGGTCTTGCCAAACCCGGCATCACCACAAATCAGCCTGTCCATCGGTTTGGCCTGTTTCATATCCGCAAGCACAGCATTGATAGCATCAAGCTGATCCGGTGTTTCCTCAAACGGGAATCCCTGCACAAAGCCAAGATAGGCATCTTCATCAAACTGGAAACTGTTACCGGTCCTGGCGGCACGGCGCGCATGTAACTCCAGCAACTCCGCTGCCACATCGACCACGCGCTTGCTGGCGCGTTCCTTTGCCTTCTGCCACTGGTTGCTACCGAGCCGGTGCAAGGGGGCATGTTCTGGATCCGCTCCGGTATAACGGCTGATCAAATTGAGTGCCGAGACCGGTACATACAGCTTGTCACCCTTGTCGTATTCGAGACAGATAAATTCATTGAGGATACCGCCAACTTCCAGCGTAATCAGTCCGTGGTAGCGACCTACACCATTATCTTCATGCACGACCGGTGCGCCTATGGTCAACTCGGCCAGGCTTTTCACCAGTGCATCTGATTCACTCTGGCGACGTTTACGCAGACGTCTCTGCTGTACACGTTCGCCGAACAATTGTGACTCGCTGATAATGGCGATATGGGGCTGATCTACTATCGTGCCGTTCTGGACAGGTGCTATCGCCAGCGCCAGTGTGGCATCGGAGTGCAGGAATTCGTCCCAACCCTTAACCTGACGGGGTGTGAGTCCATGGTTGCGAAACATCTCGGACAGCGTCTCACGCCTGCCCGGTGACTCAGCCAGAATCAGTACCCTGCCCGCGAATTCTGCAATAAAACGCTGGAGCATTCCCAGAGGTTCACGTGCACGTATGTCGACCGGCATTTGCAGCGGTGTACGTGTCGCATAATTAAAGGCGTGAAGACGATCATTAACTGCAAGCCCCTGGCAAAAGACGCGTGTATGCGTTTGTAATCGGGCAGTGAGGTCCTCCGGGGAAAAAAACAGTTGGTCCGGTGGCAGCAATGGACGTTCAATATCATATCGTCCCTGCTCATAACGCCGCTGGATATCGCGCCAGAAAGAATCGGCAGCGGTCTCCACACCCTCGTCGATTATGACAAGACCGGTCAACGGCAGATAATCAAACAGGCTGCTGGTCGTTTCATAAAACAGCGGCAAATAATATTCTATCCCCGCCGGGGCCATGCCATTGGTGACATCGGTATAGATATGTGAACTTGACGGACTACCCTGAAAGCGATTACGCCAGTTCGAGCGAAAACGATTAATTGTCTCCTCAACCAGGCTGACCTCCCTGGCGGGCAAAACCGTCATCCGCTCGACCTTTTCGATCGAACGTTGGGTCTCGGGATCAAAGATCCGGATACTGTCTACCTCATCACCAAACAGATCCAGTCTGTAAGGCTGGCGCAAACCCATCGGGTAAATGTCGAGCAGTGATCCACGTATGGCAATATCACCATGTTCAATCACCTGCGATACCAGTCGGTATCCATTCTGAACCAGTCGATTTCTGAACTCCTCAATATCCAGACGCTGACCTGTCCGGATATCAAGGCTGCGTGCATGCAGATAACTCGCTGGCATGAGCCGGTGCATGACAGTTGATACAGGGACAACAAGTATGCCCTTATGCAAGGTGGAAAGACGGGTCAGCGTCGCCAGACGTTCGGAGATTATGTCCTGGTAAGGAGAAAATATATCATAGGGTAGCGTTTCCAAATCGGGAAACGTTAGCAGCGGGATATCGGCGGCGGCCTCACCAAAAAACCGCAGTTCCTCCATCAGGTTTTCAGCCGTCTTTATATCGGCCGTCAATACTATCAGTGGTGCCTGCGCCAGCTTTGCAGCATTAAAAATGGCGAGTCCACGCGAGCTACCATACAGTTTGCCCCAGTGGTAACTGTCATTGGCGTTAACAGGCAGCGCCGGTCTGAACAGATCCGGCGAGGTGGTATCGTTGGTCACAGCAGACGGGCTAACAGGATTCACTATCAGGGCAATTCAGTTCCAGTGCGGTTAATGCTGAGCTTATGTCAGCGTCGGGCAAGCATAGCAAGTGCACCGTCAACTTCATCACGGATATGCACCAGGGCCTGCAAGGGATCAACTGCCTGGGTAATAGGGCGACCAATCACCAGATAATCACTACCGGCAGTGATCGCGTCGGCCGGTGTCACAATCCTGATTTGATCATTTACCTCAGAACCCTGCGGGCGTATACCCGGGGTGACCAGATAACAGGATTGTTTGATTTGATTACGCAATAAGGTGACTTCGCGCGCAGAGCAGACCACTCCGTCTGCTCCGGATGCGATGCTGAGACGTGCTAGCCGGAGTACCTGCTCATCCACCGTTGACGCTACACCGGTTTCAGCGAGATCTGTATCCGCCAGACTGGTAAGTACCGTGACCGCAATCAACAAAGGTTTGTGTGCCGAGGATTCTATTGCTTGCCGTGCGGCTGTGATCATCCTGCTCCCGCCAGAGGCATGCACATTGACCATCCACACACCGAGATCTGCAGCCGCCTTGCACGCACCGGCAACCGTATTTGGTATGTCATGAAACTTCAGATCGAGAAATACAGAAAAACCGGCCTTGATAATATTTTCTACCAGTGCCGGGCCGCTACGGGTAAACAACTCCTTGCCTACCTTCAGCCTACATAATGAGGGATCCAGCCGATGGACGAGTTCCAGTGCCGGTGATGGCTCGGGATAATCGAGCGACACAATAATTCTCGGGTTATTCACCATATGCTCCCTGTACCGGTTTGACAGAATTCCAGGACTTGCACCCAGGACACTTCCAGTACAGCTTTTTAGCTTCAAAACCACAATTGTGACATTTATAAACAGGTCGATCTTCCAGCAGTCTGGTCGTCAGTTCCTTGATTGTATTCAGGTTCTTGTTTAATTCCCCGTCCGTCTTGCTAATGGCGTATTTTATTAGATGATCCACACCACGTACGTTTGGACGTAAATGTAATTGCTCGGAAATAAAACTGATAGCCACTGCATTACTCTCATCATCGGCTATCATATCGGTCAGATATAACAGCGGGGTAATACTGCCATAGTTTTTCAGTACTTCGCCAAGAAAGCTCCTGAATTTATCCAGCTGCCCCAGCGCCTGGTAACAGCTGCGCAATGAGTTGATCACTTCCGGAATATAGTCTGCATCCTGTTTTTCAATACGTCTGTAGGCCTTGATAGCCGTCTGATAATCACCAGCATTCCTGGCATTATCTGCTTCCATCAGACTCGCACGAACGCAACGCGGGTCCAGATTCAAAGCGCGTTTAATATTCTGCGTCGCATCACGAAGGTTATTGACTACCAGTTCTGTACTGGCAATCTCACAGTGAAACTGCGCCATGATCGGGTGCAGGTCACGGGAGGTAATCGATTCGATTTTTTTCGCCGTGCTAATTGCCTTGTCCCATTCACGTTCCTGCTGGTAAATATCCAGCAAGTGGTTATGGGCAGGAATAATGAAGCGTCCAGTGGCAACCAGTTCGGAAAAGAGTCCTTCGGCCCGGTCCAGGATACCCAGTTTCATATAATCCAGCCCCAGTTCGAGCATTGCCTGGTACCGGTATTCACTATCGAGGGCAGGTCGAGCAATCAGGTTCTGATGTATACGGATGGCGCGGTCAACCTCTCCCCTGCGCCGGAACAAACTGCCCAGTGCAAAATGGGTCTCCACTGTCTCGCTATCAACCTCAAGCATCTTGATAAAGATTTCAATCGCCTTGTCCGGCTGTTCGTTCAGGACGTAATTTAACCCCTTGAAATATTCCGGTGGTAATGGTCGTAACCGTCCCTTGCCCTGACCTGAAGATCGGGCGGCAAACCAGCCAGATGCCGCTGCCACAGGTAGCAGCAAGATCAGCAACAGGACCCAGTCAGTATTCATGTCGGGTCAGTTCCTTGCTGGAAGTACGCGCAAATTGTTGAGCTCCTTTTCAACAAGCCGGATCCGGGTCCGGAGCGTCCTGTTCTCCTGTATTATGCGCAGCAGTCCGCACAGACAGGCAACTACACCGAGTGTGGTACCGGTAATCAATACAACAATCAGGAAAAACGAGAAGGGTAAATCAATGGTGCCGAGATAATAATCAAATGTTACCGCCTGATCATTACGCAAGTGCAAGGCCAGTCCGGATATCATAATGAGGAACACAAGCAAAAGTCTGATTATACGCAACATACTACCCTCGAAATCTATTGCAGGTTTGGTACTGTCTACGCAGTCATAGTAAAACAATAGCCGCAAATATTATACGGGGGAGGAAAGAAACAACCGGTTGGAATGGTACAGCAATACTGCCGGGGTTTAATCTTCGTCTTTCGCCAGGGTGATAGGGATGTCGCGGGTCTGGTCTATCCTGTCACGCAGTTGTTTACCAGGTTTAAAGTGGGGCACATATTTGGCCGGCAGGGACACCGGGTCCCCCGATTTCGGATTGCGTCCTACTCTCGGAGGCCGGTAGTGTAATGAAAAACTGCCAAAACCGCGGACCTCAATGCGTTCACCGTTCGACAGCGCATTAGCCATATTTTCAAGTATGGTTTTTACAGCAAGCTCAATATCCTTGTAAGCGAGCTGAATTTGCCGCCGTGCCAATGCTTCAATCAGTTCTGATTTGGTCATATGTCTTTTTCAGTCACATTTAGTAAAATACAGCATCAAGAATGCCGCGATTGCGGTCATTTTTTGTTATCCAGATGTACCTTCAGCAGATCACCCAGCTTGGCACCTATTGAGGAATCCTGCGAATATTCCCTGACAGCGGCGCTTTCTTCATCCGACTCCTTCGCTCGAACGGAAACAGCGATGGAACGTTTTTTGCGATCAACTGCGGTAATCTTCACTTCCAGTTCCTCGCCTTCCTTGACGAACTGGCGTGCATCCTCAACGTTCTTGTCAATGGAGATTTCGGTAGCCTTCATCTGGCCCTCAATTCCCTCAGCCAGTAATACAGTAATATATTTCGGGTCTACACTCAGCACGGTTGATTTAACAATACTGCCCTTCGGATGTTCAGCAACATAGCTTGAGAACGGATCCTTTTCCAGCTGCTTGATACCCAGCGAGATACGCTCACGTTCTGCATCCACACCCAGAACAGTCGTCTCGATTTCGTCACCCTTCTGGAACTTGCGAATCGCATCATCGCTTTCGTCCGACCACGATACATCAGACAAATGTACCAGACCGTCGATACCACCTTCCAAACCGATAAAGATACCAAAGTCAGTAATCGACTTGATGGTACCCACCACCTTGTCACCCTTGTTATAGGTGACGGCAAACTGTTCCCACGGATTAGGCTGGCACTGCTTCATCCCGAGCGAAATCCTTCTTCTTTCCTGATCAATGTCCAGAATAACGATATCTACTTCGTCACCAATATGAACAATCTTGGATGGATGGACATTCTTGTTGGTCCAGTCCATTTCAGAAACGTGTACTAGGCCTTCAACACCTTCTTCCAGTTCAACAAAGCAACCGTAGTCAGCAATGTTGGTGACCTTGCCACGCAGGCGGCTGCCTTCCGGTAAACGTCTGGTCAGATCGGTCCACGGATCTTCACCCATCTGCTTCAGGCCGAGTGACACACGGTTACGCTCGCGATCAAACTTCAGAACCTTCACATCGATCTCATCACCAATCTTGACGATTTCACCCGGATCCTTCACGCGCTTCCAGGCCATATCGGTAATGTGCAACAGGCCGTCAATGCCACCCAGATCAAGGAACGCACCGTAATCAGTCAGATTCTTGACCACGCCCTTGACGATTGCACCTTCGGTAATCTTCTCCAGCATCGCATCGCGTTCAGCCGAACTCTCGCTTTCAACAACGGCACGACGGGACACAACAACGTTATTGCGCTTCTGATCAATCTTGATGACCTTGAACTCAAGCGGCTTGCCTTCCAGATACGAGGTATCACGGACCGGACGGGTATCCACCAGTGAACCCGGCAGGAACGCCCTGACCTTATCGATATCAACTGTAAAACCACCCTTGACCCGCTCGGTGATCACACCGATAACGGTTTCACCGGTCTCATGGGCCTTCTCAAGGAATATCCAGGCCAGCAGGCGCTTGGCCTTTTCACGTGACAGTCTAGTTTCACCATGACCATCTTCCACTGCATCCAGAGCCACATCCACCCTGTCACCGACACTGACCTCCAGTTCGCCACGCTCATTGTAGAACTGCTCAATGGGGATATAGGCTTCGGATTTCAGACCAGCGTTTACGACTACGCTGTCAGCATTCACTTCAATAACGATACCGTTAATGATGCTGCCGGGGTGCATTTTAGAGTTCAACTGACTCTGTTCAAATAATTCTGCGAAACTTTCACTCATGAAATATCAATTTCCTGGTCAGATAATTCGTACTGGTATGATTACCAGCAAAACGATCGACCTGTTCTAGTTAATCGGTAGTTGACGCACCTGTTCCGGAAAATTCTTGCGAACCAAATCCAGAACTTGCAGGCCAACCGCTTCTGCATTTACAGCTGTTGTATCGATTATTATTGCATCTGAAGCAGGTGTTAAAGGAGACGCTGATCGCTGCGCATCCCTCTCGTCCCGTTCAGCAATCTCAGCCGAAAGGCGGGCAAGGTTAACACTAAACCCTTGTTCTTTCAACTGTTTATAGCGCCGTTTCGCACGTTCATCTGCACTGGCGGTCAGGAAGATTTTCAGCGTGGCATCGGGGAACACCACTGTGCCCATGTCCCGGCCATCGGCAATCAGCCCCGGCGACTGCCGAAAGGCACGCTGGAGAGACAATAATCCTGCCCTTACAGCGGGATAAACGGCGATCTTTGATGCTGCATTACCACACTCTTCGGTACGGATACTGGACGTTACCTCGTCGTCTCCGATCCAGATAGCAACATGGGTACCTGTACTGTCCGGTCGGAAACGAATGTCCAGATGTTCAGCAAGCCTGCCAAGTTCCGGTGTGTTTTCGAGTCCGTGTCCGTTGCGAAGTGCCGTCAGAGCTAGTGTCCGATAAAGTACCCCGCTGTCGAGGAAGTGCCAGCGTAACAGCATGGCCAGGCGTAAACAGATCGTCCCCTTGCCAGTACCACTGGGACCATCGACAGTAATAACCGGGTCCTCAGCCATCGGTCTGTTCAATCCGGATATCCAGCCCCACTGAACGGGCCGTTTCAACAAATCCAGGGAAGGAGGTATTGACGTTGATACAATCAAGTATCCTGACCGGACCGCTACTGACGGTCGAAGCCACTGAAAATGCCATCGCTATCCGGTGGTCGCCATAACTATTGATTTCACCTCCATGCATGCTGCCACCGGACACTATCATCCCGTCGGGGGTGGTCACAGCGGTAATACCCAGACGTTTGAGGCCATCCGCCATTGCCTCGATACGGTCACTTTCCTTGACCCGCAGTTCGGCTGCATCACGCAATACAGTATCGCCCGTGGCATACGCCGCCGCGATCAGGATCGCCGGGATCTCGTCTATGGCTATAGGTACCAAGCGGGACGGGATTTCAATTCCGTGCAGCGGTCGGTATTTCACACGAATTGTCGCTGTCGGCTCGGTCCCGTTGACGCTGTCGGCCGCCTCCACCTTGATATCGGCGCCCATCATTTGCAGAATTTCAATCACAGCATGTCGGGTCGGGTTGATACCGATATTATCAAGGACAATGTCGGACCCCGGGCAGATACTGGCCGCCACCAGAAAAAATGCGGCCGAGGAAATATCACCGGGTACCTTGACTTGTGTGGCTGTCAACCTGCCAGGCTCCAGGGTGACGCTATTGCCTGTACGGATGATATGACAGCCGAAGCCCGGCAACATCCTTTCGGTATGATCACGGGTGACGGCCGGTTCGATAATGGTGGTAATTCCTTCAGCATACAGACCGGCGAGCAGCAGGCAGGATTTTAACTGCGCGCTGGCTACCGGCATGGCATAACGTAGTCCTGTCAGTTTATGTCCGCCACGGATATGCAATGGCAACGTACCTTTGTCGGTACATTCCAGATCGGCGCCCATTTCCCTTAATGGCAACACCACCCTGCGCATCGGTCGCGTCATTAATGACTCATCTCCAATCAACTCGGTATCGAATGTCTGACCTGACAATAATCCCGACAACAGTCTGACCGAGGTACCCGAATTACCAAAATACAGCGGCCGGGTCGGTCGTTGTAGCCCGTGCAGGCCCACGCCATGTACTGTCAACTGATCGGCTGACCGATCAATACGCACCCCCATCTCCCGGAACACATCGGCGGTTGCAATCGTGTCCGCGCTATCAAGAAACCCGGTCACCCGGGTCTCACCCTCGGCGATGGCACCGAAAATAATCGCCCGGTGCGACACCGATTTGTCACCCGGCACATTAATACGGCCACTTAACGAGCGGACAGGTGTAGCGAGATAGTCAATACGTTTTTGCTGATGCATGTGATATCGGAATTCCGTAGCTTCAATCTGGTTTTTTTCTGGACAGCAGTGATTGTCGCTCAGCCAGCATGGTATCTCTGGTGTGTTTGACCCGCGCAAAAACCTCACGCAGGTTGTCACGATCATTCGTGCTTATCATCGCCTTGATACCTGCCAAGTGGCTCTCAAACTGAGAAATCATCTTCAACAGCTTGTCACCATTTGCAATACAGATATCACTCCACATCTCCGGATTACTGGAGGCAATGCGGGTAAAATCCCGGAATCCCCCCGCTGAAAAGCGGAAGATCTCGTCGTGTTCATTCATGCCTGCGAGACAGTCTACCAGCGCATAGGCGAGCACATGAGGCAGATGACTGGTCGCCGCCAGGACCTGATCATGATGATCCACCGACAATGAAACAACCGTCGCGCCGCAGCTCTCCCACATCCGGGAAATGGTTTCAACCGCAGTGGTTTCATTTTCTGGCAGCGGTGTCAGTATAATCATGTGATCAACAAACAGGTCGGCAAATGATGCCTCAACTCCGCTCTGCTCGGTACCGGCTATCGGATGACCCGGGACAAACTGGCGCAGTCTGTCACCCAGCGCATTACGTGCGGCCTGAACCACACTGCCCTTGGCACTGCCCACATCGGTAATGATCGTTTTTGTCTGCAGGGACGGCAGCAATGCACCCAACAACGGTTCCATCGTTGCCAGCGGCGTTGCCAGTACTACCACATCGGCATCGGCAACAACACGGGTCACATCATATGAATACTCGTCGATAACGCCGAGTTCGATTGCGCGCTGCATATTCGTTTCATCGCGACCATAACCGGAGATATGGTTGCATACGCCTGCTCGACGGAGTGCACGTGCGAGTGATCCGCCTATCAGACCCACTCCGATTATTGCAAGTTTGTTTATCAACATATCAAGGTCGTTATCGAATAGAAAGTTACACAGGGTTGCATGGCGATTGCAGATACCTCCGGCAACATCGGTGATCTGATATTACAGGACGGCCTTCGGGTAGGAGCCGAGTATCTTCACCATCGACGCCTCGGATTCGAGCCTTACAATGGCAGCCGCAACATTATCATTGTTTTGATGTCCATCTACATCAACAAAAAACACGTACTCCCACAGTCCCCTGCGTGACGGCCGTGATTCTATCCGGGTCATGTTGACATTGTTATCAGCAAAACAGGACAACATGCATAACAGCGACCCCGGTTTGCTTGGCATCGAAAATAGAAGTGAGGTCTTGTCAGTGCCGGACGGTTGTACATCTTTATCTGCAATTATCAGAAAACGAGTGGAGTTGTCCGGTTCATCCTCGATATTGCTTTCCAGTATCTGCAACTGATACACCTGTGCCGATGCGGTACCGGCCACCGCGGCAGCAGCAGGATCCTCCCCGGCAATGCGCGCCGCCTCGGCATTACTATTGACAGCGATACGGTCAATGCCGGGCATATGGCTATCCAGCCAGAAACGGCACTGGGCCAGGGACTGCTGGTGTGAATATATCCTGCGGATTTGTGATTTGTCTCCGGTCTTGTTCATCAGATGCTGGTGGATGCGCAACTCCACTTCACCACTGATCTTCAGGTTTGAATTAATCAACATATCGAGTGTGTGGTTGACGACACCCTCGATTGAATTCTCGATGGGTACAACGCCGTAATGACAGGCACCGGACTGTACCTGGTGGAAGACTTCATCTATCCGCGACATGGGCACCGTTTGGACCGATTGCCCGAAATGTTTCAGGGCGGCCGTCTGGGTAAACGTCCCTTCCGGTCCGAGAAACGCAACCTTCAGTTTCTGTTCCAGTGCCAGACAGGCCGACATCAATTCGCGAAAAAGTATGGCAATCGCATCATCTGACAACGGCCCTGGATTTTCACTGATAACGCGCCTGAGCACCTGTGCCTCGCGCTCGGGACGATAGTAGACGGCGGCCGCACCGTCTTCCCTTTTCAGCTCGGCGATTTCAGCAGCCAGTGCCGCACGGTTGCTGATAAGATCGATCAGGTGTTTATCGATCTGATCGATCCGTTCGCGTATGCCGGCCAGCTTACTGTCAGTTGTCATGATCGCCAACGGGATCAGACAGGTACAGCGACATGCAGGCCGGATACCTCATCAGCCATGGCGTTTGGCAAAGTCGAGCATGAAGCTGACCAGTGCCTCGATACCGTCCATGGTCATACCATTATAAATACTTGCACGCATACCACCGACACTTCGATGGCCTTTCAGTTCGATCAGGTTATTTTTCTTCGCCTCGGCCAAGAACGCGTCGTTCAATGCTTCATCCTTCAGGATAAACGGCACATTCATGCGTGAACGGAACTTGCGATCGATCGGGTTGCTGTAAAACTCATTGTTGTCGATGACATCATACAACCTGTTTGCACGCTGACGTGCACGCTGATCCATAACGGTAAGACCGCCCTGCTTCTTGATCCACTTGTAGATCAGACCGGCCATGTACCAGGTGAATGTCGGCGGGGTATTGAACATCGACTCATTGTCTGCATAAATCTTGAAATCACACAGGAACGGTACTTGTGGACCGGCCTTGCCTATCAGGTCTTCACGTATGACTACACAGGCGAGACCTGCTGGACCAAAATTCTTCTGTGCACTGGCAAATACAATACCGTATTTCGAGACATCAAACGGACGTGACAGGAAGTTGGA
>CAMBTO010000061.1 GCA_945870865.1 Klebsiella pneumoniae
CAGACAACTCGTACACTTCTCCATCGGCTCTGTCTTTACTGTGATATCAACTCCGTAGTCCAGTAACAATTTAACAACATCAGAATGCTTGCCAGCGGATGCCCACATTAATGCCGTTTGCCCACGATTATTTTCTCTTGCGTTTGCATCTGCACCCGATGCAAGCAATGCTGCAACACCTCTTGCTGTGCCCGTTCTGGAACACGTCATAAGCACAGTCTCACCCGTCCACGAGGCGGCGTTAGCTTCTGCACCCGCTTCCAACAACTTCTCGACCATCTGATTATTACGATTAGTACAGGCAAGATGCAAAGGGGTAATCCCATATTCATATGCAGTATCTGGATTTGCACCTGATTTCAGGAGGGTTTCAGCAATTTCCAAATCATCCCAGTGGACCGCCCAATGCAGTGCGGTAGCACCATCAACACCTTTGGCATTCGCGTTGACGTCCTTTTCAGCCAGTAATGATTTTACCGCGTCCTTGTCATATTTTTGTAACGACTCAATCAATCGACCATCATCAGCGGCATTAACATATGATGTCATTGATAAAACAAAAATCATTGCAAGTGATTTTATGCAACCCAAAGTATTAGCAATCAAATCCGCAGATACTGATACTGGTTTGCTGTATTTCATACAGTTACATGAGACGTGCTTGTTGACATGGAAAGCATATTTTGCCCACCAGTACTATCTCCAAACTTATCAGTCTGTACACCCAATTTATCTAACACAGTTAAATACAGGTTCGAGATTGGTGTGCCTTCAGGATATCCAATATGTCCACCGCCGCCTGTCAGTTTTCCAGACGCGCCACCAATCAAGAGTATTGGCAAATTGTGCATCAGATGCAAGTTACCGTCACTCATGGATCCACCATACATAACCATCATATTATCCAGTAATGAACCCTCTACATCCGGTGTTGAGCGTAACTTGTCCAGGTAATAAGCCAACAATTGGGTATGATACAGATCGATACGCGAAATCTTTCCCAGATTAACCGGATCGCCCCGATGATGAGAGAGAGAATGATGGACTTCGGGAACACCAATTTCCGGGTAGGTTCGATTACTTTGCTCAGGTCCCATCATTAATGTAATCATGCGTGTTATGTCGGTCTGGAATGCCAATACTTGCAGATCAAACATCAACTTTAAATGCTCAACAAATTCGGATGGGACCCCTGTTGGAGGATCCATAGAAGGTAATTCCCGGCCTGACTGCTTTTCTGCCATTTGTATCCGGCGTTCCACACCCCGCATCGCTTCGAGATACTCCGTCAATCTGCGACGATCATCTGCACCGACTTTCTGCATCATTCTGGATGCTGCGTCAGTAACTGAATCCAGAATGCTTTTCTCATTTTGAATACGAGCGAGCCGTACAGCAGGATCGGTACTATCACCAAAGAGTCTTTCGAATACCGCACGTGGCCGATATTCTATAGGAAGAGGAGTAGTCGGGGTCTTCCAGGAAAGAGTGCTAATGTAGGCACAACTCCACCCCTTTTCGCAACTACCGACAGCATCGTTGGTATGCAACCCTAGCTCTAAAGATCCAAGTTGCGTCTGGTTACTGAATTCTTTTGCTATTATCTGATCAATAGATACACCAGTATGGCCCTCACGGCGTGGATGAACCCCGGTCAGAAATACCCCACCTGCTCGTTCATGTGGGGCGGACTCACCTTCTCCCGGCAATGGATCACCCGATGGGTTATTCAGACCTGAAAGTACAAATAATTGATCCTTGTAAGGGGCAAGTGGTTGTAAGGTCGGCGTTAACTGGAAAGACTTACCAAATGTCCCGGGCGTCCAATCCTGCATATTCTGACCGTTAGGAGCAAAAATAATTGAAAATCGCCGAGGGATTTCTTGTTTATCTTTGACTGAGGCGAGCGCAGGAAACATGGCACTTATTGCCGGCAAAGCGATAGATGCGCCAACCCCGCGCAAAAAGGCCCTTCTTGGTATAGCCTTTTTGAATATAAACATTCACAAACCCTCCAGATATTACGAAATAACTATTGAATAATTAGTTTAAATAATTATTCTGCAATCCGCACAAACACCTCACAATTCATTATTTGACAAGTCCATAGTTGAATCAGGCACCTCTCTAATCAGAAATGGCCTGCTTTTTATGATAGACAAAATCAAGGAAGATATATTGTATTCATCCGGGGCCGATGCCCTCATTATTGCTCGCATAGCAGGCGCGTCAGTATGTTTAATCTCTCGACTCAAGGCATACGTCAGTAATTTTTCGATAACAGTCAGGACAAAATCACGTTGCAGATTTTGGTGCAATACTTCCTGCAGGCCCGCCAGGCCGTCAAATTTCGTGCCGTCCGGCATTGACCCGGAGGCATCAATTGACGTATTCGAATCTACATCCAGCGTCCGCCAGGTCCCGATAGCATCATAATTTTCCAAAGCAAAACCCAGCGGATCCATGACCTTATGACAACTCGCACAGACGGGATTAGCCCGGTGTTGCTCCATACGTTCCCGCATGTTTAACACCTTCCCATCATCATTTGTATTTCTTAATCCGGGTACATTCGCGGGGGGAGCCGGCGGTGGCGCGCTCAAAATATTTTCCAATATCCATTTACCCCGGATAGTTGGGGCAGTCCGGTTTGCGTAAGAGGTAACGGTAAGGATGCTACCTTGAGCAAGCAGCCCACCTCGTGGTTGACCCTCTAAAGATACCTTCCGAAAATGGCTTCCATATACATTTTGAATCCCGTAATGTTTGGCCAGACGCTCATTCAAAAAGGTATATTCTGCGCTTAATAACTCCATCAGCGGCAACTCATTGCGGAATATATATTCGAAGAAAAGTTTTGTTTCTGTCTCAAACGCTTGACGTAGATTTTCATCAAAGTAAGGAAATAATTCAGAATCAGGAACAGCAATATTCAATTTGCCAAGATTCAGCCATTGGGATGCAAAATTATCAATTAATGCCTGAGAACGTGGATCAGCCAACATGCGTTTGACCTGATCTTCCAGAATTTGCGGCTCGCTAAGCCTGCCATTCTCGGCAATGGAAAGCAGTTCTTCATCAGGGATACTACTCCAAAGGAAAAGTGATAGCCGTGTGGCAAGTTCTCTATCGGACAGCGGGTATATCTCACCTGCTTTTCGCTTCTCCGGAACTTCTTCAAGTACAAACAAAAACTCAGGGCCGGCGAGTATTCGTTCAATTGCCATCCCAATACCCGATTCAAATCCGCCATTCCGGTTACCTTGCTGATAAAACTCGAGCAATTCATCTATTTCTTGTTTTTGAGGACTTCTGCGATAAGCGAGACGAGCCAGATTTGTGAGAATACGCTCTGCGCAAATCTGGTCATCATTTTTTGAAGCAGGTCGACAAATAAAAATCCTTTCCCGGCTCGCTGTGTCACCCATCCCCTGGGCCTCAAACGGTCCACCTATTGCTACAGATCTGACACCCGGCTCGCCCCCTTTATACTGGGTGTAGTCATAGCGTGTAAGATCCGGATACAACGGTTGTTCTGGCATCATGGTTTCTTCCAGAAATGCCGCCGTTACCAAATGAGTACCCGCTTTCGCCGGAAAACGCACTTCTAACTGTTCATCAACGTACCTTTCATATTCTTCCTGTTGTGGGTCACCTTGCCCACCCGTGGAAAATACCCCGGCGGATCGTCCTTTAACTTCACCCCCGATCTCGAAAAGTTTAACGCGTGCACCGTTAAGGCGGATATCCAGTAAATGCGGTTTATTGTTCAGACCACGAATATAGTCCCGATAGTTTTTCTGCAACCGAACCTGGATTACGTATTCTCCATCCAGTGGAAAATTGTGTTGAACAGCTATCCCTCCATGGGAACCAAAGGGGAGATTTTCACTATTGCGTTCTCCCGGTCTTAAGTCCTGCGATACTGAGTAATAATCAAATCCTGGATGCAGATCCGGGTTGCCAATCGCCCGCAGCCGAATCTTCCTGGCCGCCGCAATGTACTGCTCCCCCAACAACGGTGAAAGGGTCAGTACAGCCCCGATATTATCAAACCCAAACATTGCATCATCCGGTGGAAGCAAGTTTTCATCCACTTCAACTGACAATAAGTCACGTACAGAATTAAGGTACTCAGTCCGGTTCAAGCGACGAAACGTGGGCTCACCCGGCTCGGGGTCTGCCAGGGCATTTCTATCGAGTTCAGATTCCAGATATCCCGCAAGGGCCAGATATGTGGGTTCATCTGGTCGCGACATACCTGCAGGCGGCATGATTCTAGCCTGGAGTTTTCGCAATACTTTCTCCCAGATCCGAGCATTTGAACCAATGTTTTTAACATCGATCCCCTGCAACGATAATCCGGCAGTCTTGAGAGTGTCATTATGACAAGCCACGCAATAACTGTTCAAGGCATCACTATAGGCACTAGCTGGTAATGACCCAGAATTGCCCGAAGCTTGCTGAGCCATAAGCAAGGAGCAAAAACCAAAAAACATGCTCCCCGCCAAAAACCTAATCCCAAGCTTAGACATCCCTAAATACTCTCCGGTAGAACTGATAAACAATTAGCCTCCCCCACCTCAAGAATCAGGAGTATATAAAGCGCCCACTGGTGCAGTTACTCTACAAATACAACCTGCTTCAGTTGTTATTCATAAAGATACTGCATCTGTACGCCGTAGCTGAACCAGTTCTGAGAGCTCAGTATCTGACCATTCCGGGATAGTACCGGGGTGGGGTCTTCTTCCAGGAAGTAGCTCAGACCAGGGCCGAGCATGTTGCGGCCCCACAAGGACAGCCGCCACTTGTCGTCCAATTCGGCAATACCTAAATTCATGTTGATGATAGTGCGTTCGTCATACGCTGCAACCCCGCTGTAACCCCTAACGTCCCGGATATAGCCGTCGCTGAAGGTGGCCTTGGTGGAAAACTCATACTTGAGACTGTTGGCAAAGGGATACCACCAGTCGAGGCCCGCTACGAACTTCCAGTCTGGAGTGCGCGTGGCTTTAGTGCCGGAACGATCGATAGTGCCAGCCGGATATCCATCCGATTGCCCTGCTGCTGCTTCCGCTGCACTGACACATGGACCGGTAGCGGCTTGTTCGAACTCGACAGTGGTACAACCCGCACCCAGGAAGCTCAACATCTTGCCATCCATGAGAGCACCCGACAAGTCAACCCTCAGGTAATCGTTGACCTGCAAGCGGCCATCGATCTCCACCCCCTCTGTGCGCTGCTTACCGGCGTTGGCCGAGCGGCTGAATTGTTGACCGCCGCCAACCTGCTCCGGTACCACGGTGGAGACCTGCATGTTCTTGATTGTCATCGAGAACACGTTGATATTGTAGCTGGCCGCCCCGTCCAGCAGCGAGCCCTTGCTCCCGAGCTCGAAGTTCTCGGCGTACTCCGGTTCCAGAGAGAACGACTCAGGGTCTTCTGGCCCTTCCGCCGTTGAGATATCAGCACCGCCACCCTTGAAGGCCCGGGCCCATTTGGCGTATAGGGAGTGGTTCTCGGAAGGCCGGTAACGCAGGGTTACCTGCGGGTCAAGGTTGTTATCGTTGTATGTTTGTTGAAATTCAGTATTGTTATTGGGTTCCCGGATCCAGTTCAGGGATGGACCCATGGCGACAGGCGACATGGTATCCCAAGCGTCCGGCACCACGCGGACTCCCCAGCGATGGGTCCAGAATCCGGCGCCGTAGGTGCCGCATTGAGGATGGCGGGTGGCGCAATCGATGATATCTGTCGCAATAGTGACCTGATGAAGCCGGTTAGTGTTGTGGTTCACACCCCAGGCCCTGCCATCGCCGACGGCGTCCACGACCGCTGCCCCGGTATTACTCGTACCGGGAGCTGACACTATCGCATCCGGGTTTATATCAAAGATCCAGGTAGAACCGAGCCCTTGTATAAGGGAGGTTTTCTTGATGTCCGTGTAGCGGGCGCCGATATCCAGTGAGGCCTTGTTATCCAGGAAGTTTAATGTAACCCCCGCGAACGCGCTCATCCACGTGGTGTCCTGCCAGGCATGCTGGTGACGCATTGGAAACCTCAGGCTGGCACCAATGGTGGCTGTCATATACCTGGGGTCGCCTGGGTTACCAAGATCCAGATCCTCTTGCTGGTAAAATGCCCCTGCCTCCCACTCGATTCTGCCGCCTCGCGGTGACAGGAAGCGGAACTCCTGGCTGAGCAAATCGAAGATCTCGCCGCGGTGCTGGGCGGAGGACGGGATCGGGGTTATCGAATTGTCGAAATTGACGCGCCTTTGGAAGTCCAGAGATGCCGAGTTCGAGTCAACGATGATGCCGTTATCGAATTCGTAGCTCAGACCCAGTCGGTAGTTGTAGAAGTCCATGTTGTCGTGGGCCTCGTTGTTCTCCATTATGGTTTCCTGCACGTCGATCTTGTCGATCATGCCCGCGGTGGAGTCTCTCTGGTTGATCCCATCTATCGCATGAAAGAAGGGTTTCTGCCCCTCCCTCATGCCGATGCGGATAAAACCGTCTTCAACACAGTTGGGATAGGGTATGAGGGCTATCGTCTCGGTAAACGTGGTAAGACCTGGAATAGTCAGTGCTCTCTCGGTCAAGGGGTCCCTCGCTGTCCTTTCGTTGCGGCAGATGACCTGGCCTTCACCCTCATTGCGGCGATTCGCCCATTCGGCCTTCAGCGTGGCCTGGAAGTTTTCCGTAGGCGTCCACTGCAGGGTGGCACGCGACGCGGCCTCTACTCCTGATGGAAACATGCTGCCGGTGATAACGTCCCTGATATATCCGCCCGATCGGTCGTACTGACCAGCAAGACGGATCCCTATGGTGTCCGTGATGGGACCGCCGACGCCGCCTTCGACGCTCATGCGTTCCCAGTTACCGTATTCGGCTGTAACATCACCTTCCCACTCGGGAGTAGGTTTCTTGGTATTAATACTGAAGGCGCCTGCGGTCGCGTTCTGGCCGAAGGCGAGTGGTTGCGGGCCGCGCAGGATCTCAAGGCGATCCACGTCAAGAAACGCCCCCATGATCATGGAGGTGCGAGCATAGTGTACGCCGTCGGCGAAAATAGGGGTGGCCGATTCCAGACCGAGGTTATTGCCGGTGGTGCCCATGCCGCGAATGGCAATGTTCTGCGTCTGGCTACGGTTATCAATCTCGACACTGGGAGAGAAACTGGCGATGTCCTCCATAGAGCGGAAGCCCTGCTTGGCGATCATATCACCGCTGAAGGTTTCAATCGAAACAGGTACTTCCTGCAGTGACTGCTCGCGCCGCTGGGCAGTCACCACAATCTCTTCGAGAACCTGGGCCCAGACAGGGGCCGGAAGCAGCAACACTAAAAAGATCACTGCGAAAAAACCACGATAATATTGTAAATAACGAATTGTTGTTTTCGTTAACATTCCCTCATTCCCCCCGTTGACAGTTTTAAGAATTCTTAAAATCTTAATCACATCATCTTCAAAACGTAGCACAGCACGGCGGTTATGTCTATCAAAGAGTAATCCCCACATTAATACTGGCATTCATGAAGTAAAGGGTTAATCTGCCATTTTTAATTTCTGATTGGGTAACCATCAGACAATGCATCATGCATAAAATCCATCTGCGGGTTCTCCTCCTCCAACTCCTTCATCGGTAACGAGATAACGGACTCGGCTTCCTTCAAAATCTGGAATATTTGGGTTTCGGTTTAGCGTGACTACTTCATCGTACGACTGCATGGATGCAGGAGGTAGAGCAATGTAAGGAACAATTACCGGGGATCTCCTCTTCATTAGTGGAGAATTCTACTTCTAAACGCCACAATTTTTCAGGGGGGATTACCCCGGTATCCCCTTCCCCCTTCCAGGGGGAAGGTAGGATGGGGGCTTCCTTAGCATCCGTCGAATGGAGGTATGCAGTGGTCTAATTTGCCCGGACACCTCGATAGGTGGAAAATCCACCACCAGAGGAATCGCCAATGAGAAAGCAACGTAGAACCGTCGGCCCAAGCGTGAAGCTTGAAGTCGTCCGCATGATCAAGGAGCAGGGGCTGAGTGTTCGACATGTCAGTCAAAGCGTCGATGTCGGCCAGACGGCGATCCGTCGCTGGCTGACCCAGTATGAAGCCGAGGTCAATGGAAAGCCTGGCATCGGGAATCCCCTCACTGTCGAGCAACAGCGGATCCGGCAGCTGGAAAACGAGAACCGTCAATTGCGCAGCGATGTTGATGTATTAAAAAAAGCATCGGCCTTCTTTGCCCGGGAAATGAAGTAATTTATCGCCTCGTCACCGAGCTGCAAACGAAGGCCATCCCGGTACAGCAAAGCTGCCGCCTCCTGGCAGTGAGTCGCTCCGGTTATTACGATGCCCGGAGTCGTTCTGCTAAACCGCTTTTATGTAAGGCCAGTGTTCATCTGAAAGCTGCATTCGCCGCCAGCCATCAAAGTTACGGCAGCCGCAGACTGGTGACCGCTTTGGAAAATCAGGGCATTCAAATTGGACGCTATAAGGCACGCAGTCTCATGCGAGAAGCAGGTCTGAAGCCCGTATGGAAGCGCAAATTTATCCATACGACTGACAGCAAACATAAGCTGCTGGTCGCCGAGAATATCCTGGCGCGCCAATTCAACCCTGAGAGGCCAAATACAGCATTCGTCACAGACATTACCTATATCCGTACCGGCACCGGCTGGCTCTACCTGGCCATCGTCCTGGACCTGTATTCGCGCAAGGTGGTCGGCTGGGCTATGGCGCCGAGCATGCCTGCAGAATTGGTCTGTGCCGCGCTGCAGATGGCGATACAGGCGCGCCAGCCGACACTAGGGCTGATCGTTCACTCTGACCGTGGGAGCCAGTCCGCCAGCGATTTATATCAAGCCCTGCTGACAAAACATGGCTTCATCTGCAGCATGAGCCGGAAGGGGAATTGCTGGGATAACGCAGTCGCTGAGCGGTTCTTCCTGAACCTCAAGATGGAGCGCGTTTGGCAGCGCACCTATGCCAATCAAACCGAAGCCAAGGCCGATATCATTTCGTACATCGTCGGCTTCTACAACAGTGAACGGCTAAATTCAGTATTGGGCAATCTGCCGCCCGCCGTCTTTGAACGGAAAATGGCAGAAAAAAAACCTATCGATGTGTCCGAAATTAGTTGACCACTACAGTAATAATGCAAAACCGATCCGCCTCCCGTAACGCAGACACCGTCCTGTGAATTAACTGGTAACGGATGGGTAAAATATTATTAATATGGGTCGGAGTCACCCGGGAATTATTCTTCCTTGTCTCCGCCCCCATTTAACTTTCGTTAAACAACCAGGCCTGCACTGTAGCCGGAGGCCCATGCCCATTGAAAATTAAAGCCACCCAGATGACCGCTAACGTCCAGCACTTCACCGACAAAATATAACCCTGGCTGTTTTTTTGACTCCATGGTTTTAGAGCTGATGCCATTGGTATCAATTCCCCCAAGGGTCACCTCAGCGGTTCGATAACCTTCTGTTGCCGAGGGCTTGACTGCCCAGTGATTCACTTTCTTTCCTATTTCGATTAATTGTTTATCACTAAAATCCGTTAATGGACATTCGGCATAGTCTTGCCACCATAGACCCTGTAATTCCACCGCCAGTGCCCTGGTAAATTGTTTAGCGAGTAGCGTTCTTAACAAACTACTTCCGTGTTGATATTTATAATCCAGCAATAGTTTACTCGCATCCACATTAGGCAAGAGATTAATGGTTATCTCATCACCTGGTCGCCAGTAATTTGAGATCTGTAAAATAACAGGACCACTCATCCCACGATGCGTAAACAGAATATTTTCCGTAAATAGATGGCCATTGCATTGCACATCCACCTCAATGGCGATGCCTGATAAGCGTTCGCAGATTGGTTGCATAAAATCACTAAACATAAACGGCACCAATCCAGCTAGGCGCTCAGTCAATGGCAAAGAATATTGTTTTGCCACCTCATAACCAAAACCACTTCCACCCAGTTTAGGAATTGATAATGCGCCGGTGGCGATGACCAGAGAATGGCAGCTTACGTTGAACATTACTTCATCCTTATCAACACCACATTCTCCACTTAGTGAGTAGCGGGGGATTGAATCCTGGGCGATTGCGTCAACTTCCACAGGGTCGAGTTCCAACGGAGCGATTGCCTTTACATCGCAATGGTCAAATATCTCGACGCCACCTGCCTCACACTCCTGCAACAACATGTTTAGTATATCTTTGGCCGTATCCTGACAAAACAACTGATGATGCTTACGTTCTTCATAGTGAATCCCGTAACGTTCAACCATAGCGATAAAATCAGACGGCGTGTAACGATTTAACGCGGCAATACAAAAATGCGGGTTTTCAGAGATAAAGTTTTCAGGTTCAACGATTCGATTGGTAAAGTTACAGCGCCCCCCACCGGACATGAGGATTTTCTTTCCCACTTTGTTCGATTTTTCGAGCACCAACACCCGCCTTCCCTTCCCAGCGGCGGTCAGTGCGCACATAAGGCCGGCCGCACCTGCGCCTAACACAACGACATCGTATTTTTTACCAGGGGTATTTGCTACTTTCAATATTCAAGCCAACGAGCAATCAATAGATTAGTGAGATTAGATAAGACCTTTTCTTTAGTCTACACATTTCGGAATAAATGCGAAAAAATAATGTCTGCCCTGCAAGCAGTGCTTAATAAGCACCGTCATTCCACGAACGCGATCTTTACTGTCGTCGTTCCCGCGAAGGCGAGAATCCAGTGAAACTATTGTGCTGTAGGCATACCCTAGCCGCCGCCATTCTGTACTGGATTCCTGCCTCGGCTCTGGCTCCTGCTTCGCTCTACCGCCTGCATCCATGCAGGCGTTCGCGGGAATGACGGTTTCTTCGGTCAGGTATTCGTCGCAGTTCTGTACTGGATTCCCGGGTTTGCGTGTGTGACGGTATGTCGCATATTCCTGTCACCCGTCATTCCGGAAACCGCGTTAGCGGTTATCCGGAATCCAGTGAGAAAAGCGATGTTATCGTACCGCGTTTACCGCAGCTTCTGTAACGCAGCGATACGCTCGTCCAGCGGTGGGTGGCTCATGAACATCTTGCCCATGCCGCGCTTGAAGCCGCCGGCGATTCCGAATGCCTCGAGCTGATCCGGCAGATGCGGTTCCTTTGCCCCGGCTTTCAGGCGTTCCAGTGCGGAGATCATCTTTTGTGGACCAGCCAACCGGGCGCTGCCGGCGTCGGCCTTGAATTCACGGTAACGACTGAACCACATCACGATCGCGCTAGCGAGAATACCGAGCACCAACTGGGCGACCATCACGGTGATCCAGTACGCGGGACCGTGACCACGTTCGACCTTAAATACGGCGCGGTCGATGATGTGGCCAATCACGCGGGACAGGAAGAAGACGAATGTGTTGACCACGCCCTGGATCAGCGACAAGGTGATCATGTCGCCACTGGCAACGTGGGTGACTTCATGTGCGAGCACGGCCTCGGCCTGATTGCGATCCATCTGCTGCATCAACCCGGTACTAACGGCTACCAGCGCGCTGTTGCGGTTCATGCCGGTGGCAAACGCGTTCATGTCCGGGGAGTCATAGATGGCGACATCAGGCATGCCGATACCGGCCTCTTTCGCCTGCCGGGCAACGGTTTCAACCAGCCAGGCCTCGGTCGAGTTGGCGGGTGATTTGATGACCCGTGCGCCAGTGCCGTGGATGGCCATCTTTTTGGACAGCGCCAGCGAGATAAACGAACCGGTCATGCCGACCACGGTGGACATGATCAGTAGTGCGGTCAGGTCCAGGTCGGTACCGGACTGGTTCAGTACATCGCCTATACCAAAGATTGACATGACCAGGCCAAGGACCAGCATTATGGCCAGGTTGGTACCGATAAATAGTGCTATACGCATCATGGGTTGGTTTTCCTCAAAATATTTAAATGCCGTTTTTTTAGACCGTTATAAACAGGAAGGTTTCAGTTGCTGGGTTCTTCAATTCCATCAGACGCGCAAAACCATCTCCGTCTCTGCCACGACCCATCCTCAGATTCGTCATCCCTGCGAAACGCGAAACCACCTCCGTCCCTGCTATGACCCATCCTCAGATCCGTCATTCCCGCGCAGGCGGGAATCCAGTTAAACAATATCAATGTATAAATCTCGCCATTGAGGATTCATTTTTTCAATGACACGCAGTTTCTACTTTCTATTCCAGCGTTTAATCGCTTTTCCCCTGAGAATCGCCGATTCCAATGTCTGGTGTATTTCATACCAGACAAGTTTGTCCAAGAGATACTTCTCACTAAACCCTTTTGCAATTTTGTTTTTATGTTGCCAAATGCGCTTGGGTAACCATGAAGTAACACCAACATATAATGTGCCGTTTGGTTTGTTTGTAACAATGTATACACAAGGTTGCCGTTCCATGGCTGTATCCTTTTATATTTTCAGAATCTCTTTATCCACTGGATTCCCGCCTACGCAGGAATGACGGGGGTTTAGGCCGTTCCAGACGAA
>CAMBTO010000062.1 GCA_945870865.1 Klebsiella pneumoniae
GCTGGGCAGCCTGGCGCCAGACATATTGACCCCAGACACATGCATGTCGGACTGCTTATCTATGGTGACATTAACACCCAGAGCGGTGGCTATCTCTACGACCGAAAACTGGTCGCCAGTCTGCAGCAACAGGGCGACACAGTTAAAATAATCAGTCTGCCACACCGGCCCTATGTGCATCAGTTATGCTCGCAGGCCGAGCTGGATAGTCTGATACATCCCGGACTCGATGTGATGATACAGGATGAACTTGTTCATCCCTCGGTATGCCGGATTAACCGTCTGCTGAAACAACGCACCGATGTCCCGCTGGTCGGACTGGTACATCTGTTTTCGGCCTGTGCCCGGCAACCTGTTTACCGGGGCTGGTTGCATCGACTGGCGGAGCAGCGCTATATACGTTCTATTGATGGTCTCATCCTGAACAGTCGCAATACGCTACATCAGGCCTGCGATCTGGTCGGTGAGGACAATCTGCCTGCACACGTAATTGCAGTGCCTGCCGGCGATAATTTTACGGTCACCGACCACAGTAGTGACCCGACTGCCATCGGGCCACTGCGGCTGCTGTATGCCGGTAATGTAATACGTCAGAAAGGTTTGCATATATTGTTACAGGCTTTGGCTCATCTGCCTCGAGCGGACTATACACTGACGGTCGCCGGTCGCCTGGATATGGAACCCGGGTATGTAAACGCCATTCGCAGACAGATTAGGCAGTTGCAGATCGAATCCCAGGTCACGCTGACCGGACCGCAGCACAGTGCACAACTGGCGGCAACCTATCAGGCTCACCAGTTATTCGTATTACCTTCGGTCAACGAGGCCTACGGGATCGTCTATGTGGAGGCACAGCAATTTGGCCTGCCAGTCATCGGCACCACCGCTGGTGGCGCCGCCGAAATTATTCGTAATGGCTACAATGGCTATCTAATCCAGCCGGATGACAGCGCTGCCCTGGCCAGACTACTGGCGAGCGTACACGCGGACAGGAAAATACTTGAGCAATTGGGCAAGAATGCCAGGGCAGCCTATCTTCAACATCCGACCTGGGAAGACACATGCAGGACGATCCGGGCATTTCTGATCGAACTGATATCACGCAAGGGAGACTTACATTGATTCGCGAATCATTTGATTATGTTGACTATCTGGATCTTAAAAAGGCTGTGGATGACCGTAGTCTGAATATGAAGGTATGGCAACGGATGGCCGACTGGGTTCTTGCCAACCGTCAGACCGGTAAAACGCTGCGCGTGCTTGAGATAGGTGCCGGTATCGGAACGATGACAGAACGATTGCTGGAGTCGGGCTTACTGCTGGATTGTGACTATACCGCTATTGAACTGGAGGCAGGCTTCAGCGAGGCTGCAAAAGAGCGCCAGCATGCCTTTGCGCAGGCAAATGGGTGGCGGTTTGAAAGTGAACATGACCATGAGTGGACTTTGTATGGCGATAATCGCAAGACGCATATCCGGTGGGTGGTCGGGGATGCAATGCAGGTGCATACACTGTTTGCGGCAGGGTCATTTGACCTGATCATAGGTCATGCCGTCATAGACCTGCTACCTGTTCCTCTGTGTATGCCGGATATTCTGTCTTGCCTGCGGGCGGATGGGGCATTTTATTTCAGCCTGAATTATGCCGGTGAGACACTGTTCCTGCCTTCACTGACCGAAGATGATGAAATCCTTGCCGCCTATAACCGAGACATGGACAAGCGTTTCCCACAGCTGGAATGGCGACCCAGCCATACTGGCCAGATACTGGGACCGTGGCTGGTTAATCAGGGCCATCACCTGCTGGCCGAAGGCGACTCTGACTGGAAATTGATGGCCAGACCAGATGAACCCACGAACCTGTTTATCGCCAATATTATTGACACGATCGAAACTGCACTTGCAGGAATGCCTGGATTGATAGACTGGCTGGCATTACGCAGGCAACAGTTACTCTCGTCCCAATTGCAGTTTCGTGCTACCAATCGTGACTGTTTTGGTCTGAAGGGCAGGAAATAGCTAGCGGGGCAATCTGGAATTCAGATACCGGAGTGCGGTCATCCCGCATGACATAATGACGGCATCACGCAAACGCATCAACACGATGATGCCCAGCGCCGCAGTCGCAGGCAAGCCCAGACCCTGACAGGCCCAGAATACCGCCGCCTCAAGTGTCCCAATCCCTCCGGGTAACGGCAGCAGGAATGCCAGTCGCGTTGCGACGAACAAAACGATAAAACCGTCAACGTCTGCGTTCGGCGCAAAAAAGCCCAGCAGTAACCACAACTCCAGCACCATCCCGGCCCATCCGAGCAAGGACAGGACTAACGCCACCAGCAGTGACCACTTGTGCTCTCGGGTTAATGCAAGCAGGTTTGCGCTAATCTGGTTCCATTGCTTATCCAGTTTGCCCAGCACGGCATGGTTATGCCACCGCCTTGTCAGTCGCTGCAGACCGGCCGATATCCTGACAGGATGCCTGATCAGGACCCAGCCGAGTACCGAGAATAGCAGTACAAGCGCCGTTAACAAACCGGCAACGATTTGCCAGGTCGCGTTGTCGTTTGTGGCTGTCAGTAGCAACAACAGTACGGCAAATAACAATACGGCGAAATTGATCCACAGCTCCAGGAATCGATCCAGACCAACGGCGAGCAAGGCCACATGTCCGGACAGGTGGTAGTTTTTCCATAGCCAGAGTACCTGCATGGGTTCTCCGCCAAATTGCGGCCCGGGTGTGATAAAGCTGACCAGTTGACCCGCCTGCCGAACCAATAGCAAGGGGACAAAGCCAAGCATCAGCCCCAGCGCACGGGTCATCACTTGCCAGCGCGCTACCAATAAGCCAATTGTAAGCAGATTGACGGCGATCCACATTATCCATTCTGCAGGAGATAGCCGTGCTATCGCATCAGGCAGAGTGGAAAGAGGTAATTGCGTGAATACGGTTAGCGTCAGCAATATCGCCGACAGCCACGTAAACATACGAACGGATTTAGCAGTAAGTAGCATCACGCACCATCATAACGATTGACCCAGGCCTCGTCGCCCTGCCAAAGACTGTAACGGCCCGAACCGAGCAACAGTATCCACACAAGACCAATCACCAATACGTATCCGGTCATATTGAAGGAATGGTTCAGATAGTAGATACCGAACAGCCCAATCAGGATCAGTGCGCCAATCCGCCCTGCCATACCTGTCAGCACCATTAACGCCGGGATCAGCATCACAAACGCCGATTGCGAGTCTGACTGACCGATAAGCAGGAGTACGACTAGGACGACAATCAGGCGCAGCAGCGGTTGCATGACCGCTTGATTGAAACCCCAGGCACGAGCAAACCATTTTTGCGTTACCACATTCTGGCGGTCAATTTGGCCACTGACAACCAGCCAGTCGATGCAAAATCCGATCAACACCGGCAGCATAAATGCAAATCCGGCAACCGTCGTTAGCGGAGGCGTGAATAAGGGAAACAACACAACACCGATGAAGCCCATTTGAAATCCCGCCCAGGCACGGCGCATTATGTTCGGGGGCAACTTGTGGACAGGCAAACCCTGTAGTTTGCGTCTGTACATACCCCATTGAAACAGATAATAGGCGCTGCTGAACAGTAGATAACTCCAGTGTATTTGCCCGTAACAGACTGCCAGTAAGGGTGCGACTGCCAGACCCAATGCGTCGAATACCGTATCCAGTTCCACCCCGAGTAAACTGGTTTGACCTGACTTACGGGCAACATAACCATCCAGCCGATCTATAACAGCGGCTAGCGTATAGAGGATACCGGGCAACCACACCAGCAAGCCAGGCGGCCAGTCCTGAAAAAGATATCCGCCGGTCATAGCAATCAACAGGCCGCGGAGGATGGTCAGACGATTGGCCCAACCCAGATTGCTGTAGTTTACTGACTTCGAATCTGCGCAATTCAGGCCCAACCGGCTTGTTGTCGCGTGTATTACCAACCACCATAACAGACCTGCCTGCACCAGCCACTGCAGGGCTGAGGCCCAGGCCCAGGCCCAGGCCTGCGCTGTCGCAACAAAACCGAGACAGATCAGCATCCCGCCGACCGCGCTGATCAGCGTCAGTTCAGGATAACGGGGTTGATTAGAATCTATCAAGGCTGGGAACCATACAAGGCAATACCAGCCGGACACCTTGTGACCAACCCACAGGTAATGAACGGAAACAACAAGTGCAACACGAGGCGATATGGATCCCTGAATTTATTGGACTGATAATGAACCGGTTGAGGGCACTATACCTACTCGTTTCCCCCTGACGAGTATAGCTTGTTTTTATTTATAAAAAAATTACGGGGGGCAAAGACAACTTATAATTCTTGTCTCCGAACCTTGATTTTTTTACAGAATGCTGGCTGCCTGGATCATTAAGTTTCAGACGCTAATATAAACAAACTTGAATTGATTTAGTAATGGCTGGCCGACTGTGTCCTGCCAGTTTAAGGAAAACGTAATTATATTTTTTTGAAAGGGGCTTATGAATTAGTCTGAGCCATTATTCACTTGCCCTTGCCGACAAAATCTTGACTCCGGAAGACTCCAGCGGAGTTGCTCCTAATGATAAAAGCAAACCTGCGGTATCACTGTAATACGTACGTGGTGTCTGGTCATAGTTACCTCCTATACCTTCAGTCACAATTGCATATGAAATACTTAAAGGTGTTTGCCCAAATTTGTCCATAGTATTCATATTTGCACCATTTTTAATTAGAAATTCGATTATCTCGTTTCGGCCATGGTATGCCGCAGCATGCAACGCAGTCCAGCCAAATGCACCTACAGCATTAACATTGGCCCCCTTTTCTACAAGCAGCTTGGCAATTTTAGTCGCAGCTACAATTTCACTCTCCGGTACAGAATTGGCCGGATTCAACCCAGCTCCCGCTGCCATCATTAATACTGTTAAGTTCTGGTCCGTAGTAAGAAAGGGGTCTGCTCCGGCATCCAACAAGGCGATGAAACCCTCAAGGTTGTTCAACTCTGCTGCCACTAGCAATGGCGTTGCACCGTTCCGGGATATATTATCAGTTCCCACTTTAGCGTTAGTTAATCTGGCATTCGGATCAGCTCCATGCGCAAGCAAATCCTTTATTATGCTAACGACCGGCCTTGCAGCTGCATGGTGAAGTACGGTATTACTACTCTTGTCTTTGGCGTCAGGATCTGCACCTCGTTCCAATAGCAGCTTCGCAACCTTCTCGAATCCGCCGATACTGGCGATCATCAAAGGCGTCAATCCCGACCTGGAGTAAACATCATTTACATTCGCACCAGCATCAATAAGTATGTCGAGACTCTCCAGATTTTTATCCCCGTGCCGGGCAGCAAATAACAAAGGAGTAAATCCGCTTTTAGATCGAGCATTGATGTCTGCCTTACGCTCGACCAATAATTTCACAACCTCGGGATGACTTTCTGCCGCCGCCCACATAAGTGCAGTCTGTCCACTATTGGACTCCTGCATGTTGGGATCAGCGCCATGTTCCAGTAATAATGCCACAGAGTCCAACCTTCCCCTGTTAGCAGCAGCCATGAGCGGTGTTTCTCCTGATAACAGTCCGGCATTAGGGTCAGCACCGGCCTTAAGCAGTTTTTCAATTACAGCGGCATCTGCATTAGTAGATGCCAGATAAAGTGCTGTAACGCCATAGTCATTAGCTATATTTACTTCCGCCTCAGCTTTCAGTAAAAGAAACTCTGCCATTTGTATATCATTGCGATAGGCCGCATGGGCGAGTGCTGTAGTACCATCGTCCGCTGGCAGGTTGACATCTGTACCGGCCTCCACCAGGGACTTGACCGTATCCCAGTCTCCTTTTTTAGCCGCGTCAGTCAATTCATTGCCACCCGCAACAAGACTGACAGAAACCAGGCATGCTCCCAGATACAACTTGACGTGAAAAGTTATCATAATTTCTCTCTCTGAACTAACCCGACGAAGGCAACTCTAGTTTTCCAGTGCTGTCACCCATGCTATCCACCTGGACACCCGCCTTGTCCAGCATTGTCAAAAACAGGTTGTTCAAAGGTGTACCATTGGGATAGCGAACATGTAATCCACCCTTGATTCCTGCAACACCACCGGCAAACAACAAGATGGGAAGATCTTTGAAGATATGCAGATTTCCGTCACTTAAAGCGCCTCCATAAAGCATAAGAGTGTGATCAAGTAACGAGCCATCACCATCATTTGTAGCCTGCAATTTTTCCAGATAATGCGCCAGCATTTTTGCGTGGAAGATATTGATCTGGATTGTTTTATTAATCTTTTCCTGCCTACCTTGATGATGTGTGACAGAATGGTGCGAATCACCGAACCCGATTTCCGGGTAGGCTCGGTTGCTCATCTCATGGCCTATTTGAAAGGTACAGATTCGGGTCATATCGCTCTGCCAGGCAAGAACCTGCAGATCGATCAACAGTTTATAATAGTCAGAAAACTTGCTCGGCACACCAACCGGACCTGCTATTTCCGGTAGTTCCTGCTCATTTTGAACTTCGGCTATCTCTATCCGTCTCTCTATGTCACGAATTGCATCAATATACTGATCGATCTTGCCACGATCCTCCGCATGCAACCGTTTTCTGAGTCGTGATACTTTTTCCATAACTGAATCCAGAATGCTGCGATTTTCCTGTAGTCGGGCCAGCCTTACCTTGGGGTCTGTGGTACCGCTGTCTCCAAACATGCGTTCGAAGATCACCCGTGGACGGTTTTCCATAGGCAAAGGCGTAGTCTCATTCATCCACGAGATCGTGTTGTAGTAAGCGCAGCTATAGGCAGATTCGCAAGAACCTACTACTTCCGATGACTCCATCCCTACCTCAAGAGAAGCAAGCTGTGTGTATTTCCCAAATTCCTTGGCCGCGATTTGATCTACCGAAATTCCCGCCTGTATATCTGCGCCAGAGGTCATCTTTGCATGTGTACCTGTCAGAAAGGCAGTACAAGCACGAGGGTGATCCCCACCCAATTCACCTTCTAGTCTACGTGCCTCATTTTGATCGAGGCCACTCAATATCAGCATGCGATCCCGAAATGGTGCTAACGGTTCGAGTATAGGCGTCAATTCAAACCCTGCACCTTCGACTGTCGGCGTCCAATTGTTCATGATGATGCCATTCGGAACTTCTATAAATGACAACCGTGTTGGCCGCATACCTGCATCTGTTGCCCCGAATACTGGAACCATCGCATCCATAAATGGTAACGCCAGGGCAACTCCTGTCCCTCGCAAAAAGGTGCGACGTGGAATTGTTTTATTAAATATCATCATGGGTTACTTGCCTCCCTCATCTGAAAAGGAACACTGCTCACAATACCGGATATAATCGACGACCAACTATAATTACTGTCTGCACCATCCCTGCGAATTTTGCGAATGACAGGAAAATCTTGATACTCCACGCCTCGACCCAACGCGTAGGTAAGCAATCTCTCGGTAAAAGTTTCCACAAACTGCTCCTTCTGGCTTACCAAAATTTCGCGCAGTCCCGTTGGGCCATTGAATTGAGTACCATCCGGAAGTAAGCCGGAGGCATCTATGGGTCCGGACCCGATACTACTTGATTCACGCCAGCGGCCCAGCCCATCAAAGTTCTCAAGCGCAAAGCCTAACGGGTCCATAACCTTATGGCACACCGCACAGGCAGGATTGGCCCGATGCAACTCCATACGTTCGCGCATAGTCAGCATCTTGGTACTGTTATCTTCTTTTAATGATGGAACATCCGCCGGTGGTGGCGGAGGAGGAGTGCCAAGTATCTGTTCTAGTATCCATTTTCCACGTATTGTTGGTGCAGTCCGGTTCGGATAGGAGGTCACCGTAAGAATACTACCCTGCCCAAGCAAACCTTTACGTCGATCATCCGTGATCTTGATCCTTCGAAACTCGCTACCATAAATGCCTTCGATCCCGTAATGGTCAGCTAGTCGTTCGTTAACAAACGTATAGTCCGAATCCAATAAATCCACAACACTGCGATCCTCGCGTAGCATGCTTTCAATCAGAAGTTCTGTCTCTTTTTGGAGAGCTTCCCTCAGATTTTCATCAAAATTCGGGAATGCAACCGGATCTGGCAACACCCGTCCCATATTACGTAAAAACAACCATTGACCCGTGAAATTTTTCGCCAATGCCTGAGAACGGGGATCAGCCAGCATTCTCTGTACCTGTTGTTGCAAAATGGCAGGATCTTTGAGTTCTCCGCGCTCTGCGAGCGTTAGTAGCTCCTCATCGGGAATGCTACTCCACAGCAAGAAAGACAGCCGTGAAGACAATTCCAGATCACTGATCGGATAAGAAGTACCTGGTTTTACATTGGACGGGTCAAACTCCATACGAAACAGGAACTCCGGTGAAACCAGGATACTTTGAAGTGCCATCCTGATACCTGTCTCAAAACCACCAAGCGCCTTGCCTTCTTCATAAAGTTCAAGGAGGCCGGGAAGGTCCTCATCTATAACCGGTCGACGGTATGCCTGCCGTGCTAGTGAGGAGAGGATTTCCTTCGCACAGACTTCTTCGGACAGACCAGACGCTGGATAACAGACAAAAATCCTGTCCCGGCTTGTCGTCTTTCCAGGTCCTGTCGCATTATATGGACCAACAATTGTAATATTGCCTACACCTTCAAAAAAAGAGGGTTCGCGATTTCTTGCAGAGACTGTGTTGTAACTTTCCGGTTCACCCTCAGATTTGGTTATGTCCCTGATAAAGGTTGCTGCTACTGTATGCGTTCCTGCCTTGACCTGAACACGCACCTCCAGATGGGCATCCACTGTAGGTCCATCACCGTGGATCTCCGCGTTGCCCTGCTCGTCTGCAGCAATGGTAAAACGTTCAAGCTTTTTCTCATCTAAACGTATATCTAATTGTCGATCCCTATCGCGACCAAGAATCTCGTCGAATCGACCTGTTTGCAGCAGTACCTTGATTAGGTATTCTCCGTCAACCGGAAAGTAGTGACGTATCGCTGTCCCTCCACGGGAACCATAGGGGAGGTTCTCGCTCATTCGATCCTGTTGCCTTAGAGACCGATTCAGATCATAGGTTTGGACGGACGGAGGAAGAGAGGGATCTCTTTCTCCGATGGCAAGGCGACTTATCTTCGCAGCGGCTAATAAATAACGTTCCATCAGGAATGGAGATACCATAAGCGCATCCGCAATATTGTCAAAACCGTAACCAAGATCGTCGGCCGGGAGCAAATCTGTACTATCGATCTCAAGTGCCAGCAAATCACGAATCACATTAGAATATTCAGTCCTGTTGAGCCGATGCACAGCTGGACGTCCCGGCTTCGGATGCGATATCGCGATACTGTCAAGGCCATTTTCGAGGTAGGTAATCATACCGTCATAGGTGGATTCATCCGGGCGCGGCATACCCCCAGGCGGCATCTGTCGTGTACGCAACTTACGCAGGACTTTCTCCCATATCAGGGCGTCCTTGCCTAATTGATCCATGTCTGTTGCATCCAGCATCAGTCCTGCGGTTTTCAGAGTCTGGTTATGGCAGGTCACACAGTAACGATTAAGCGTTTCACGATGAGCGATGGCCGCTGGATTTAACTCTGCTGCTGAAGTTGATTGCTGCGATGCAGCAGATGCCAGCCCTATAACTGCCAACATTATCCCGAGATACTTCCATACCATGTGGTCAATCTGCTTGCGGATTATCATCAAAATCTCCCGAGTAAAAACTATAGAAATTCGTATCAACTATATTTGCAGAACGCCCTTACACGCCGGATAAGAGGCTTCTCATAAGAGATTAATATGTACTCGCATACCATAGTAGGCTTCCTGACCACGGCTTGGGCCGAAATCCTGCAAACCATATGGTGGAGCGTTTCCTAACGTAGCCGGATACCATTTGTCGAGTATATTCTTGCCAAAAATCTCAACCGTATAGCGCCCCGTTTTGCTAGCCACACCTACAGCAAAGTCTAGCAGTCCATAACCACCAACAAGATAGTTATTCGGGTCTTGATTAGAATCAAAATTCATACCAGTCTGTTCCATCCATGCAAGATTGGCATAACCATCAAGACTATTTGTGATGGACCGGTTGTAATTGCCCTCCAGCCGATACTTCCATTTTGGCGACAGATCGGTTCGTAACCCGTCCAGTGATTGCAAAGTTGTTGTGCCAACGACAACATTACAGCCCAGATCAGCCGTCTGTCCAAGGTAACAATTGAACAATCCTGATGTATATTTGGAGTCAAGGTAAGTAACAGACCCCGACAGACTCAGATGATCAGTGATCTGGAAACCAATATCCGTCTCGACACCAGCAGATCTTACGTCACCGATATTTCGAAGTACGGCTCTGGTAGGAAACACCCCGGGAAGGTTTGCAGCCTGTTGAAAATCGTCTAATTTTGTTAAAAATGCAGCAATATACAGATCGAACTTCTCACCAAAACGACCCTTGAAACCTGCCTCAAAGGCATTGGCAATTTCCGGGTCCGTAAGAGCCTCATCGGGTAGAACATTAAACTCCATATCTGCGCCTGGTCCCTTATACCCTCTTGCATAGGAGAGGTAATAATTTCTGTCCTCTTGTGGCTGCCAACTGACTCCGATTCGACCGGAGAGATTGGTCAGATCTTTCGATGTCATATAGTCGTAGGTTTTTGGTTTGAGGCGGGAATCAATAAATGTGGGCACAGTGACCACATTACGTACAACAACTACATGACCTGTCCCTCGAATGAATGTCAGATCGCAGCAGGCACCCGCAGCAGAGGAGATATTTGTATTTGCGGCAGTACCGGTCATATGGGCATCTAATGATTCATCGGTATAGCGAAGTCCGGCAAAGACCGAGATAGTATCGGTCAGTTGTTGAGTGATATCGCCGAAGACTGAGAAGGTCTTGTTATCAATCACGCTAGGACCTTTCGTGGAATCAGTTACCCGATCTGGAATCAAGTCACGGTTTAAATCCTGCAACCAGCCTGATGATTGCTGGCTAAAGGTTTCGTGGAGGTCATCATAGAATCCCCCGACGATTATCGATGTTGTTTCATCATCATAATGAAGCTGTACTTCCTGGGTAAATTGCTCAACCCAGGCTTCCATTTGGGGCGTGTCGGTACCATAAGACAAGCCGCCGAAACTAGCCTGTTCACCTACGCAGGGGTCACCGATATCCTCAGGCCCACACTTGCCATAATCAGTATCAATTGCTTGCCAAAGAGACGACTCAGAATAACCCGTGATGGCTCGTAATTGCCATTCCTCATTGAAGGTCCAGTTGATATCGGCAGTCCCTCCCCAGTTTTCTACGCCAACTTTGTTCTGTCCATCCCGATTTACACGGTCTATTTCACCAGGTAAGACCGGAAAGTTGGATCGTTCCAGCCCAGGCCGCGGAACCAAGATCATATTCAGGGCAGTTTCAGTTATTACGTCTGAATAATGTCCAGAGAATAAAGCGGTTATATCGTCCGTAATATCGAACTCCAACTTGCCACTAATGGATTTTACTTCCCGTCCGTTCACATCATGTGCCAGCGGGGACGTGCTGACGTTTTCTATTGTGGGATTTTGATCCCGCATGGCCGCATACACTCTCCCTCGTATCCGGTCTGTTAATGAACCGCCGACGGCACCACGCACCACATATTCCTCATCGGTCGTTATCGTACTATCAACGTACCCATCAAGTTCTTCGGTAGGCCCCTTCGTGATGATATTGATCACACCGCCTGTGGAATTCTTGCCGAACAGTGTCCCCTGGGGTCCCCGTAACACCTCAACACGCTCAATATCACCCAGATCGCGGGAGAGTTGCTGGCCTCGTGCCAAAGGCATGCCATCAATAATTGTACTAACACTAAATTGCGCAGATTTCGAAGCAGACAAGGCCGTGCCTAATCCTCTTATAGAGAAGGCTTGCGTCTTTGAACTGAATGACTCATCAAACGTGATCGAAGGGGACATGGTAGCCAATGAGGTCATGTCGTTAATTTGACTTCGGGCCAGGCTTTCATCACTGAGTGACTGCATGGAGATAGGTACATCGGTCATTGCCTGTTCTCGCCGTTGCGCAGTAACCACAATTTCTTCCAGA
>CAMBTO010000063.1 GCA_945870865.1 Klebsiella pneumoniae
ACCGGCTTGTCGCTACTGCTGGTCTGTGAGGAGTGACGGATCTCGGGGATAATCTCAGGCTCAAAGTTGCCGCCGTGTTCCTCAAACGTTCTGACCAGCGCATCTGCATCGGCACCCAGCAGCTTGCTGTAGCTGCGGATATATCCACGTACATAGATTGGATCTGGCAGTGAGTCAAAATTATCTTCCTCAATCGCCGAGATAAAGCGCACGTCCAGACGCATCTTCGAGGCTATATCATTTAGCGTGATATTATTGCTTTCCCTCAGCGCCTTCAGCGTCTTGCCGATCGAGATGGGATCCTTATATGTCGTCTTGACAGCCATACTCAGCGTCCGCCAGGTTTGTTCGTTTGTCCCGCTTCCACGGAATCTGCAAAATTTTTTTTCAGTAATAATTCATAACTGGCAAGCGCGTTCCTGTCGCCGAGTTGTTGTTCGATGCGGATGCCGAGCAACAGGCTGGCCGCTGTATGTTTCGCAACTGACTGGAAGCGCTGCAGATAGGCACGTGCATTCAGAAAATTGTCCTGATCGTAGCTCAGCTGTGCCATCTGTATCAGCGCCGAGGGGATCTCCGGACTGATAGACAAGGCTTGACGGAAATTTTTTTCGGCCGGGGCAGGCTGACTGTTCATCAGCGCGCAGATGCCGGCATTGGCGTAGGCCACGGCCGGGGTTTCATATAAGGGATTGGCCGCCGCTTGTATGAAGATCTTTTCGGCCTCATCAAAGCGTTTGTTTTGACACAGGAACAGACCATAGTTGTTTTTTGAACCCGAATCATTCTGGTTCTTAAGTACGGGCAATACTTTCATATGCTGACCTCTATCTGTGCCGGTTTTTGATGACGTTTTGCCCGGGCGACGACCTGACCGACCAGTTGTCCGCAAGCCGCATCGATATCATCACCACGGGTCTTGCGGGTGATGGTAATCAGTCCGGACTGGATCAGGATATCGCGGAATCGATCGATATCCTGCTTTTTCGAGCAGATATATTCCGATCCGGGGAATGGATTAAACGGTATCAGGTTTATCTTCGCCGGGACATCCCTCAACAGGGTCGCCAGCTGGCGTGCGTCGTTTTCGGTGTCATTAATACCGGCCAGCATCACATATTCAAACGTGGTCGGGTCATCATTATTCGTCTTGCTGTAGCGCCGACAGGCATCCAGCAGCTCGCTGATGGGATAACTGCGGTTAATCGGCACCAGCACATCGCGCAGGGGGTTGTTCGCTGCGTGCAGTGACACGGCCAGACTGACCCGCGTGGTCGCGGCGAGTTTGTCGATGGCCGGCACCACCCCGGAGGTACTCAGTGTGACCCGCTTGGTCGACAGGTTGAAGCCGAGGTCGTCCTTCATCAGGTCCATCGCCTTGACCACATTATCGAAGTTCAGCAAGGGCTCGCCCATGCCCATCATTACCACGTTGGTGATGATGCGGTTGCCCCTTGGGCCCTGGAAGTAACCCAGGCGGGTGTTGGCCAGCCACAGCTGGCCGATGATCTCGAATAATTCCAGATTGCGGCTGAATCCCTGCTTGCCGGTCGAGCAGAAGCTGCAATCGAGTGCACAACCGACCTGCGAGGAGATACACAGCGTACCCCGGTCAGCCTCGGGGATAAATACCATCTCGATGCAGTTCAGCGGGTCTACGCGCAATAACCACTTGCGTGTACCATCGTTCGATACCTTTTCGTCTTCAATCTCCGGCAGTATGAAATACAACAGGTCGACCAACTTTTCCCGCAGGACCTTGCTGAGGTCCGTCATCTGGGCGATATCAATAACGCCGTGATGATAGACCCATTTCATCAGCTGGGTTGCACGGTACGGTTTTTCGCCCATATCGACGAAACACTGCTGCAAGCCAGGCAGGGTCAGGTTGAAGAAGTTGGTGGGCATGGTCACAGGACTTATCTGCTACGCGCGCAGACCTCGTTCGGTGAGAAAAACAGCGCAATTTCAAGTTTCGCATTCTCAGCGGAGTCCGAACCGTGTACCGCGTTTTCACCCTGGTCGCCATTCGGGTCACAAAAGTCGGCGCGGATCGTCCCTTTTACTGCATTTTTTGGGAAAGTGGCGCCCATTAGTTCCCGGTTTTTGCTGACGGCATTCTCGCCTTCGAGTACCTGAACCAGCACGGGACCTGAGGTCATGAAATCCAGCAGTTCGCCGAAGAAAGACCGTTCTTTATGAACTTCGTAGAAATTCGCCACTTCATCGCGGCTCAGACGCTGCATTTTTGCAGCCACAATACGCAGACCGGACTTTTCAAAGCGGGTCAGGATCTCACCAATCACATTTTTGGCGACGGCATCCGGTTTAATAATAGATAAGGTTTGTTCGAGTGCCATTTACGACTCCATAAAAAAAGATTATAAAAGGCGGGATTATACGTGCTTGATTATAGTGCGGGATAGCGTTTTTTGGCTATATTTGTGGTTTTCAGTCGTCCCTGTGGTCGCGGGTCTGCACGATTCCGTGCTCGATCCGGACTGGAAAGGTGGTGACCGGCTCATAGGCGGGGGGGCACAAGGCCTCCCCGGTCAGTATCGAAAAGCGCGCGCCGTGCCGGGGACACATGATCTCATCATCCCGTACCAGCTCGTCTGCATCCAGCCCACAGCCGAGCAGGGGAGAGCCGTCGTGGGTACACACATCCTCTATCGCATGGTATTCACCGTGCAGGTTAAAGACGGCAATGCGTAGCTCGTCGATCTCGACCAGCCGCGACTGCCCGGGCAGAAACGCCACCTGCGGGCAGATATTAATCCAGTCACTCATGTCGGACTAATAATACATGCCTGTTTGCAGCTTGGCCGCATCGGTCATCATGTCGTGGCTCCAGGGCGGCTCAAAGGTCAATTCGACGTTTACCTCGGTCACGTTTGGTACCATCGCGACCTTCATTTTTACATCGGAGGCGAGGAAATCGCCCATGCCACAACCGGGTGCCGTCAGCGTCATCACGATATCAACGCAATTACCACCCTCATCCATTTTATTCACGGTGCAACTGTATATCAGACCGAGGTCAACTATATTGACCGGGATCTCCGGGTCGTAACAGGTGCGTAGCTGCAACCACAGCAGGTCCTCATCAACCTGCTTGCTGTCTTCGGTGCCGGGTTTTGGTGTCAGCGGCGGTGGCGTGTCAAAGCCGATCGCATCAGCGTTCTGGGCGGCTATCTGCACCAGATTGCCGTTTGCATTCACGGTGTAATTGCCGCCGAGTGCCTGGGTGATATAAACCTGGCTGTCTTTCGGCAGTGAAATCGGTGTGCCCGCCGGTATCAGGATCGCATCAACATCGCGATTAACAGTGATCATCTCCCTCATTGTGGCTATTCCGTCGAGACAGCGGTCTGGTTACCGTCGATCACGGCATGCAGTGTGTGCCAGCACAGGCTGGCACATTTGACGCGGGACGGATACTCGCGCACACCGGCCAGTGCGGCCAGCTTGCCGAATCGGTCCAGGTCAGGCTCCGCATCTTCGGCGGTCAGCAGGCGGTGAAAGTCGTTGAATATCTGTCCGGCTTCGACGAGCGTCTTGCCCTTCAGTGCCTCGGTCATCAAAGAGGCCGAGGCGACCGAGATCGCACAACCTGAGCCGTCAAAACGGATATCACTGAGCGTGTCGCTATCCAGATTAACATACAGCGTGAGCCGGTCTCCACACAAGGGGTTGAAACCTTCCAGCGTGCGGTCGGCGTTTTCGATCTTGCCGAAATTACGCGGACTGCGGTTGTGGTCCACAATCACGTCCTGATAAAGCTGTTTCAGATCAAACATCAGTTGAATACCTTCTGTGCCGCTACCACGGCCTGGATAAATTTGTCGACTTCCTGCCGTGTATTGTACATCGCAAACGAGGCCCGTGCGGTCGCCGGTATTGCATAGCGGTCCATTACCGGCATCGCGCAATGGTGGCCGGCACGTATCGCCACACCATGATGGTCGAGGATCGTGCCCAGATCATGCGGATGGATCTTGTCCATTACAAATGACAGGATGCTGGCCTTCTGTTTTGCCGTACCGATCAAACGCAGCCCCTGGATAGATGAGGCGGCCTCAGTCGCGTAATCAAGCAAACCAGTCTCGTAGGTACGTATCGCATCCATGCCAATTGCGCTCACATAATCAATGGCCGCACCGAGACCAATCATGCCGGCGATGTGCGGCGTACCGGCCTCGAACTTGTAGGGCAGATCGTTCCAGGTGGATTTTTCAAACGTGACCGTGCGGATCATATCACCACCACCCTGCCACGGCGGCATGGCCTCCAGCAGCGCACGTTTACCGTACAACACACCGGTACCGGTCGGGCCGAATAATTTGTGGCCGGAGAAGCAGAAAAAGTCACAGTCGAGCGCCTGCACGTCAATGGCAGCATGCGGTATCGACTGGGCACCATCTATCAGCACCATTGCGTTATACTTATGGGCGAGATCAATGACCTGTTTGACCGGATTAATCGTACCCAGCGCATTGGAGATATGGACCATTGCGACCAGCCGGGTGCGTGGCCCCAGCAGTTTTTCATATTCATCAAACAACAGCTCGCCCGCATCATTGAATGGCACCACTTTCAGAACCGCACCGGTCTGTTCACTCAATAATTGCCAGGGCACGATATTGGAGTGGTGTTCCATCTGCGAAACAATGATCTCATCCCCTGCCTTCAGCGTGGAGCGGCCCCAGGACTGTGCGACCAGATTGATCGACTCGGTTGTGCCACGGGTAAGGATGATCTCCTTGTCGGAGGTGGCATTGATAAACTTCCGGATCTTGCCGCGTGCACTCTCGTAGGCCGCGGTGGCCTCTTCGCTGAGCGTATGCACACCGCGATGAATGTTCGAATTGTATTCGCGGTAATAGCGATCCAGTGTCTCGATCACCTGTACCGGCTTGTGTGAGGTGGCGGCATTATCGAGATAGACCAGTGGGTTGCCGTGTACCTGACGTTGCAGGATCGGAAAGTCAGCGCGAACCTTGTCTACATCAAACACAGCGACTGTTTTTGTAACGGCATTCATCGGACAAATTCCCTGATTGTATCGGCGTCAGGCAATTGCCCGACGACGCGTTGTTGCAGCCACTGGCGTACCGGGGCCAGCGCCATGCGGCGGATCACATCACCGGCAAAGGCGAACGTGAGCAGGCTGCGGGCGAGGTCTTCCGGGATCGCGCGCGTGCGCAGATAATACAACATGTTCTGGTCCAGCTGACCGACGGTCGCGCCGTGGCTGCATTTTACATCGTCGGCGTGGATCTGCAGCTCCGGTTTCGTGTCGATCTCGGCCTCGCTGGACAACAACAGATTCGCATTCGATTGCTGTGCGTCGGTCTTCTGTGCGTCCTTGTGTACGACCACCTTGCCATTGAACACCGCACGCGAACGGCCCGCGAGGACACCACGATAGGTCTCGACACTGCGGGTGTGTGGCACCAGGTGATCAACGCGGGTATGGTTGTCGACGTGCTGGCCGCCGGCCGTGATATACAGCCCGTTCAACACCGTTTCAGCACCGGCACCGTTCAACCGGACATCAATATCATTGCGCACCAGTTTGCCACCGAGCGAGATTGAATGCGAAACCAGGCGGCTGTTGCGCTGCTGCTCCACCTGCACATTACCGATGTGAAAGCCGGCACGGCCTTCCTGTTGCAGCTTGTAATGTTCGAGAACCGCGCCGTCGCCGAGGCTAATCTCGGTCAGCGTATTGGTGAAATAATCGGTAGCGTCGCTACCGGTGTAGGTTTCAATCACGGTGGCCTCGGCCTGTTTACCGAGCACGAACAAATTACGCGGATGACAGGCAAACGCACCGACCTGTGGGTCAGCCAGAAATACCAGATGCAGTGGCTTGTCGAGCACGGCGTTATCGGCCAGCAGGATGACACAACCATCGCTGAGCAGGGCAGTGTTCAGATCAGTAAAGCTGCTGTTGTCCGGCGTGAGATAGCGGTTCAGGTGCGGTTTCAGTAACTGGTCATCCGCTGCCAGTGCGTCACGCAGACTGCGGATAACCACACCCTGGCCGTTGATAGTATCGGCACTGTGCAAGCGCCCATTCACAAACAGCATGCGGTAACAATCCAGACCTTCTATCTGTGCCTGTGTTTGTATTGTTGCATCAGTGACTGCCGCAATCGCGGGCAGGTTAAAATCACGTTTCAGCAGTGGCTGGACGTCGGTGTATTTCCACTCTTCATTGCGGCGCGTCGGAAACCCGTTACGGCGGAGAGATTCCACCGCCTGGTCCTGCTGCTGCACTAGCCACGCTGCCTGTGCCGCGGCGGGTCGGCTCGCGTACTGTGACAGATAGTGGGCGACCGGGTCCTGACTCATACCGCCGCCTGTTCCGTGATCCAGTCGTAACCACGTTTTTCGAGTTCGAGCGCGAGCTCCTTGCCACCGGTCCGCAGGATCCTGCCACCGGACAACACATGCACCTGATCCGGCACAATGTAATCAAGCAGACGCTGGTAATGCGTGACCATCACGATTGAGCGGTTCTTGCTACGCAGGCTGTTGACGCCTTCGGACACAATTCTCAGTGCGTCGATGTCGAGGCCGGAGTCGGTCTCATCGAGTATCGCCAGCTTCGGTTCGAGTATGGCCATCTGGAAAATTTCGTTGCGTTTTTTCTCGCCACCGGAGAAGCCTTCATTAACCGAGCGGCTCAGCAGGTCTTCTTTCATGTGTACCAGTTTCAGCTTCTGTTTGACCAGCGCCAGAAATTCGACCGCATCCAGCTCAGGCAGTCCCTGGTATTTACGCACCGCGTTGATACCGGCCTTCAGCAGATAGACATTGTTCACACCGGGGATCTCGACCGGATACTGGAACGCGAGAAACACACCTTCACAGGCGCGTTGCTCCGGCGGCATCTCCAGCAGGTTCTTGCCCAGGTAGGTGACGCTGCCCTCGGTGATGTCATACCCGTCACGCCCGGCGAGCACATTCGCCAGCGTACTCTTGCCAGAACCGTTCGGCCCCATGATCGCATGCACTTCACCCGGCAGGATCTCCAGATTGATCCCGTTCAGGATCTTCTTGCCGCCGACCTGTACCTGCAGATTTTTTATACTTAACATTTAATATCTCTGGTTGCTTTACGTTTTGATACATGTCCGCCCTGAGGGCGGTTATCCTTTTAACTGGATTCCGGGTTACGCCTGCGGCGTCCCCGGAATGACAGGTCGAGGCCGTAAACCGGTGTCACCCTCGTAATTCCCTCTGCTAGTAATACTTGTCCTCATCGCTGCAGGGACGTCATTCCCGCGAAAGCGGGAAACCAGTCGAGAAACTACTGCACTATTGTTTTTACCCGACCGTGCCTTCCAGCGTGATGTTCATCAGCTTCTGCGCCTCTACTGCAAACTCCATCGGCAGTTCGCGGAATACCTGCTTGCAGAAGCCGTTCACGATCATATTGACCGAATCCTCGCGGGAGATGCCGCGCTGGCGGCAGTAGAACAACTGGTCGTCGCTGATCTTCGAGGTGGTTGCCTCGTGTTCGACCACAGCGGTTGCATTGCGAGTCTCCACATACGGAAACGTGTGTGCGCCACACTTGTCGCCCATTAGCAGCGAATCACACTGTGTATAGTTACGGGCGTTGTCAGCGGACTTGGCTATCTTGACCAGGCCGCGATAAGAGTTCTGTCCATGCCCGGTCGAAATGCCCTTCGATATTATCGTGCTGCGAGTGTTTTTGCCGATATGGATCATCTTTGTCCCGGTGTCGGCCTGCTGATAGTTGCCGGTCACGGCGACGGAATAAAACTCACCCACCGAGTTATCCCCGCGCAGGACACAGCTCGGGTATTTCCAGGTGATGGCCGATCCGGTTTCAACCTGCGTCCACGAGATGCGTGAATTCACACCCCGGCAGTCGCCGCGTTTGGTCACAAAATTATAGATACCGCCGATACCATTCTCGTCGCCGGGATACCAGTTCTGCACGGTTGAATACTTGATCGTTGCATTGTCGAGCGCGACCAGTTCAACCACGGCGGCGTGCAACTGATTTTCATCACGCATCGGTGCAGTACAACCTTCAAGATAACTGACAAAACTGCCCTCATCAGCAACGATCAGCGTGCGTTCAAACTGACCGGTGTTCGCGGCGTTGATACGGAAATAGGTCGACAGTTCCATCGGGCAGCGTGTGCCTTTGGGGATATACACAAACGAGCCATCAGTAAAGACGGCGGAGTTCAATGCGGCAAAATAATTGTCACCGGCTGGCACCACTGAGCCGAGATATTGTTTGACCAGATCAGGATGGTCTTTCACCGCCTCGGAGAACGAGCAGAAGATAACCCCGGCCTCTGACAGTTTTTTCTTGAACGTGGTTGCGACCGACACGCTGTCAAATACCGCATCCACAGCGACACCGGCCAGCATCATCTGCTCATGCAGCGGGATGCCCAGTTTCTTGTAGGTATCCAGTAACTTAGGGTCGATCTCGTCCAGGCTTTTCGGCCCGTCCTTCTTCGAACGCGGGGCGGAATAATAGGAGATAGACTGGTAATCAATCGGCTCATGTTTGATGAAGGCCCACTCAGGTTCGCTCAGCGTCAGCCAGTGCCGGTAAGACTTCAGGCGCCATTCGAGCAACCATTCCGGTTCGTCCTTCCGCGCCGATATCAGGCGGATAACATCCTCGTTCAACCCGGGCGGCAGCGTATCTGATTCGATATCGGTGACAAAACCGTGCTGGTATTCCTTGCTTACCAGTTGTTCCAGTTCCTGTGACTGCTCTGCCATGACGCTGTGTCCCTGTTGCCTAGTGGCTGGTCTGCTTCGGGGTAAAACTCTCCCCGCAACCACAGGTCTGATCCACATTCGGATTATTAAAGCGGAAGCCCTCGTTCAGTCCGTCACGTACATAATCAACTTCGGTGCCGCCGAGCATGGCCAGACTGTTCGCATCGACCACGATGTTGACGCCCTGTGACAGGAAGACCTGGTCGGTCTCCGTGGTCTTGTCGGCCGTCTGCACCACGTATTTGAATCCGGAACAACCGGTTGGCTTGACTGATACGCGCAGGATCGTCGTCTCACCCCGGCGATCCAGAAAGCGTTTGACGTGGTTTGCGGCACGTTCTGTCAGTGTAATTGCATTCTTTTCCATAAAATTTTCTTCATTGCACCAGTTGTATTCGTATCGTGTCCTGTTTGCGGGAGATCGACTTTACCGAACCCCGGTTGACCAGGTCGGCCAATGTGATGCCGGATAAAAAGCTGCTGATCTGCCGACTGAGGTCTTCCCACAGGTCATGAGTCAGACAACGGTCTTCACCATGACAGTTTTTCTGGCCACCGCATTTGGTGGCGTCGACTGATTCGTCCACCGCATGGATCACATCAGCAATCGTGATCTGCGTCGAGGGTCTGGCCAGCATATAACCGCCACCCGGACCACGCGCGCTCTCGACCAGACTCTGTTTGCGCAGGCGAGAAAACAATTGTTCCAGATAGGACAGGGAGATAGCCTGTCGGCCCGAAATGTCTGCGAGGTTGATAGGCTCTCGCTCATAATGCAGGGCGAGATCGAGCATCGCGGTTACTGCATAACGGCCTTTTGTTGTCAGCTTCATACGTTGAAATCCTGAAAATTTACCTGGCAGAACGGGACACCGATCCTGACATAACCTACTAATTTAGTCAAGTATATTGCTGATTAGTTTACTCAGGTATTCTGTGTGGCATCAGCGGAGATGATGGGCCGCCGGTAGCGGGACTGACGTGGTAGAATCCGCGGCGATTATATAATAATAAACCGGATTCCACTGCATGGCACTGCTTCATTTTGACAATATTCCTCTGGAATACGGGGAGCAGCTGATCCTGGATCGGGCCAGCTTCACGCTGGACGAAGGTGAGCGGGTCTGTCTGATCGGTCGTAACGGCGCCGGAAAATCCACTGTTTTCAACATTATCAGCGGGGCGGTGCAACAGGACGCCGGCAAGATCCATTCGCAATCAAACCTGCGTATCAGTCAGTTGCAACAGACATTGCCGCAGGAACTCGACCAGACTGTGCATGACTATGTGCGCAACGGCCTGTCCCGACTGATAGGTTGGATAGACCAGTACAACCTCCGCCTGCAGGCCGGTCAGGACAAGACCGCGCTGCGTGAGCTGGAGACCTTGCAGCAATTAATCGAACAGGGCGGCGGCTGGAAGATCGATAACCAGCTCGAACAGATCATGACCGAATTGCAGTTGCCCGCCGAAAAGAAGCTCGGTGAATTGTCCGGGGGCTGGCAGCGGCGTGTTGCACTCGGCAGGGCGTTAATCAGCCAGCCCGAAGTGTTATTACTCGACGAACCAACCAACCATCTGGACCTCGGCGCGATCCAGTGGCTGGAAGACAAGGCGTTCGGGTTCCAGGGCAGTATCCTATTTATAACCCACGATCGTGCGTTCATGCAAAGACTGTCCACCCGCATCCTCGAACTGGATCGCGGCCAGATGCGCAGCTGGCCTGGCTCCTATCGCAAATACTTGTCAGACAAGGAGAAGCTGCTGGAGGAAGAGGAGCGCCAGAATGCGCTGTTCGACAAGCGGCTGGAGCAGGAAGAGACCTGGATACGCCAGGGTGTGAAGGCGCGGCGTACCCGCAACGAAGGCCGGGTGCGGGCACTGGAAAAGATGCGCGAACTGCACGGACAGCGGATCAAGCGCCATGACAAGGCGCATATCCAGATCGAGGAAGGTGAGTTGTCCGGGCGCAAGATCATTGAGCTGCGCAACGTCACCCACGGTTACGGAGATGTGACATTAATAGACACATTTTCCGTCAAAGTGCTGCGCGGCGAGCGTATCGGTCTGGTCGGGAATAACGGTGTGGGCAAGAGTACGCTGCTGCGCATCCTGCTCGGCGAGATCACGCCGTTATCCGGCACGGTAAAGCAGGGCACGAACCTGCAGATCGCGTATTTTGATCAGCTGCGCAAACAACTGGATCCGGAGCGCACCGTAGCGGAGATCATCGGCGATGGTGCCGAATATATCCGTATCGATGGCAAGGAGCGACACGTCATCGGTTATCTGAAAGGTTTTCTGTTCAGCCCGAAACGGGCAATGACAAAGATTAAAGTATTGTCTGGTGGCGAGTGTAACCGCATCATCCTCGCGAAGTTGTTTACCCAGCCGTCCAATCTGCTTGTGCTCGATGAGCCGACCAATGATCTGGATGTGGAGACGCTGGAGGTACTTGAAGACCGACTGTGCGAATACACCGGCACGCTGCTGGTCGTCAGTCACGATCGTGAGTTCCTCGATAACGTCGTCACCAGCACACTGGTGTTCGAACAGGGTGGCCATATCCAGCGTTACGCCGGTGGATATTCAGACTGGTTAAAGCAGGGCAAGGCCTTGCAGGTGGATCAGGCCGAACACGCACAGGGCGAACGCAAAGCGCCGAAACCGGATGACAACAGCAACAACATTCTCGCCATTGATACGTCGGCCTCGCGTAATAAAAAGCAGGTGAAGCTCAGCTACAAACTGCAACTCGAACTTGACGGCCTGCCGGATCGTATTGATGCGCTGGAGCGTGCGATAGCACAGTTACGCGACCAGACCCACGCGGCGGATTTTTATAACCAGCCCTACGATACCGTGCGTATCGCACTCGAAACGCTGGCTCAGAAAGAAGCGGAACTTGAACAGCTGATGCAACGCTGGAATGAGCTGGAAAGCATGAAGACCACACTGCAGGCGCAGTGAGGTCAGGTGTGTGTATCAGGGATTGGCTGGTGTGTAGGCCGGATTCTTCGCCTTTAGTAACAGTTCATCCAGCTTTGATTGTGCAGCAGCCCATTCCGGAAACAGTTGCAGCGCCATGCGATAATCGG
>CAMBTO010000064.1 GCA_945870865.1 Klebsiella pneumoniae
AGCCCCTCAGCAGAGTCGCTGCAACAATTACGTGATGGCGTGGTGATTGAAGGTAAGAAAACCAGGCCGGCAGAAGTGCGCTTGCTGGATGATGACCCCGCTCTTCCTGCCCGATCCGTCCCCATTCGTTATCGTAAGACGGTACCGACCGCGTGGATTGAACTGGTAATCCGGGAGGGGCGCAATCGCCAGGTGCGAAAAATGACTGCCGCAGTCGGTCACCCGACACTGCGACTGGTAAGAATAAAAGTGGGTAATATCGGTATGGAGGAATTGGCGCCTGGCCAGTGGAAATTAATCTATTTGTCATAAATAAAAAAGGGCCTTTCGGCCCTTTTTTATTTATTGTCACAACAACGTCTAGTAACCATTTGCCCCGTTAAGGAACGGCGGGACGACCGGTGTTTCTTTCCAGCGCCATGCTGTCGTTGGGGTTTTCATATCGATAGTCCAGTCGACTGTTTCATGGTTAAAACGGAAGGTGTTACCACGCAGCTCCGGTGCCTCGTAATTGATCTTGCCACCTATCATGGTCATGACGGAGGTCAGTTGATCTATTTCCTTTACCGGGACGGTCATGAAGTCGCCGTTGAGGATAACGATGTCAGCCAGCTTGCCTTTTTCGAGCGAGCCTATCGCATGTTCTTTCCAGACCGGGCGGGCGCCGTAACGGGTCATCATCAACAACATGCTCATCCGATCCGGCACGGCCTCTTCAGGCACACCCCAAGCATCACCATTATCATCAATACGGGTCAGCCAGTTGGCAGCGTCTTCAAACGGAGAATTACGCACCTTGCCATAACTGCCGAATGTACTGATAACAACATTGACACCGGCCTTTAACATACTGGCCACCGGTGCGTTCATTGTCAGGTATTCGGTGCCGTAATCTTCCTCAATGATCTTGGTATTCTCGGTATCAAAATTACAGGAGAAGGTATGGCCGAGACGTGCCGCCATCTGGATCTGTTCCGGTTTAACACCGAAACAATGATCTGCCGCTGTGCGCAGGTCACGAATACGTTCGTCTGACATATGTCTACGGTAAGTCTGGAACATGACTTCCAGCGCACCGTCACCGGCCACATGCCAGCCCGGGATGCTGCTCAGGCGGTTTTCACCGGCCAACTGGGCCAGCGTATCCAGATGCTCGGTACGGCGCTTGCGGTTCGGTGCGCTGTTGTCGTCGGTTATACCCTCTATTACCATACCGGGTAACAGACCAGGACACTGTTCGCGTGCCTTGATGTTATCTTTCGCCGGAATGGTTGAACACCAGCCCACACCACCGGCATCCAGACCGCCGACGCTGCTACCGGTGCTCCACATAAAGTCAGAACCATAACCGGTCCAGTCACCGATGCGGCGATAGGATTCGCGGATCTTGTCGTTGAATGGCTGCCACCAGCGATGGTTCCAGGCCAGACGTATCGGCATCAGGTCGTTACGATCAAGGTGGGCAGAGGCGCTAAAGCCACCTTCACACTGCAGATGAGTGCTGAAAGAGGTGACACCAATCTGGGCGTTGATTTGCATCGTTTCCATATAGCCCTTGATGTATCTGTCAAAGCTGCCTGCCTGCAGATTGATGATGTCTATCTTCGCACACCGATCAAAATCGTTGTATTCACCGGACGTACCTGTTTCCCGGTCAACCAACCAGTAGTCCTCAGGCATCCGATTCCCATAAAACTGCTCGAATTCATCGATAGTCTTGCTGTTGACCACAGACCCGCCTCGCGTGGTGATATATGCAGGATGATCCGGGGTTATCGCGTCCAGCGACTTACGGGTCAGCGTGGTACCAAAGGCCGCGACAGCGGTATCGGCGGGGCGTACGGCCACCCGGATCCAGTTACCTTTTGGAATCTGTGCGGCGCGGGCCTTGATTGCCTTCTCTACATAGGCCGCAAAATCCTCGTTCTCCGGTACGTTAAGACGGATTTCCTGCATCTCAGGGATGGCCTTCAATGACCATTCAAAATCCAGCGTATGTTCGTACAGGTGATTGTGTGTATCAATCAGACCGGGGATAACGGAATTACCCTTGGCATCTATAACCTCGGTCCAGTCACCGACGAGCTTGCGGATATCCTCGGTTTTACCGACGGCCACGATCTTGTCATTGGTAACAGCTATCGCCTCGGTAATGGTGACCTCTGCCGGATTGTCCGAATCAGCGGTGATGACCTTGCCGTTCAGGATAACGGTATCTGCATACGGCGCCTTGGCGGCATAGGCGCCGACAGACAATGCGGATAAAACTGTAATGGTGGCCAGACGACCAACGAACAGATGAGACAAACTGCCATACTTCATAATAGTTACCCCCCAGAAAGAAAACGGCTAAGCACACCCCGTGTGTGGATACCGCGATACATTAAAAACCTTATGCGTCTGACAGGTAATTGTCAAGATTATCGATACACTTCCAGAATCAGCTGTATGCTGTAATAATACGATTTGACTGAAATCTAACCGAATTAAAAGGACCGATCCGGATGCGCTTATACCTGTATCTACTGGCTGTCACCCTACTCTCAGGCAGTGCCGCCAGCGCACAGTCACTACCAGAGGGTGAGGGTAGTGAGATTGTGGCCGAGACCTGCAACTTGTGCCATGAGCTGAATATCGTCACCGATAGCCAGCGTACCGAGACACAATGGCAATATACCGTGACGATGATGTTGTCGCTGGGCGCACCGTTACCAGAAGACGAGGTCGGGACCGTCGTCAGTTATCTGGCGAAAAACTTTGGTAAACCGGAAGCCGGGGAGACCGGTACTGTGGCGGAGGATACGGGGGAATAACGCCCCCGGCAGGCTCAGTACTTGCCTGCCAGTTTTTGCTGTAGCGTATCCTGACTGTATAACAAACAATCCTCGTTGACAGTGGCGGTGATGCGATCTGTCACCTGTTTCGGCAGTTTCTGTTGCAGCGTATCAACAATATTCGCCGGTCCTACCAGCACCAGCCTGACATACGCAGCGATTTCCAGTTGATTGACCAGAAAATCAGCCAGTAACTTCAGGAAATAACCGGTTTCCGTCTCCGCACTGTCCTGTGTCAGCGCGCGTTGCCGAGTCACCATCTTGTAGGCAATCACGCTGGTATGTTCAAAATCATCGTCGCGGAGCGTCTTCAAATCGCCACCACGCGCATTATTAAACATGATCTTGATATAATTGCCGTCTGTCAGGACCACCCAGGTTGTTGTATCACTCATCTTCTACCTCATTGTCTGACTGGTCGGACTGCTTTTTTGCATCCGGCCAGCGGTTATGTAACCAGAACCATTGTCCGGGATATTCCCGAATCCAGCCTTCCAGTATTGAATTGATATTGTGCATTATTGACTGCACGTCCCGGTGCATATGACCCGTGTCCGTGATGTCTATCGGGGGATATACAATGACTTTATGTCGGGTACCCTCCGTGCGGATAATCCTGGTCGGTAATACCTGACAGCCATACTTCAGGGCAAGCCTGGCCACGGCAGGGGCCGTCATGGCGTCCATACCAAAAAAAGGTACGGGGATACCGTCATTCATTTTCTGATCCAGCATTATACCGATACGGCCGCCAGATTTTAATATATTAATCATCTGGCGGGCGCCGGCCTTGCCTTTCGGGATCGAGCCGGCCAGATAACGGTTACGCAGTGTGTGGATCAGATTATTCAGACCTGGGTTATTGCTATGGCGGTAAACAACATGCAGCGGGAAACCATGCGCGGCAAACAGCCGGGGACCGACCTCGAAATTGCCCAGATGACCGGTAAAAAAAATACTGCCTTTACCTACCTGATCGGCCGCCCGAATATGCTCAATGCCCTCCAGCTCAGCCAGATGGCGGATGCCAGATTGATCCATCATGGCCACGGCAGGATATTCAACAAAGGTACGGCCCACATTATTCCACATTTTTTTTATGATGGTCTGACGTTCAGCTTGGTCCAGCCCGGGGATGGCACGTGCCAGATTTCGCCGCGCAATGTTGGTTCGGGAAAACAACGGGCCCACTGTGGCGGCAAATGAACCCGCCGCTGACGACGCGAGCGACAGCGGAAACAGACCACACAGGTCATAGACCAGTCTGACCAGCATGGCCTCGCCTTGATACCGCCATCGGGTGATTACGCTGTTTGCCACCGGGGTTTGCCATTTAGGGAAAAAAATAATATGTAGAATTATATAGTTATATTATTCTGGCAATCTATATTATTTAAAATGACCCACCAGAGTATGATGGAAAAGATGACCCCTCAGCCCCCGTTCCAATCAGGAGAATACCGCCAGGCACTGGGCACCTTTGCCACGGGTATTACCGTGGTAACAGCCCGATCCGACACCGGGGAACTGGTCGGACTGACCGTCAGTAGTTTTACCTCTGTTTCACTCGACCCACCGCTGATTTTATGGTGTCTTTCCAACAGCTCTGACAGCCTGTCCGTTTTCCAGAATGCCGGTTATTTCGCCGTGAACATACTGGCGGCTGATCAGCAAGACCTCTCCCGTCATTTTGCGCGCAAGCAGAAAGACAAGTTTGTTTCGATCAACTATCGATCGGGCAACGCCGGGGTACCGCTGCTGGACGGTTGTGTCACCTGGCTACAATGCCGGGTCGTTAATTTTTATCTTGCGGGTGATCACCATGTATTTATCGGTGAGGTCGAACAGCTGGAAACCACTGGCAAAGAGGCATTGCTGTATCACCAGGGCAGTTATGCCATGTCACTGCCTCTCCCGGACAGTACAACTGCTAAAGGAATGATACCCCCGGAGTAAACCGGAACAAAAAGTAATCTGTATACCTTGCTGGTACAGGCGATTCATACGTATCAGGAACGGTTTGAGGCCAGACAAAACGAGGTGGTCGACAATAAATATGAGGCCAGATTGCTGATCCTGCTAAATGCGCCAGGGCATCATGATGCCGGAGAATTGAGCCGCAAGATCCAGATACCCCGCACAGAAACCGAATCAATACTGGTGGACATGCAAACGTGGGGTCTATTGAATATCACGGGTGAGGGCAGTGTCATGTTGACAGGCCCGGGGCTCGACAAAGCCGTCATACTCTGGGAGCTCGTACGTCAACATGAGAAAGACGCCATGGCCTTGGTCGGCGGTAGTCAGACACATACGTTCAGGAAATATCTGCAACGCCTGATAGACTGGGGTAATACCTAAAAAAACCACAGTGAAGTGTTCTCCGTTGGAGTGCAACCACACTGAAACTCTATTTCAGTTATTTGATTGGCCTGTTCGAGCGCGTTGCTACTGTGCAGATCCGGTATGACCTGAGCGAAAACTGGTCAGTCGAGGTAAAGAGCAGTACCGATGTGGGTGTGGATTTGTTTTACAATATCCAGAAATAAGCTGGCGGTTGGCTCAGGTATCCAGCGTCTCTCTGTAAAACAGGGTTTCAGGTTCAAACAGTTCTGCAATCAAACCCTGATCATGTGAATATTTGATAAAACGTTCCAGATTGGCCCGGTTACGCGCAAAACCGTTCTGCCAGGGGTCGCTGCCATCGAACATACGCCGCTCTGACTCATAATAATGCCGGCCCCAGGCCAGTCGCGACCAGTTTGGATCCTTGTAGTAACCACGGGCAATCTCGCTGGCCTGATTGAACATGTCCATTGTCGCGCGGGCCAGCCAGGGGTGTTCATCCAGCAAGGCCTGGCGGATGGCGATCACATGCATGATCGGGAAATCACCTTGGCTGCGGTAATACGACAGTTCTTCCGCCGGGCAATCGGCGAACAGCCGCCGTGCCGCTGTGACGCCATTCATCACCGAGGCCGGCGGGTGTGGCAGGAAAAAGGCGTCTATCTCGCGATTCTCCAGCATGACACCCAGGTCGTGGCCCTTGCCGATAAAATCGAGCTTTACCCCGGGTTTGGGCGTGAAACCGACCTTTTCATTCGTGGTCAATAACCAGTGGATGGCCTCCCAGGGCACCCCGTAGTGGAATTTTAGGTCACCCTTGGCCAGCAACGACAGCGTGGTCTGGAACGAGCTCAAGGCCACTTTTTTGCCCGGCAGGTCCGACGGATGCCACAGATTGGAGTCCGGGTGCACCCACATCTGGCTCTGACTGAACAAGCGCCGTGGGAATACCGGGATGGCCGAGATCGGCATATTTCGACTGCGGGCCATCAGATAGGTCGACATCGAAAACTCGCAGATATCGAACTCCAGTTTATGCAACATGCGTTCATGGCGTTCCTTGCCATCACGCAAGGTCGCACTTTGTCCGACCTGAAGCACTTGCAGGTTAACACCGGCCGGTGGTGTGACCGTACCATCAAAAAACGGAAAATGGCGGTCGTAACGGTCGAGGGCAATGCTGAGAGTTAGTGTGTCTGCCATAAATTATTTATGAGTTAATATATATGAAACAAATAGATATAACTGTTATTTAAAGCATAATATTACATAATTTCCGGGATAATTTGCTGGATTGAACTCGGTTCAAACCCAACTGAGGTCTGCCACCTGCACCCTGTCCAATAAACGTATAATGTATATTATGTTAAATTACATTTTGATCTGTATTAAGACGAAAGATCGGTACCGGGTACTTCATCACTGGGTACTCTCTTCGATCTTCTTCCGTTCGGCTGCGGCGGCCTCGGCCAAGGTGTCCTCTACCGACTTTGCCTTGTCCAATGTCTTTAACTGGTCGTCAAAGACGGTGCCTTGTTTGGCCGGTGTAAGTTCGGCAAGCACCTCGGGCGCCGGCTCGACGGCCGTGGTCTCGGGTGTATTGTCGGAACAAGCTGTTACCAGCAGACCAAGCAAAAGAGTCAATAGCAGTTTGTTCATCTTCCAGACTCCTGTGACCGTTAATGGGTCATCGAATAGATTATATAATTGATGCCAACCCGATACGCCAGTGCAGTTAATGGCTCCGGGTAAAACGCATCATCAGCATGCTCCCAGGCATCTCCCATGTCCATATTAAAGTTAATCGCGACGACCAGCCTGCCCGCGTCATCGTAGATACCGCGCCAGTATTCCGGGACACCCAGCCGGTGTTCCATCGTCACGCCATTCAGGATGGCCTGGGCGCCGGGTATCTGTTTACGGTCATCCAGGTCAAAATGCACATGGAAGATTTCATGGTTATCCGGTATCTCGACAAAGGCCCGCCCCGGAAACACGCGTTGAATTGAGGCCATAAACTGCGCCCATTGCTCCGGGCCATGAAAATCATCCACAATCAGAAATCCGCCACGCACCAGATATTCGCGCAAGCGATCGACCTCCTCCCGGCTCAGCTCCCAGTAGCCCACCTTTACCGCGTAAGCGACCGGGTATTCAAAGATACTGTCGTCCAGCAGACTCGCCTGCCTACTCTCGCCGATATTTAACAGGGTCAGTCGCTTCACACCCTGCAGAAGATGGTCCTCCGCATCAGGCCAGTCACGCATCCAGGGTTCGTCCGGATTGTTGGTTGGAGTACGACCATAGACGCCAAAGGCCAAGCGGGTGAAATGGAACTCGGAATCCGTTGCTACACGATCCTGCGCGATCAATCCGACGGTATGCAAAAGCAATAATAACGCTGCCGCTGATTGCCGCGATAAGTTGACTATCGAGACCATCGGCGGGCGTTATACCGTTTAGAAATTGCCGGTAACCGTCATGTTCAGACGAAAACCCCGGGTCCGGTCACGCAGCTCGATCGAATCGACCGGCGACTGTTCACGCGCACCGGTATAGATGACCCGGTAACGGTCCTCATGGAAGTTCAGGATATTCTCCGCGCCAAACTGCATCTTCATCCCAAACCAGCGTGAGCTCTCGATATAGGCATGGATATCGGTGTTCTCGTCGTAAATGATCAGTTCATCGGCCTTGTACTGATATTGCTCTGCCCTGTCCATCATCTTCCAGCCCCAGGCCAGTTTGCTGGCCTGAAAGTCCTGGCGGAAATTCATCTCCCAGGCGTAATTGTTTTCCACGTTGAAAAAGATCGGGCCACCCGAGATCGTTTTGATCGATAACACGCGGTCTTCACCCGTGACCGGATCGGTCACGCTGGAATCCTGCAAACGCGCCTTCAGATCCAGCTTGGCAGAACGCAGTCCGACCCAGTCGAGCGGAACCGAGCTCTCCCACATCACACCCCAGCGTCGACCGTCACCGATATTGCCAATCGCTTCAAACGTGTCAGTAATCGGCAGGAAGTCCAGCGTATCCTTGATCCAGTGATGGAACAGTGTCAGCTTGACCACGGCATTCGCACCAAAGCGTTTATCGTGACCGAGCTCAAGTTTCCAGGTTGCATCCGGCTTGATGTTCGGATTTCCGAGCACAATATCGTTGTCGAGAAACTCGGTTGCGCTGACAAACTCTTCCAGATTCAGCTGTGATATTTCACGCACCAGTTCGAGTCGGGTCTGGTCGCGGTTCTGCCAGGCCCAGGTCGCAGCGGCCTGCGGTTTGAGGAAAAAGAAACTGCGTTCCAGCTCGGCATCACCGGTTTGCGTTAATGTAGAGGCCTCGGTGCCCATGCCATAGGCCAGTTCAAACTGCCCCAGCGTCCAGGTATCTTTCAGCAGGGTGTCCCAGCGGATCTCTTCAACAACGCCATTCGCACCCGGGACAAGCACCCTGATCGGCCCCAGCCCACGGTCATCGGTCTGCGCCAGCGTGCTGTCCAGCGTATTGGCGGCGCGTTCCACATTAAACTGCAGCGCATGATTATCAAACCCGGACCAGTCAAATTCGAGTCGGGCGATGGCCTCGGTCGACTTCAGGTCGCCGGTCGCGAGGCGATACAAGGTTTGTACGCCGGTACCACGGGTATCGCGCTGGCTATTAAAGATGTCGCGGTTGCCGTGTACATACAGCAGGATCGCCTTACCAATAAAATCCGTGGCCAGTTCGCGTTCGACATCCAGCCCCGCCTCAACCACCGGCTCTTTCTCGATGTTATCAAAAAAGACATTGCGTTCCACATTGGTAAGCCGGTTGATACGGTCGGAATTGGTGAATGTGTGTTGCTTGCTGAAGTTATACACCGTATTTAACTGGATGAAGTTTTCACCCAGCCAGCCGGCTGCATTCAGATTGGCCTTGTAAACCGTATTACGATTATCGCGCTTGTCCATGCGCTCTTCCTCAAGTACGTCATTCGCATCAAGGATATCGTCTATCCCCTTGCGACCAACGGAGGACCAGCGCGTGTCCAGACCGACGTTATAGTCTATGCCCTTCCAGTTATCTGCCAACGAGATTGAACCTTCGGGTTTTAGCGGCCCGTGACCAAAGGTCTGCCTGCTGGAAACCTCCCACTGTATCGAGGCCGGAATACCATCACGCAGGATGATATTCAGCATGCTCGATTGTCCACGCATATCAATATTGCGCACCTGTCCGCGGATCAGTTCAATCCGCTCGACACTGCTGGCCGGGATACGTGTCAGGATCGCCGTTAGCGAATCGCGTTTGGTGCTGGGTCGACGGTCATCGATCAGGATATTGCCGGATGCCGTAGCAAACCCACGCACATCATTAATATCATCGTCCAGCTGAAAGCCTGGCACCTGCTTGACCATATCAAACGCGGTGACCGGCTGGATGCGATCAAAAAAACTGGCCTGGTAACTAACATATTCCTGTTCTACCGTCCCGCCCGCCGCTGGCGGCACAACCTCGGCCGGACTCGTAGATTGTGCCCCGACCGCAAACGGCATAAGCATAAAACACAGACTGGGCAACAAACGATACGACATGCCGGACACTCTCCTGCTGTTTTTTTGATTAGATGAATGAATATTAACGGGTATTGGCGGAATAACCCATGTGCAATTGTGCAAATTGTTGGGAAATTCAGGCCAGCTGATGGTGGAGAATAATGAGATGGTGCCCGGGGCCGGAATCGAACCGGCATGGTATTACTACCGAGGGATTTTCTTACCTGCTACAGTTTTCACTGCTGCGTTTACTTAAAACGCATTTGTGGTCTGGACTTTCTCTTTACCATATTGCAGACTTTGTAACTGCAATTTAGGCAGGAGCCGTCAAGTCTCTACACTTTCCTTAAAGCGCTAGCATGAAGCTACATAAATACACAGAAAATCAACTTGTCGAGGCCGTTAAAAACTCGGCTTCCATGAGACAAGTGCTTCTTGCGTTAAATGTTGCTGCATATGGTGGCAATTACGATGTATTAAGGAAGGCTATTAAACACTTCACCCTTGATACTTCGCATTTTAGAGGGCAAGCATGGAATCGAGGTAAAAATCTACCTCCAAAACGCTCGGTACAGCAATACCTGCAAAACCAGGTTCCAATCCAATCATTCAAGCTCCGGAACAGGCTTCTCAAGGAAGGCATTCTGGAGCATAAGTGTTCAAACTGTAATCGCTATACTTGGCTAGATACTGCTATTCCACTAGAGCTTGACCATATCAATGGGAACAACAAAGACAATAGATTAGCCAACCTACGTCTACTCTGCCCCAATTGCCACGCACTTACTCCAACATACCGGAGCAAAAAACGCATTAAGTCTTAGCTCGGGATCGCCACTCACGATACTGCCGTGACTGAGGGTTCCCCGAATTTGACTCCATTCACATCAGCTGTTTCCAGTCTGAGTGCTCAATTTACTTAAGTCCCTTGTGTCTACCTGTTCCACCACCCGGGCAGGGGGTGCTACTACTATATCTTACTACAATAATTTGGAGGCTGGGGTCGGAATCGAACCGGCGTCCACGGCTTTGCAGGCCGCTGCATAACCACTCTGCCACCCAGCCTTTATGGGAATTGTAAATCTTCCGCCTTTAAAAAGCGAAAACCCCGGGGGTCGCCCGGGGTTTGAATCTGGAGCGGGAAACGAGACTCGAACTCGCGACCCTAACCTTGGCAAGGTTATGCTCTACCAACTGAGCTATTCCCGCAACATCCCTTTAACGTTTCCGTTAAAAGGACGCCTATTTTAACGATGCCCGATCATCTGTCAATCACTGATGTACAGATTAACGGTTTTTCCCGGCCTATTCGGTCAGTTTTGGCCAGGCGCTGGCGATGTATTGCAGCATCGACCACAAGGTCAGCGTGGTGGCGATATACAGGCAGATGAGGCCCAGCGTGTAGATCGGGATGCCAAACAGATTATCACTGTAGATCAGCAATATCAGCGCGACCATCTGCGCAATCGTCTTGATCTTGCCGTAGATCGACACGGCGACCTTGCTGCGTACACCGAGCTGGGCCATCCACTCGCGCAGTGCGGAGACGGTAATTTCCCGACCGATAATGACGGCAGCGGGCAAGGCCAGTAAGGGGCGTGGGTCGTATTCAACCAGCAGTACCAGTACGACGGCAACCATCAACTTGTCGGCGACCGGGTCGAGGAATTCGCCCAGTTTCGACATCTGTCCCAGCCGGCGCGCGAGATAACCGTCGAGCAGGTCCGTCAACGCCGCGAACGTGAAGATGAGGCAACCAGCGAGGTTGGCCCAGTGGAATGGCAGATAAAATACGACCACAAACACCGGGATCAGCACGATGCGCAACAGGGTCAGGGTATTGGGAATATTCATCAGCTATGTAAGGTTTCGTATATCTTTTGTGCGAGATTCTTATTGATTCCGGGTACCTTGGCAAGCTCTTCCGGTCTCGCGCGGGAAATACCCTGGATCCCGC
>CAMBTO010000065.1 GCA_945870865.1 Klebsiella pneumoniae
ACATCAGCAGGATCCGACTTGACCAGATAGCTGTTGGGGCGTTTGGACTCATTAAGACGCTTGGCGGTGCCGGATTTAACCAGTAGCTCCCACATCGCATCGTATTCACGTTTGCTGCCGTCACACCAGACAACCTCGGCCGGCTGACACAACTCCGTCATCCGGTTGACCCAATCCTGCAATTTCTTGTGTTTATTCATGAATTCACTTGTCCCATCAGTCTATGTAACAAAATTGTATAAAAAATCTGCTCTACAGAGAAATTGATAAAATCAATCTAATAAATAATTGAAATCAATGATAAAACCGCTCGCCCTGCCTGTAGTCTCCGTGGCGTTTTTCATTCCTTGTCCGGCATAAAAGTCAGCGTGGAAGAGACTCTGACGGAAAGATACTTATTATGTCACCCTGGGGCTTATTGCTTCAAGTTAGAGATGAGTTTTTCCAGATTAAATTCAGGGTTTTTGCAGGTATGTCCCTCGCAGACATAGGCGACCGTCTCCAGGCCCGGTTTGCATTTCGCCAGCAGTGCAGGCAGCTGCCCGGCATCTGCAGGAATCGCATAGATTGCCGTGTGCAGGCCACTGACGGCGTGACAGGCACCCGCCCACTGCGACAGTGGGCCAATTTCTCCCCGTAGAATGATTTGACGAGGCGGTTTGACCAGCTCGGCCAGCACCAGCAGCAGTGTCGGATGCGCGTGTGGGATCTGGCGGATAGACTGCCTGGCAGTGGCCACCGTGCGCTCAGCCGCCGTTATCCAGGCGGTGTTACCGGTCAGGTGACCCAACTGCAACAGGGCCCGGGCGGCGATACCGTTACCGGACGGGGTCGCCTCGTCCATGAAGTCACGGCGGCGTTGCAGCAGTTTTTCATGGTCGTTGGAGGTAAAGTAGAAGCCGCCACGCGTCTTGTCCTCAAACTGGTCGGTCAGTACCTCGGCCAGCTGCATCGCAAATTGCAGCCACAGGCTATTCCAGCGCACCTGTAACATGGTCAAAATCGCATCGAGCAGGAAGGCATAATCGTCCAGATAGGCATTCAGATGGCCCTTACCGTCCTTGTGACAGGCGATCAACCGGTTGTCCCGCCACATGTGTTCATGGATGAATGTCAGCGCCTTTTCAGCCGAATTAAAATAGGCGTCGTCGCCGAGCCGCAGGGCAGCCAGCGCCATGCCCTTGATCGCGAGCGCATTCCAGGACGGCAGGATCTTCTCGTCCCGACCCGGCCAGACCCTCAGCCGTCTTGTCTCCAGCAGCTTGTGGCGGGCACTGGCGAGCAGTTGAGCAGCCTGGGCGCGGTCGATACCTTCAGCGCTCGCACATTCTTCCAGTGTCGAGGTAACCTGGAGGTGCCAGTAATGGCTTTCAAAATTGGCCGGACCGGTCAGTCCGTAAAAACGTGAAAACACGGCGTATTCCGCCTTGTCCAGCCGCGCCATGACCTCATCCGGGGTCCACACATAAAACCGGCCTTCCTCACCCTCGGAATCCGCATCCAGTGAGGAATAATAACCGCCGTCCTTATGCTGCATGTCACGGATCAGCCAGTCGGCCGTACCACGCGCCACCCCCTTGTACAGCTGCTTGCCAGTCAGGTGGGCCGCCTGCGCATAGGCAGTCAGCAGCGTGCCATTGTCATATAGCATCTTCTCAAAATGCGGGATCATCCATTGTTCATCGACCGAATAACGTGCAAAACCGCCGCCGAGTTGATCATGTATGCCGCCGTTGGCCATTTTTTCCAGCGTAAACAGCGCCATTTGCAATACCGTCTCGCCGGTTTCACTCTTATCCACAGTGCCAAAGCCCATCAACAGATCCAGGTTGCTGGTATGGGGAAACTTCGGGGCCGCACCAAACCCGCCGTGTGTTACATCAAAATTGTTTGCCAGTCCGTGCACGCTCTGCAGGATGATGTTGCTGTCCAGCTGGTCGGTGCCCATTTCCGGCGAGGCCTGCATCTGGTCCATTGCCTGGACAAAGGCCAGGTTTTGTTTATGTATCGCGTCCTGTTGTGAGCTGAAATATTCGACCACACGCTCCAGAATATTGCGAAAACCCGGCATACCGTAGCGCGGCTCCGGTGGGAAATAGGTGCCGCCAAAAAACGGGATCTGGTTGTCTGGCGACAGGAACATCGTCAACGGCCAGCCGCCGTTACGTTGGGTGATCAGGTATTGCGCCGTCTGGTAGATCTTGTCGAGGTCGGGGCGCTCCTCGCGGTCGACCTTGATATTAATGAAATGTTCGTTCATGTAGGCGGCCGTTGTTTCATCTTCGAACGACTCGTGTGCCATCACATGGCACCAGTGACAGGCCGAATAGCCTATCGACAACAGGATCGGTTTTTTCTGCCAGCGCGCCAGTTCCAGCGCCTCGGCCGACCACGGATACCAGTACACCGGGTTATGCACATGTTGTAACAGGTAAGGGCTGGTTTCGTTGGCCAGACCGTTCGTGCGGCTGGTATCGGTGGGGTGCTGTGTATCTGTCATCGTCAATCTTCTAGTGTGGGTATGGCGTAATTCTACACGATAACGCAACAGGGTAGTCCGGCACGTCCCGTGTTAAACTGTGGCCCATGATTGAATATCCACAAATCGATCCGGTCGCGCTCGATCTTGGCCTGATCCAGATCCGCTGGTATGGCCTCACCTATCTCGCCGGTCTCGGAACGGGATGGTGGTTACTGGATCGCCGTGCCAGCCAGTCGGGCGGGGTGTGGACGGGCCAGCAGGTGTCAGATCTGGTCTTTAACAGTGCGGTCGGGCTGATCATCGGTGGTCGTCTCGGCTCGGTGCTGTTTTACAATTTTTCGTATTACCTGTCGCATCCGCTCGATATCTTCAAGATATGGCAGGGTGGTATGTCGTTCCACGGAGGTTTGATCGGTGTGCTGGTTGCGATTGCCCTGTTTGCGCGCAGCACGAACAAACGGTTTTTCAGTATTGGTGATTTTATCGCGCCGGTTGTCCCGGTCGGGCTCTGTTTTGGCCGTATCGGCAATTTTATCAATGCTGAGTTGTGGGGCGCCCCGACAACGGTGCCGTGGGCGATGGTGTTTCCCGGTGCCGGCGACCTGCCGCGCCATCCTTCCCAGCTTTACGAAGCCTTTCTGGAAGGTGTGGTGCTGTTTATCGTGCTCTGGATATTTTCGTCACGCCCGCGTCCGTTGATGTCCACTTCCGGCCTGTTCCTGTTGTTGTACGGTATCTTCCGCTTCAGTGTCGAATTCGTGCGTGAACCCGACGTCAATCTCGGCTATCTCGCCGGGGGCTGGCTAACGATGGGACAGGTACTGTCCACGCCGATGATCATCGTCGGTGGTATACTGCTGCTTCTCGCCTACCGGCAACAAGCGAAGACCTGATGCAACAATATCTCGAGCTGATGCGCCATGTTCGTGAACATGGCACCAAAAAAACCGACCGCACCGGCACTGGCACATTAAGTGTGTTTGGTTACCAGATGCGCTTTGACCTGAATGCGGGCTTTCCGCTGCTGACGACGAAGAAGCTGCACGTCAAATCGATCATCCATGAGCTGTTATGGTTTCTGCAGGGTGATACCAATATCGCCTATCTGAAGCAACACGGTGTGCGGATCTGGGATGAATGGGCAAACGCGCAGGGTGAGCTGGGCCCGGTTTATGGCGCGCAGTGGCGCTCGTGGCAGGGCAGGGATGGTCAGGTCATCGATCAGATAAGCCAGGTGATTGATCAAATCCGCAAGACCCCGGACTCACGCCGCCTGATCGTCAGTGCGTGGAATGTGGCCGACATCGACAGGATGGCACTGGCCCCTTGTCATACCATGTTCCAGTTTTATGTCGCCGAGGGTAAATTGTCCTGCCAGCTCTATCAGCGCAGCGCCGATATTTTTCTTGGCGTGCCATTCAACATCGCTTCCTATGCCTTGCTGACGATGATGATTGCACGGGTGACGGGTCTCGGTTACGGCGATTTTGTGCACACACTCGGTGATGCCCATCTGTATCTGAACCATCTGGAGCAGACCGACCTGCAATTACAGCGTCAGCCGACCGCCTTGCCGCAGATGCAAATCAACCCGGACGTCAAATCGATATTCGATTTTCGGTTTGAGGATTTTGAACTGGTCGATTACCACCCGCAGTCGCATATCGCTGCGCCGGTAGCTATTTAACCGGCAAGGTCCAGCGCTGCATGCTACTGTCAATCATCGTGGCGATGGACCAGAAAGGTGTGATCGGCATCAACAACACGCTGCCGTGGCGGCTGTCTGCAGATCTGAAAAACTTCAAGGCGGTCACGATGGGCAAACCGATCCTGATGGGTCGCAAGACCTGGGAGTCGATCGGCAAACCGCTGCCCGGGCGGGACAACATCATTATCACCCGTAACCCCAGCTATAGCGCAGACGGTGCGATAGTGTTTCATAGTCTGGACGAGGCACTGGAACGATATAGTTCAGCTGCCGAAGTGGTCATCATCGGTGGGCACGATATCTTCAAGGCCGCACTGGAGCAGTCTGACCGCTTGTATCTGACCGAGGTGCATGCCGACGTGGAGGGCGACATCTGGTTTCCGGTATTCGACCGCAGTGAATGGAAGGCGGGTGAGCGTCTGGAGTTTGCAGCGGATGAGAAGAACGACTATCCGTTCAGTTTTACCGTACTGGAAAGGGTACCCCGGGCGTCTACAAACTGAATAGTACAAATAAATTACTGTTCCGAAATCCTGTTCAGATTTGCTACCTCAGTTATATTGTGACAGACCCTTAGCCGCATGGATGCGGCGCCCGAGCGTACATGGATGTATTCACAGCGTGTCTGGAGCGATATAACTGAGGTAGCAAATCTGAACATACAGTGGATTTCGAATCAGTTATTTAGTCGGGATCTGTTTTCCCGCTCTGCTGTTTGTATTCCTCGTAAGTCCTGCTCGTACTCGCCATACAGCGATCACGTTCCTGTTTGTCAAATACCCGGTTACATTCATTGCGCTGCCACGATTGCGCAGAGCTGTAAAGTTGCTGCGAGGTGCAGCTGGCAAGCAGCACAGTCCCGACTATCAGTAGTAACAGCTTGCGTGGAACCATCTTTTTATCCTCACTGAAAATCAGTGATAAAGGCCTGTGTTTTAAACGATGACAGCATCATGATAGTTCGCGACCTCAATCAGGTTCTGGTCCGGGTCGCGAAAGTAGACCGACATGATCGCCCCCGTCGCACCGGTACGCACGACCGGTCCTTCCAGTACGGGCACACCACAGGCCAATAGATGTGCCAGCACCTGGTTGACCGACGATTTGGTAACCAGACAGAGATCCGCCGACCCCGGCGTCGGGTGCGCCGCCTTCGGTTCAAATTCGTTGCGATACTCGTGCAGATTGATCTTTTGATCACCAAACGCCAGCGCCTTGCGCCAACCGGCAAAGGTGACTACGTGCATATTGAGCACACGTGTGTAGAACTCACAGGTCGCATCAATATCGGCGACGGTAAGGACCAGATGGTCAAGATGGGTAATTTGCATGGGGGTAAATGTAATACATTTGGGCTCTGATGTCAGGTTGGTGGATATCGAAATAGAGATTCGGGAGTGACCAGGACGAAATACGGTACATACCAGTTTGTTTGGTTTGAAGTTGTGGCCTGGGGCAAGGCAAGTACGAGGTAGCTTTGTTAGAAAGGCATGTTTATACTTTCCAGACACCCAACCTTCCGGAGCTACCATGAAATACATACGTCTGCTTGCCCTTATGTTGATCACCTCCACACTCTGGTTTGGCGTTGCTGCGCCCGTTACAGCGCAGGGCGGGCCGGGTCTGCCGCCTGATGTTTACGCCGACTCGGGTAACCGTTTGCCTCTGCCCATACGCGAGGAACTCGATGACAAACACAAGAAATCCTACGATGATACTTACGCGCGCACCAGTTCAGTGGAAGGATTGCGCGGTATGGTGGGCATCCTGCTGCACGGCAGCTCGGGCGAGATCCGTTTCGAGTCACCCGCCGGTCGCCGCCTCACGGAGTTGGCCATTCTGGTGGGCGCGCGCCACGCCGAGCAGAACTTTGAGTGGTCGCTGCACATGGATGAAGCGCTGCGTCAGGGTCTGGAGAAAAACATCATCGATATCGTTCGTCTTAAGCAGCCAGCTGTCGGCATCGGCGAGAAGGAAGCGGCCATCATCACGTTGGGCCGCGAAATGGCCGAACAGCACCGCGTCTCTTCGGAGACCTATGCACGTGCGCTGAAGGCGCTGGGGAAGGTGGCGCTGGTGGATATGGCTATTACGCTGGCCATTCGTGCGAATGAGACGCCGCTCATCTGGGTAGACCAGCACATGCCGCTTGACTATGTGAGCGCTGCGCCGCTGCCCATCGACATTATCGATTCGCCGCCAGACATCTTCCCGCAATCGCGCAACCGCGTGCGCCAGCGTGAGGGCCAGCGTCCGCCGACACCTGGCCGCACGCTCGCACCGTATGGCATGGGTCCGGGTCAGATTCAGCTCACGCAGGCCGGCGGCAAGTATCTCGACATTATGGTCGGCAAGCCCCTGCGCGCCCTCGCACTTCTGGTAACCGCGCGCGAGCTTGACCAACAGGTAATGTGGACCGAGCATGAGCCCGAGGCGCGCAAGCTGGGCCTGAGCGCCGAGGCGATTGAGGTCGTGCGCGACCGCAAGCCGACAACCGGACTGCCCGCCAAAGAGGCCATTGTCATTCAGATGGGCCGGGAGATGCTAAACGTGCACCACGTCGCGTCAGAGACCTACGTGGAGGCTGTGGATCTGTTTGGAGAGCGCGACGCGCTGGATCTCGCTACAGAGATCGGCGAACACGCCGAGGAAGCCGGTCTGCTGAATATTTTCGATCAGCAGCTTCCTGCAGGAGTGAAGCCGCTGTTACCTATGTGATGAGGTGTCGCTGAAGGGAAAGGATTTTTTGTTATTCAGAAATTATTCAGGGTCAGAGTTACATATCATTAAGATGAAAGCGTAAATTAATGGAGTTGTAACTCTGACCCTCAATTGTGGCTGGTTAGTCGTTACAGGAATCATTTCGCTTTCATTCTGTTGTTCTTGGTGTTGTAGTCAAGCTCGCACAACCCGAGTTCTTCGAGTAATGGTGGGATGTACACGCCGAAGCATACCCGGCGGCCCTTCTTCAATCCATACCAGCCGCCGACAGGATTAGAGCTATCTCGACCCCACGCCTCCACGGTTCCATCCTTCGCTGGCTTCTGTTCATCAGCACCGCCTAATTCCACCCAATCTTCGACCTTTTAATGAGAAACAATCTGCCTTTGTTGCTTGTCTGGGCAAAGGGCGTGGCACATCATATTTCGGTGTGGTTTTATTTAAAAAGTCTATGGATTTGTAGGGAGTAGGGCGACTTCCATCAGCCCGGGGCCTGCCCTGAGTGTAGTCGAAGTGGCGGGCCTCCTATAGGTTGAAATTGCTAGTTGTTGCCGAGCAGTCCACTCTGCGCCAGTCCGTCAAACATGAACTGCACGGCGAGTGCGGACAGTAACACGCCGAAGACGCGGCTGATGACATACATGGCAGTGATGCCGAACAGGCGCAGTACCTTGTTGGTCAGCAAAAGCAGGACGAGTGTGAGCAGTAGTACTGTCAACATCGCACCGATGATGATCGCCTCTGCCACGAGGTCACCCCGGGCATCGGCCATCAGCAGGATAGTGGCGCCCATGGCACCGGGACCGGCGATCAGCGGGGTGGCGAGCGGGAAGACGGCGATGTCCTTACTCGCTATCGCTTCCTGATCTTCTTCGTCCGTGGTTGAGGTACCGCCGGAGCTGCGGGCGAACACCATTTCGATACCGATTAATAACAACAGTATGCCGCCGGCCACCTTCAGGGCGGCCAGTGAGATGCCGAGTGTGGACAGTACGATCTCACCGACCAGCGCGAATGACAGCAGGATTGCGCCGCTGATCATGGTACCGCGTATTGCCATTGATCGTTTTTCAACCGCTGTTGCATTTGGCGTCAGGGCGGCGAACATCGCGGCGACATCGAGCGGCGCGATGGTGGCGAAGAAGGTTGTAAAGGCGACGATGGCTGTTTCCATCATGGCCGGCGTCCCTGTCTGGTGTGGACTGTATTCATGCGCTTACTATACACGTCAGACCGCCCTGGCATCCTTTAATACCGTATAGATTTCCTCGGCAATCTGCCGGTAGCCCTGGCTGTTCGGATGCGCCTGGTCGGATTTCAGTCAATTATCACCCAGCACATCGGCGATAATGTCTTCTATTAATAATGTCCCGATACTCTTCGCGATCTCCCGCTAGATTTTGGCACTGGACAGGATGATCGACGGCTGGGGTACGCCCAGCATCACCACGGGTATGTTGCGGTCGTGTGCGAGCAGGATCATGGCGCGTATCTTCGCCCCCATCTGTGCCAGGTCTTTCTTGCGCAACAGATCATTGCCGCCACGGCAGAGGATCAGCAGATCCGGCTGGTGTTCCTCCAGCAGGGCCGGGAGTCGCTTCAGTCCCTGTTCGGACAATTCGCCGGGGACGCCTGCATTGATCACCTTGCGCGAGATCAGTTGTTCAAGATAGGCAGGGTAACTCTCGGCTTTGTTCGCGCCGGTCCCACTGGTCAGGCTATCGCCAAAGCTGAGTATGACAGCATCGTTGTTCAGACGGGGTAGTTCCGGGTCACTGCTGCAGCCAGTCAGGCCGATCAGCATCAACAGCACATACAGATACGTCGTGCAGTGTCTCATCGTTTACTCCACGGATTTTGGTTGTCGTGACGGCACCTGAAACAGTCTACCGTCTTCCAGTCGCATCGCCGTCAGTTTATCCCCCCAGACACAGCCGGTATCCAGCGGATATACATGGTACTTGTGAAAGTCGCTGATATTACCCGCGTAAATGGCGGCCCAGTGGCCGAACAGGATCCTGTTGTTACGGGTTTTACGGGAGTCCAGTGTAAACCAGGGTTGCAGGCTCAATGGTGCAGTGCTGGGAGGACCTTTCTGGTGAAAATCCATCATCCCGTCACGCTCGCAAAAACGGATGCGGGTAAACGCATTAATGATAAACCGGTGTCGATCCTTGCCGCGCAGTTCATCGCTCCACACATCTGGCTTGTTGCCGTACATATGATCGAGCAGGTCGCGATAAAGTTTTGAGGCGAGGACCTGTTCCACTTCAGCAGCGAGATCACGTGCCTGTGACAAGTCCCATTGCGGAGGCAGGCCGGCATGGACCATGACATATCCTGTGTCCGCGTCGTGATGCAGCAGTGGACGGTGGCGCAACCAGTGCAGCAGTTCATCACTGTCGTCCGCGTTCAGTACCTCATCGAGCGTGTCTTTGCGTCCGTGCTTGTCTATGCCTTCGGCGATTGCCAGCAGGTGCAGGTCGTGGTTGCCGAGTACGGTGACCGCATCGAGTTCCTTGACGAACCGGAGTGTGGCAAGTGATTCCGGACCGCGGTTTACCAGATCGCCGGTGAACCAGAGCCGATCGCTGGACGGGTCAAAGTGAATTTTTTCGAGCAGGTCCTGCAATTCCTGAAAGCAGCCCTGGATGTCTCCAATCGCGTAGGTAGACATACCGCCTGTTCAGTTAATGCAGGGTGACCGTGGTGGACAAGCGAAACACAGGGATGGAGGCATCAAATTCGACGCCTATGTCAGTGACAAAGAAATAGCTGCCTTGCATGCAGCCGACCGGTGTCTCCAGGATAGCACCGCTGGTATAGGTGAATGACTGCCGCGGCTGCAACAGCGGCTGAACACCGACGACGCCATCTCCATGCACTTCCTGAATCTTATTGTTCGCATCGGTGATGACCCAGTGTCGTCGCAATAACTTTACCGGCTCGTCGAAATTATTTGTGATCGAGATAGTATAGGAAAACACATACCGATCCTGATCAGGGACGGACTGTTCAGCGATATAGGCAGTGATAACACTGATATGGACTTTTGTGCCTGGCGATTCTGTCATGTGTGTATTTGACAGGATAGTCCAGCATCATGCAAGTCAGTTCAACATTTGTTGCAGCCGGTCCAGACGGCGATAATTGATCGCCTCTTGCAGGTGCGGGGTCTGGATGTCGGTTGCGGCCTCCATGTCGGCAATCGTCCGGGCCAACGAACGAGGCCAACGGGCCAACCAACGGGGTCAGGTCTTGAATCTTGAATAAAATGATGAATCAGGGGGATTGATTCATTGGTTGGTTGTATGTAATTATTTTTATTTGTCCAGAGAATAAACAGGGAGGTTTATCATGGCGCGTCCGTTGCGACTCGAGTTCGCAGGTGCTGTTTACCACATTACCAGCCGCGGTAATGCCAGGGGTGATATCTACCTGGATTCAAATGACAGAGATGCCTTTCTGGATATTCTGGACAAGGTTTGTGAACGATATAACTGGTGTAGTTATGCTTACTGCCTGATGACGAACCACTATCATCTGGTGATAGAAACTGCTGAAGCAAACCTGTCCAGGGGAATGCGTCATCTGAACGGGGTATACACCCAGAGTTTTAATCGAAAGCATCTTCGCGTCGGTCGTTGATCAATTGTTTCTCAAGTCGGGGGCAAGCCTAGCGTTAATCAGAGCCTCGTCGAGAGCGCCGAAGATAGTATTGTGCCGGTCAGTCAGCGGCCCCCCGCCGGGAATGACGTCGCCATTCTTTTCGTAACCGATGGCCTTGAACTTCCATATACCATTAATAAACTTCAGGTTACCCACATGCTCATTCTGGTCAGCCATGACACGATAAACGCGGTCATTGCACCTGTTGAGCGTCAGCTTATACAAGGCCTTTCCCCATTTTATGATCGGCGGCAACATCGCTTTAGTGCTCGTTGCGGCCGCTTTCTGCGTCCCAGAGATCGTTGTCTTGGTAATCCAGCATTTTCGATGCGCGTCGGGTTTCCGCTAATCATGAACTGCACGACAACATGGAGCAGCCGGGCCGCTTTCGCGCCCAGTCCGGGCGCTTGGCCGCGAAGGTTTCCTTATCCGGTTGCTCGTCGTAGGGGCGCCGCAGCACTTCGAGCAGTTCGTTCACGAGTCCATAATCGTTCTGTTCGGCGCGATCGATGGCAAGTTGCGCAAGGTAATTGCGCAGCACGTACTTTGGATTGACGCTTTGCATGCCTACGCGGCGTTCGTGTTCCGGCACGCCTTCCGTGCACACCTGCCCGGCGTAGCGACGCACCCACTGAAGCGTGCGCTGGCGCTGCGTATCGTTAAGCGTTTCCGGCCGGTAATACGCCGCCGCGAACGGTGCGAGCAGCGCTTCGTCAGACGCGGCGGGCGAAGTGTCAAGCAGGGCCAGACGCCGAAAGAAAATGGGCATGTCCGTTTCGACCTGCTGCAGCACGTCCTGCAACTCCGAAATCAGTTCAGCATGGGACGGCGCATGAAAAGTCCTGAACCCCAGTTTTTCCGCCATCATCTGTTGCCACTGTGCGTCAAAACTCTTGCT
>CAMBTO010000066.1 GCA_945870865.1 Klebsiella pneumoniae
TGCCTTTCGGACCACGAATCAGGTCTACTACATCATCAAGTCGCCAGCCGATAACATCAACTATCTCACCTTCAGCCTCCTGACCAACGCCAACAATCTTGTCGAGGTCATGCAGCTGACCACTGAGATCCGCAGGCCCACCCGGTACGATACTTTGTACCTCTGTATAGTCTGTCTCACCCCGCAATACAGCCCCAATTCCTTCAAGAGAAAGACTCATGCTGATATCAAAATTTTCAGATGTACGGGGCGAAAAATAGGAGGTATGCGGTTCGATTGACATCGTATAGGCATTCGCAAATATCTGGAAAATATCATTTGCATTGTACTGAAGCGTGCTGGTCTGCAATCGCTTATAACGTTTTCCGAGTATTTCGCTGATTTCATCCGGTGTTTTTTCGGTGAATTTCAGGTTGAGGTGATCATTCTTGACGCGCTTGCGCCAGACATCATCGAGTGCTACCTGATCAAGCCAGAGTGATTTGGAACGATCAAATTCAAAATCTTCATCAATACTGAAATCAAAATCCTGTCCGAGCAGGTTGAGGGCATACACGACCCGTTCCTGAACGCGCTTACGAAACAGGCGGAACATGGTAAAAACGGGTGTTAGATCAGGTGTCTTTAACGAATCATCCAGGCGGTATCTGTATTCTTCAAACTGTTTTACATCTTCACTGGTGAGAAAAATCCGGTTCGGATCCAGTGCTTCAATATAATTGTCCAGTATCTGGGCCGAGAGGTTATCGTCCAGCGGCTTATTACGATAATGATAGTTTTCGATGATATAGACAATAATCTCGGCTGTTTCCTCCTGATCCGCCGTTGCCACCAGCTCTGATTCATCGACTATAGGTGTTTCAGCTAGGGTAGCCAGTGTTAGCACACTTAATGTGAGACCGAGTATTAATGACTTGTACATAATGGGTTTGGAATTGCCACCTTTAAAATAGTTTAACAGGATAAAAATATCGTATGGATTTCCTGTTCGAAACACCGCAGGGTTTTGTGCCAGAAAATAACGCATTCGGCAGAAATTATACAACAATATCAGAGGATAATCCCGATACATATATTGGGGTGATGTCAGACCCGTAGTCCTGAGGCTTCTTTGTTGTCGCTACAGTCATGTTAACACCACATCGTCTTTATTCGTTATATTGCAGCAGGTTACCACCTTAATTTATTGTCTGAAAGTCGGGGTCCACTATACTGTTCAGTCCCGGTTGGATAGTTAAGTGTTTGAAAGGGCAGGGGCTGATGCAGGAACAAGGCCTCCAGCGTCTCCAGTATAACGGGTAACAGGGCAAGCTCTTTTACAAAACCGGACTGATTCCAGGCATCCTGTATCCGTGTGCCATGATGATAGTGTCCATCAACCTCGGGAGGATACAAGGCAAGCGTGTCATGGATAATGCCGTCAGTCAGTCTATCCTCCAGACCGAGGTCTATCACCACATAGCCAAGGGTAAAAAATCGTCTATGAGCGACTGATCAGGCATCCGGGTGTCAGCGCTGGTCTTTTAATTCCAGCAACATTTGTTTCAGGGCAGCACGCCAGTGTTCAGACTGGATCCCCGGTAGTGCCCTGAGAGAGGTGGTGTCCAGTACACTGTAATGGGGGCGGCGCGCCGGTGTTGGATATTGGGAAGTGGTTATCGGGTGGATAATAACCGGTTTGTCCAGTAATCCAATCGAGCTGGCCTCTTCATAAATTGCCACAGCAAAGTCATACCAGCTGGCAACGCCGGCATCCGCCCAGTGCAAGGTACCCGCCTGGACGTCGGCATCGACCAGATGCCAGATGGCGCGGGCCAGATTGCGTGACCAGGTGGGCGAGCCTATCTGGTCGGCGACAACCCTGAGTTCACTACGCTCACCCATCAGGCGTATCATCGTTTTTACGAAATTATTGCCTGTCGTCGAGTAAACCCAGGAGGTACGTATGACGATGGAATTGTCAGCATGATGTTTGCGTATAAGCGCTTCACCCTGTTCCTTGCTTTTACCATAGACTGACAGCGGAGCAACGAGGTCGTCAGGTTGATAGGGTGTCGATTTTGTACCATCGAACACAAAGTCGGTCGATACATGGATCAAAAGGGCGGCGTTTTCCTGTGCGGCAGCGGCCAGATAACCGGCACCGCTGGCATTAATAGCAAAGGCATTGTCCTGATCCGACTCAGCCTTGTCGACCGCCGTATAGGCAGCTGCATTGATGATGATGTCGGGTTTGACCGCACTGACGATGCGTTTTAAATCGGGTTCTGAGGCTATATCCAGCTCGGCATGGCCATAGGCAAACAATTCTGCCCCGACCGGGACCAGTCTGCATAGGTCACGCCCGAGTTGCCCGTTTTTACCGGTAATCAGTACCTTCATATTACTCAAACAACTCGGCCCCGGACATCAGCTTCGCATTCATATCCTTCGGAGATAATAACGGAGTCACACCGGCGGCAATTGGCCAGGAAATACCAATATCAGGGTCATCCCAGCGTATGCCACGATCGTGTTCCGGTGCGTAGTAGTCCGTGCATTTGTAACAGACATCAGCAGTTTCGCTGGTCACCAGAAAGCCATGTGCAAAACCGGGCGGTACCCATAACATCTTGTGATTGGTGGCAGACAGGTATTCCCCCACCCATTTGCCAAACGTGGGCGAAGACCGCCGGATATCAACGGCCACATCAAAAATCTCACCCGCAATCACCCTGACCAGTTTACCCTGTGGTTGTTTGATCTGGTAATGCAGACCGCGTAAGGTGTTCTTTGCTGAACGACTGTGGTTGTCCTGGACGAAGTCAAAATCGACCCCACCGTCCCTGAATTTCTCTCTGTGCCAGGTTTCCATGAAAAAGCCGCGGTCATCGCCATGAATCGTTGGTTCAATGACAGTGACATCTGTGAGCAGAGTCGCAATAAACTTCATGACATAATTTCCATTTTGATCATTATATTGGGTTAAAGATAACTTGTTTTTGTACATTGATATGGCTGAACGCCTCAAACATCGCCCTCGCGGTACACAGGTCGAATATCTGCACCTGGGGATACGCCAGTAGCTGACGGTTTGATTTGACTGCCTGCATGGTACGGCTGAGGATGTCCCGGAATAGCGAGTAGGGAATCAACCCGGTAGTAAAAAACAGCATGAGACTCATGCCCGGTGGCGATAGGTTGGTCCGGTAGGTAAATATGAAAATCAATACGGTGATAAATAACAGCGGTTCAAGCAAGACCCAGAGATAACCAATTTTGAGATGACCATAACGCGATTGGGATTCACGTATCATCAGCGCAAAGATGACCCTGGCCATGATTTTAACGGAGTCGACGGGGGTGGTTTGCTTGATGGACATTAAAAGGCGGGACGAATTATCTGCACTGGACAATCAAAGTGACTGTCCAGTGCAGCTATAACAATTACGGATTAATCGACAACAACTCGATATCAAACAACAGCGTCGAGTTCGGTCCAATCGGGCCAGCTGCACCTTCACCGTAGCCCAGTGACGCCGGGATAACGATCTGCCACTTGGAACCAACCGGCATCAGCGGAACCGCTTCCTGCCAGCCTGGTATAACCTCATTCAGTGCAATCGCAACCGGTTCACCACGGCCGTAGGAGCTGTCGAACTCGGTGCCGTCTATCAGGCTACCACGGTAATGCACGGTGACCTTGTCGGTTGCCTTCGGTTGCGCGCCGGTACCCTTAGTCAGCACCTTGTACTGCAGACCGCTGGCCAGCTCGACCACGTCCTTGTTCTTCTTGTTCTCGGCAAGGAATTTCTCTCCGGCAGCCTTGTTCTCCTGACCGGCGGCGGCCTGACGTTGCTGTTCCTGCGCCTGATAAGTGGCGACAGCCTGTTCCATTTCCGGGATAGACAGCTTCAGTTCAGCCTTGTTTACGGTATCCGTTACACCCTGGATCAAGGACGTGGTATCGATTTCCATCGCCTGGGAATTCAGATTGTTGCCAATCTGGACGCCAACAGCGTAGCTGAATTTCTGTTTGTCTGATGTCAGTTGTTCCTGTGCTGATACGGAAAAGGCCATGACTGGGAGCAGTATGGATATCAGACAGATTTTTGATTTAAGCATAAGATTATCCCGGGCTAGATTTATGTGAGCCGCTAGTGTAATGGAGAACGGTCGCTATCACAAAATGAAATATCAGCGAGCAAGTCGCCTGACCTGCTCTCTGACGTTCGAGAGGCCGGCCCGGCCCCTTACGGGACCGGCGTCATTTCAGGTGCAGCACCAATCGACAATAACTCGACGTCAAAAATCAGGGTTGAATTCGGTCCGATCGGGCCTGAACCGGCCTCACCATATCCCAGCGATGAAGGGATAAAGACCTGCCATTTGGACCCAACCGGCATCATCGGGACCACTTCCTGCCAGGCAGGGATGACCTGATTCAGGGAGATGGTGATGGGCTCGCCGCGGCTGTAGGAGCTGTCGAATTCACTGCCGTCAATAAAGGTACCGCGATAATGGACGACGACGGAATCCGTGGCCTTCGGCTGGGGCCCGGTGCCTTTGGTCAGGACCTTGTACTGCAATCCACTCGCCGTTTCTGTTACATCGGTATTTTTTTTGTTTTCAACAAGGAAGGCTATACCTGCGGCCAGATTCTGGTCGGCGGTGGCCTGCTGGCGTTGTTGGTCCTGTGCCTGGTAATTCGCAACGGCCTGTTCCATCTCCGGCACGCTCAGTTTCAGCTCTGTCTTGCCAATCGCGTCAGTTAACCCCTGAAGCAGCACGTCCTGCTCAATGTTATTGGCCTCGGCAATCATGTTCTGGCCAATCTGCACGCCCAGGGCATAGCTGAGTTTCTGTACATCCGACATCGATGAAGCTTCGGCGGCTGGAGCCGGTGTGGTTGTAGCCGCCGGTTCAGCGTTGGCGACTTCTGCAGCGGGCTCTGGTTTTTCGGTGGAGGTTTCCTGTGGTTGTTCACACCCGGTGGTGATGAACAACGGGAGCAGCAGACAGGCCAGACTGAATTTTGATTTGGACATGGGAAAGTTCCGGGTAATGGTTAGTAAGGGCGTTCAGTGTAATGGAGAGAGCCGGGCATCTCAAAACGAATTATTACTGTTTGGAGAGACAAGTATTCCGGACAGGGGTGATGCGCGTGAGTTGTTACATGATATGGATGAAAAATGGTCGGGGTGACAGGATTTGAACTTGCGACCCCCACGTCCCGAACGTGGTGCTCTACCAAGCTGAGCTACACCCCGACTGTTTTTAAATAATTGTTTTTACTAACATTTGTCCCTATTGGTATCTCAAAAATCTACCAATTTCATACCAGTCATAAATCCAGATTTTCGACCGCGTTTGCGATTCCATCAGTATATCTCAATGCGTCCTTTCAGTCGAAAACTTCGCGAGCGTATGCAGGGCCTTCAGATAATCTGAATCGGGTAACCCCGCCAGCGCGTTCATTGCTTTCGTCGCCTCATCCCTGGCGCGGGCGTTAGTGTACGTAATCGCACCGCTGGATTCCATCGCCACCATGATTTCATCCATATTTTCTATTCTGCCGTTCTCAATGGCCTTGCGGATCAGTAATGTCTGGGCCGGTGTGCTGTGTGACATCGCGTACAACAGTGGCATCGTCGGCTTGCCTTCAGACAGGTCATCACCGATATTTTTACCCAGTTCCGCTACTGACCCACTGTAATCGAGCGCATCATCGACCAGCTGGAAGGCAATCCCGAGATGGCGACCGTAGGCGGCCATCGCCTGTTCCTCTGCGGCCGACCGGTTACACAGTATTGCGCCGATCCGTGCGGCGGCCTCAAACAACTTTGCTGTCTTGTTATGGATGACCTTCAGATAGTTTTGTTCGGTGATATCCGGGTCATGACAGTTGATTAATTGCTGCACCTCGCCCTCGGCGATGATATTCGTGGCCTCAGACATTACCTCCATGATTCTCATTGAACCGACTTCAACCAGCATCTGGAATGCACGCGAGTAGAGAAAGTCGCCGACCAGCACGCTGGCCTCGTTGCCCCAGTGCTGGTTGGCGGTTTTCTGGCCACGGCGCAACAGCGACGCATCCACAACATCATCATGTAACAGGGTGGCGGTATGGATAAACTCGATAATCGCAGCGAGATTGATATGGCGTTGGTCCTCACAGGAAAACACCCCGGCGCTCAATAACATCAGTGCTGGCCGCAATCGCTTGCCGCCGCTGTTTACTATGTAAAAGCTCAACTGGTTAATTAATTCCACCTCGGAATGCAGCCGCTGCTGGATCAATTTATTGACCAGATTCATCTCGCGCGTAATGAGTTTGCGTACCGAATCAAACCCCTGAGTTGCGGCGCCTGGATTACCTGATTCTGTGTGTGCCATGGATGATCCGGTCTAAAAGTAAGCGGCATTTTGCCTATCCTGCGGGGATTTGCCAAATAAACTGTAAAAAGGTTCAAATCCCGCTTGTATCAACAGGCCCAATTCCTTAGAATTTGCACCCTTTGACAGACAGACGCTCGAACTCGAGACTCAATTGGAGACGCATGTGATGTATGCAGTGATTAAAACCGGTGGCAAACAATACAGGGTAAAGCAGGGCGATACCATAAAAGTTGAGAAATTAGAGGTCGAACAGGGTTCCACCATCAACATCAGTGACGTATTAATGGTCGCCGATGGTGATGCCATCAAGGTTGGTACCCCGCTGGTCGCAGGCGCCACTGTCACGGCTATGGTAAAATCGCATGGTCGTGGCCCGAAAATTCGAATTATCAAAATGAAACGGCGCAAGCATTACCGCAAGCGCATGGGACACCGTCAGGGCTACACCGAGCTCTCGATTACCGGTATCCAGGCATAATCATCAGAGGGTAGATAAACATGGCACATAAGAAAGCGGGTGGTAGTACACGAAATGGTCGCGATTCACAGTCGAAACGACTGGGGGTGAAGAAATTTGGTGGTGAATCTGTTATCGCAGGGAACATCATTATTCGTCAGAGAGGTACCAAGGTACACCCCGGCCTGAATGTAGGCTGCGGCACGGACCATACCCTGTTTGCGAAGGCGGATGGTCAGGTACTGTTCCAGAAGAAAGGGCCAAAGCAGAGAACATATGTCAGCGTAGTAGTGGCGAATTAAGCGGAACAGGCTGTAAAGCGTCAAAACTGAAAACCCCGCCCCGGCGGGGTTTTTTGTTGGTAATATGGTATTTAATTACTGGATTCCCGCCTCCGCGGGAATGACGAAGATGGACTGGATTCATGGGGTATCGTACACACTTGATGCCCGCCTTTACGGTAATGACGACAGCGCACAGTCCTATCAGTTGTCATTCCGGGGCTGCGATAGCAGAGCCCGGAATCCAGTTAAAACAAACGTATTTCAAAGAATTCAAACAGACGCGCAGCGAGTAACCGGATATATATGAAATTTGTAGACGAGGCAGTGATTACAGTTATCGCCGGAAATGGCGGTAATGGATGCTCAAGTTTTCGACGAGAAAAATTCATCCCGTTTGGCGGCCCGGATGGCGGCGACGGGGGGGATGGTGGCAGCGTGTATATGATCGCAGACGAAGGACTGAATACACTGGCAGATTTTCGTCATGCGCGTCTGTATCGCGCCCAGAACGGGCAGGGTGGTATGGGTCAACAGCGTTTTGGCAAAATGGGCGATGATATTGTGATTCGTGTGCCGCTAGGCACATTGATATATGACAATGAAACCGATGAATTGATGGGTGATATGGTCAAACATGGTGACCGTGTGCTGGTCGCCAGAGGCGGGATCCACGGTGTGGGTAACACCCGCTTCAAAAGCAGTACCAACCGTGCCCCGCGTAAATTCACTTATGGTCAGCCCGGCGAACAGCGCGATTTGCGGCTGGAAATGCAGGTGTTGGCCGATGTTGGCCTCTTAGGTATGCCGAATGCCGGTAAGTCGACGTTTATCCGCCAGGTGACAGCCGCTAAACCCAAGGTGGCAGATTATCCGTTTACAACGCTCTACCCCCATCTGGGTGTGGTTGACCTTGGCGATGATAAAAGTTTTGTCATAGCCGATATTCCCGGCCTGATTGAGGGTGCCGCTGATGGTGCCGGTCTGGGAATACAGTTCCTCAAACACCTGTCACGGACCCGCCTGTTGTTACATATGGTTGATATTGTCAGTACCTCTGATGTAGATGAGCTGGTCAACCAGATCAAGATCATCACCAATGAGCTGAAGGCCTATGATAAAAAGTTATACAAGCTGGATCGCTGGCTGGTCCTGAACAAGATAGATGCGCTGGATCCGAAGCAGGTCGACGTTATCCGATCCGGGATCATGAAGAAATTGCGCTGGAAAAAACCTTGTTACACCATTTCGGCGGTATCCGGCAAGGGTTGCCCTGATCTTCTGCATGCGATCCAGAACTGGTTTAACCTTGAACCGGATGATGATGAAGTCGTAGTTAAAAAAAATGTCACAAAATCGAAATAATATTGCAGAGACCCGACGCTGGGTCATCAAGCTTGGCAGTTCGTTGCTGACCAGTAATGGTTGTGGTCTGAAGACCGATACACTGGTAATCTGGGTCAGCCAGATTATGGCCTTGCGGGCAAAGGGTATTGATGTGGTGCTGGTCTCGTCCGGGGCCGTTGCCGAGGGTATATCCCGACTGGGGCTGAAACAGCGCCCCCATGAACTGCACCGTCTGCAGGCCGCCGCTGCCGTCGGTCAGATGGGACTGATACAGGCCTATGAATATTGCTTCCAGAAGTTTGGCGTGCACACCGCGCAGATACTGCTGACACATGATGATATTTCCAACCGTAACCGTTATCTGAATGCACGTTCCACCCTGCGTACATTGCTCGACTTCAAGGTAGTACCTATTGTTAACGAGAATGACACGGTGGCGACCGAAGAGATCAAGTTTGGTGATAACGATACGCTTGCCGGTCTGGTCGCGAATCTGGTTGAGGCAGATCTACTGGTCTTGTTGACTGATCAGGCCGGTTTGTTCGATGAAGACCCTCGACGGAATATGAATGCCAGACTACTCAAAGAGGTTACAGCTGGTGACCGCGCGCTGGAGAAACTGGCCGGTGAGGTCGGTAAATGGGGCCGTGGCGGCATGTTAACGAAGTTGCGGGCTGCCGAGACGGCCGCCAAGTCCGGTACTGCAACGGTGATTGCAGCCGGTCTGGAGCCGGATGTGCTGGTCAGGATTGCGGCGGGCGAGGAAGTCGGTACCTTGTTCAATACCGAGTTTGGCCAGATTGCGGCCCGTAAACAATGGTTGGCTGGCCAATCAAGGGTGGCTGGTATGTTGACGCTGGATCAGGGTGCCGTCAAGGTCATCCGTGAGGGTGGCAAGAGCCTGCTGGCGGTTGGTGTACGCGCGGTCGAAGGTGGTTTTCGTCGGGGCGAGATTGTGCGCTGTATCGGTCCTGAAGGTCAGGAAGTCGCCCGGGGGCTGATAAATTACAGTGCTGAGGAGACGCGCGTCATTATGGGTCAACCCAGTAACCGCATTGAGACGTTACTTGGCTATATTGATGACGAAGAACTGATACACCGTGACAATCTGATACTGGTCTAAATAACTGTTCCGAATTACCGGGCACATCAGCGGTCTGGCTATAATTGTGAAAGACCATTAGCCGCAGGGACACTGCGCTCGAGCGTACATGGATGTATTCACAGCGTGTCTTGAACGATTATAGCCAGACGGCTGATCCCGAGTGTAGTGGAATTCGGAACAGTTATTTAGACACAAGCAGGGGTACGGCGTACGTCGTGCCCCTGTTTGATACAAATTAAAAACCGACGCGGGTCTGGATTACGCAAGGGCGTGGATCTGTGTATTCAGTCTGCTCTTGTGACGGGCGGCCTTGTTTTTGTGGACATGGCCCTTGTTGACCATGCTGTCGATGATCGGGACAGTGTCCTTGTAGGCTTTAATCGCAAGTTCCTTGTTACCTTGCTCGATCGCAACCACTACTTTCTTGAGCTGGCTACGGAAAAATGAACGTTGACTGGTGTTACGAAGCCGGTGAACTATCGCCTGACGGGCGCGTTTTTTGGCTGATGCAGTATTTGCCAAGGGTTATACTCCTGATTCTGGTTTTAAAGGCGCGTAACTATGCTGATTTCAAATCAATTTGTCAATGCTTGCAATTGAATGTGGTATTCTGCCCATAATAAATAAACCTCAATTAAACAATAAGATAAACACTTTTCATCAAGTGACACCAGAGCGTTAGGTAATTAATTAAATGAGCGGACTGTTTAAAGCGACCCGGGCTGTCGGCGGAATGACGATGATTTCGCGTGTTTTTGGGCTGGTACGCGACGTCATTTTAGCACGGGCCTTCGGCGCCGGTGTGGAGTTTGACGTGTTTATCGTCGTTTTTCGTATCCCGAATTTTCTGCGTCGCCTGTTTGCCGAAGGTGGGTTCTCACAGGCGTTTGTGCCGATACTGGCCGAGTACAAGGAAACCCGTAGCAAGGAGGAAGTCCAGTCGTTGATTGATCAGACTGTGGCAACGCTCGGATTAGCATTGTTGCTGGTTTGTGTTATCGGGGTAGTCGGTGCACCGGTATTAATCAGTTTGTTTGCCCCTGGATTTTTGGCAGAACCCACCAAGCATGCCCTCGCTACCGACATGTTACGGATTACCTTTCCCTACATCCTGTTTATCTCGCTGACCGCGTTTGCAGGCGCGATATTGAATACCTATCGTAATTTCAGTGTGCCTGCCTTTACCCCGGTTCTGTTGAATCTGTCGCTGATAGGCTGCGCACTCTGGCTGAGCCCACTGTTCCCGGCGGAGCAGCAGGTGGTGGCGCTGGCTTGGGGTGTCTTTATCGCAGGCGTGGCACAATTGTTGTTTCAGATACCGTTTCTGCTCAAACTGGATTTGATGCCCCGTCCGCGCTTGAATGGCGATCGGCCGGGCATGTTGCGGGTGCTGCTGTTAATGATACCGACCTTGTTTGCGGTTTCGGTTACGCAAATTAACCTGCTGGTGGACACACTGATTGCCTCGTTTTTACAGGAAGGCAGTATTTCGTGGTTGTATTACTCCGATCGCCTGGTGGAGTTTCCGCTCGGTGTATTTGGGGTGGCACTGGCGACGGTCGTCCTGCCCAACCTGTCTGCGCAATATGCGAATCGGGACGATGAAAAGTACGGCAATATCCTGACCTGGTCGATAGGTCTGGTGTTTCTGATCTCGCTGCCAGCGGCATTTGGTCTGGCGATAATGGCCGTACCGCTACTGACGACGCTGTTTCATTACTCGGAATTCAGTACCAATGACGTAATGATGTCGAGTCGCAGTCTGGCCGCCTACTCGGTTGGTCTGCCGGCATTTATCCTGGTAAAAATTCTCTCCTCTGCATTCTTCTCAAGACAGGACACGGCCACGCCGGTCAAGGTGGCAGTAATTGCCTTGTTGTCCAATATCGTGCTGAATCTGTTGCTGG
>CAMBTO010000067.1 GCA_945870865.1 Klebsiella pneumoniae
TGTCTCTATGAGTTACCCTACCGCCTACATCCATGCCACCAGCGAATCGGCAAATACCTGTGCAAGACTGCAACATCCGGCATGTAAAGTTAGCGGGAATCTGACATAGTATAAAAATTGGGTATCAATTCTAAACAGAGGTGCTTATGGAAACGTTTTCAATCTTTACTATTGTCGTTCTGTTTTTCGCCGTACTCACTGTGCGCAAGGGCATTCAGATCGTCAGCCAGGGGATGGAATATACGGTGGAGCGCTTCGGGAAATATACACACACGCTGCGCCCGGGCCTGAACCTGATTATCCCCTATATTGATGCCGTTGGTGCGCGGATGAACATGATGGAGCAGGTGCTGGATGTGCCTTCGCAGGAAGTGATCACCAAGGACAATGCGATGGTGCGGGTCGACGGAGTAGTGTTTTTCCAGGTGCTGGATGCGGCCAAGGCGGCCTACGAGGTCAGCCAGCTGCAGCTGGCCACGCTGAATCTGGTCATGACGAATATCCGAACCGTGATGGGCTCGATGGTGCTGGATGAACTGTTATCACAACGTGACTCGATCAATGCAAGGCTGTTGTCCGTTGTGGATGAAGCGACCTCACCCTGGGGTATCAAAGTGACGCGTATCGAGATCAAGGACATCGCGCCGCCCAAGGACCTTGTCGATTCGATGGCAAGACAGATGAAGGCCGAGCGTGACAAGCGTGCGACCATCCTTGACGCCGAGGCGGTGCGTGAATCGGACATTCAGCGGGCAGAGGGTGCGAAACGCGCCGCCATCCTGGAGGCGGAAGGCCGGCGTGAAGCGGCATTTCGGGATGCCGAAGCGCGCGAACGCGAGGCCGAGGCCGAGGCCAATGCGACGCGGATGGTCTCGATTGCCATCGCTGAAGGTAACGTCAATGCGATTAACTATTTTATTGCACAGAAATATGTGACAGCCTTGCGTGAGATCGCTACTTCACCGAACCAGAAGTTGCTGATGTTGCCGATCGATGCCAGTGGTGTGATCGGATCACTTGCAGGTATCGCGGAAATCGCCAAGGAAGTATTGAAGACCAATGCGGCTGACAAGCCCCGGGGATAACTGATGGACACGTCATGGTTAGACAAGATTGTATTCTGGCACTGGTGGATACTGGCCATCGTGTTGATGTGCATCGAGCTGTTCGCCCCGGCGGCATTTTTTATCTGGTGTGGCATCGCCGCTGCCATCGTCGGCCTGATTGTGCTTATCCTGCCGGCCATGAGTTGGGAGATTCCGTTCCTGCTGTTTGCGATCCTGTCCGTTGTCTCGGTGCTGGTCGGGCGTAAATATCTGCAACAACGGGGCGCGATGGAGAGTGACCAGCCGATGCTGAACCGGCGCGGCGAGCAATATGTCGGGCGTGTATTCACATTGAATGAGCCCGTCGTCGATGGTACCGGGCGGGTCCAGGTGGATGACAGTTCCTGGCGTATTGAAGGCCAGGACATGGCCGCGGGTGTCAGGGTCAAGGTGGTGGCGATTAATGGGTCGACCCTGAAAGTTGTAAAAGTGGATTAACAATCAGCAGGAGTCTGTATATGCCGGTGTTTGCATTGGTGAATCTGCGCATGTTGCGTCTTAGTCTGGGACTGGTCCTCCTGATCAATTCGTTTACTGCACTGGCACAAGGTGCGGATCCGGTACTGCGTCTGGATCCAGGGATAAATACGCTGATCCCGACCGATGTAAAAATCGAAAAGGTGGTAGAGGGCTTCCGCTTTGTTGAAGGCCCGGTATGGAACAAGCACACCAACAGTCTCGTCTTCAGTGATATTCCCGGTAATAAAATCCACAAGTGGGACCCGCTGACCGGTCAGGTATCGGTTGTGCTCGACCCGAGCGGATTTACCGGTGCCGATGCCATCGGCGTCGGGCGAGAAGTAAAGGAGGGCGGCGAGGTCTTCTATAATATCGGCTCGAACGGTGTCACTCTTGATGCCAACGGTCGACTGGTATTTAACGCGATGGGTGACCGCCAGGTCGTACGTCTGGAGATGGATGGCAGGCGTAGCGTGCTTGCCAGTGCGTATGAAGGCAAGCGCCTGAACAGTGGTAATGACCTGGTCTATCGCCGTGATGGTGCCTTGTATTTTACTGATCCCCCGTCCGGTTTACGCGGCAGTGACGAGGATCCGGACAAGCAGATGGATTACAACGGTGTGTTCATGCTGAAAGACGGCAAGCTGCATCTGCTGACGCAGGACATTTTCCATCCCAACGGGATTGCCTTTTCGCATGATGAAAAGATCCTCTATGTAAACGACAATCGCACCCGCCAGATCACCGCGTTTACGGTGCAGGACGATGGCACGGTCCACAACCCGCGCATCTTTGTCGATATGACCGCCGATAAGGCGGAGGGTAACCCCGACGGCATGAAGGTTGACCTGGTCGGCAATATGTATGCGGCCGGCGCAGGTGGGGTCTGGGTGGTCAGCCCGCAAGGAAAATTACTCGGCAAGATTGTGCTGCCCGAGCGCGCCTCAAACATGGCCTTCGGCGATGCAGACGGCAAGACACTGTATATCACCGCACGCACAAGCATTTACCGGATCCGCTTGTTGCAGGCTGGATCATTGCCGTGACAGGTGACAGCCCTGTTCCATGTTAATCTGTACGCATGAATTCCCGTAATCAAACTCTGACCATTGCCGGTATTGACGTGCTGCTGGTACGCAAGCGTGTCAAACACCTGCGGCTGGTGGTGGCGCCGCCGGACGGGCGGGTGCGGGTGTCGGTGCCTACGTATCTGCCAGATGATCTGGTGTGGATGTTTTTGCAGGAACGGGTCGACTGGATACGAGACAAGCAGGAAAAGTTTGCAGGGTATGTTGAGCAGGTCCTGCCGCAGTTTGTCAGTGGTGAGCTGCATTATTTTTTCGGGCAGTCCTACAGTCTGTATCTGATAGAACGTGCAGGGCGGGCGCGGGTGCAGATCCAGGACGACCGTTTGTTATTATTTATCGGTCCGTGCAGCACAGTCGAGCAACGCGGTCGCCTGCTTGACGGATTTTATCGTGCCGAGATGAAGAAGGTCGTGCCCGCGTTACTCGACAAGTGGCAGGCGCGAATCGGTCGGTCGGCACGGGAGTGGGGCGTGAAGAAGATGAAGACGCGCTGGGGTACCTGCAATATTACCCGCCACCGGATCTGGTTGAATCTGGAGTTGGCGAAACGGCCGATGGTCGCGCTTGAATATGTGATCGTGCATGAACTGGTGCATTTGCTGGAGCGTAATCATAATGCCCGGTTCAGGGAGTTGATGACGACTTTTATGCCGGAGTGGCGCAGTTACAAGCTGGCGTTAGCAGATCCGCCGGAGACAGACCCGAAGTGTGGGCCTGTCCCCGGGAGTCTCTCGGCAGCTTCGGAACTTTAAGCCTTGGCACGGGTAGGGGATATATTTAATCAGCCGGCCACCCTTGAGCAGACCATAAGCGATCTGGAGCAGTGAAGACATCAATGCAGTCAAGGCGAGCAAACCGGGAATACGGGCGCTATCCACACCGCTGTTCATCAGCGTGATAGCAAGTCCGGACAGTATCGCCGCTGCCGGGGCACAAGGGGCGGAGATCAATGCGGGGGTGCGACCGATTAACGGTGCAGTAATACCGAGTGCCGCAGCACCGATCATGCCGACCAGCGCACCTTCGCCCACCATCGCAGGCGAGATGGCCGAGTAGACCAGCACTCCAAATGCAATCGACGAGGGCAGGGCTACCAGCATCGATGCCAATCCTCCCCAGAATTCGTTCGCGAGTTCCGGGTTCGTCTGGTTGGTGGCGGCTGATGCTGAAGTCGTATTCATTCCCTGTATATCATTATTTGTGCGCAGAATTAAAAGTCTACTCCCTGTCATACAAAAGTTACAGGTAGAAAAACGGTGGTAGCGTGTATGATAGGAATCCTTATCCAAGCGCTACGAGGGTGAATCCATGATGTTATTGATAGCAGGGCTGGTCGTGTTTCTGGGTATACATTCAATCTCCATTTTTGCATTGCCGCTGCGTAATCGGCTGGCTGCAAAAAGTAAATATGGCTGGAAGGCCGTCTACAGTCTCGTGGCTGTGCTCGGGCTGCTGATGGTGATCAAGGGGTACGGTGAGTATCGTCTGGTTGCCCCGGTAATTTATGACTCGCCGATGTGGATGCGCCATCTGGTCGCACTGTTATTGCTACCGGTATTTGTCCTGCTGATCGCGCCGTATTTCCCCAGTCGTCTCAATAAAATTATCCGTAATCCGCAACTGACTGCGGTCAAACTCTGGGCTGTCGCGCACTTGCTGGTGAATGGCTCGGCGGCGGATCTGATCCTGTTTCTCGCATTCATCGCCTGGGCTGTCGCCGATGTGATCTCGGTCAAACGCCGACCGGTGCGCGCTGTACCACATCTGCCGGAGAGCAAAGTGAATCTGTTTATCGTGCTTATCGGCGGGCTGGTGCTGTATGTGGTGTTTGCCGGATGGCTGCATGGCGTACTGATAGGTGTGCGGCCATTTGGGTAAGGTGAATAACTGTTCATAAAATCTGGCGAGAAACTTCGGTCAGATACGCCGTCTGTATATAATTGTGACAGACCGTTAGCCGCATGGATGCGGCGCTCGAGCGTACATGGATGTATTCACAGCGTGTCTGGAACGATTATATACAGACGGCGTATCTGACTTCTCGGTGGTACGGAGTAGTGCTGTTAAAGAACACAAGATTTTTATGGAAAGACGGGCATAAAAAAAGGCGGGAGTTTTCACTCCCGCCTTTCTGATTCTGACAGGCAGACCGTGAGGTCTGCTAGCGGAATTTACAGTGCTACGACGTTGACCGCGCTCGGGCCTTTCGGACCTTTTTCGGTGTCATAGCTGACCTTGGCGCCTTCAGCCAAAGACTTGAACCCTTCTGCCTTGATGGCGGTGTGATGTACGAATACATCGGCGCTGCCGTCTGACGGTGTGATGAATCCAAAACCCTTGCTGTCGTTAAACCACTTCACTGTACCTGTAGCCATTGCTGATAACCTCTATTAATTAATATTGAACTTTGCATTAGTAATGCAGATTGTTGAAGATAATGTACGGGTAAAGTCTGCTCTTACAACACAACGAGGAACTACCAGATATCCGCTACAAAACATCACTAATGTGACCACCCTATACCATTCTGTTACTGAAAACCATCTTTTTTATCAAAGTATCTACTGTAATCAAGGGTTTCTGATCAATGACGCTGTGGATTTAGTCTGTTATTCTGGATTTTCAGGAAGATGTTATGACCGTATCGCCAAGATTTACGCTGTTGAATCTGCTATTTATTATGCTGGTTGGCTGTGCCGGTATGCCGTCGGATTTTGAAGAGCCTGCACTGACTGTCACTTCTGTTGCACTGCGCAATTCGAATGGTATTACGCCCGAACTTGACATTATGCTGCATATTATCAATCCAAACCGTATGCCACTCAGCCTGGTTGGTATGTCGTATTCGTTGCATCTGGCCGGTAACAAGGTCGTGACCAGTGTAGCGAATAAACTGCCGGTGATAGAGGCATACGGAGAAGCGGATGTCTCGATCCGTGCGGCCGTCAGTGTAATGGGCGGGATACGCCTGTTGAGTGAACTGATGACTCGCAATCCGGAGCAGATTAACTATCAGTTCGAAGCAAAACTGGATACTGGCAAGCTGCGTCCGCGTATCAATATTAACCGGACAGGGACAATAGCATTGCGGGGTACACGTTAGAAACTGGGTCCGAATAAATGTTCAGAATCCTCGCCTGTTCAGAATTGTGGTGCAAATTTCAATATTCCAGACACGCTGTAAATACATCCCTGTAACGGCGCAAACGGCTCCTTAACCCGCCGTTTGCCCATGCGGCTAACGGTCTGTCACGATAAAATTCACACCACAATTCTGAACAGGAATTCGGAACTCCTGTTTTGATGAGGATGGGTCAGTGCTGATCATGCGTCATAATTTCAATGAATTGATGCAAATCAGCCGGGACAATACCGATACCGGACTGGGCACGGAACTGGATAATTGGTATGCGCAGGCGAAGTTGTGTGATGGATTGCAGGTGCCTGAAACGTATGTACAGGGAATAGAGGTGATAGACTGGTATCGCAGGCTACGCGCAGATTATGCGCTGCTTAAAGTAAAGGATAGCGACGAATTACGGTGCGGATTTACCCCAACTGAAGTTTGTCCGATCACATGCGGGCTTGATAGATGGGAACTGACAAAGGTTGTCAATTTGTATCAAGAACATATTCGAGTTGCTAAAGGGCCCGAGCGTACATGGATGTATTCACAGCGTGTCTGGAACGCTTATAGCCAGATGGCTGATACCGATCCTTTGTGCAAACGCTTACAGTTCTCTAGCGTGAATTCGCGACCTTCGCCTCGGCGAGTTGACTGGCGAGATATTCCTCATACGGGCCGTGGAAATCGACCAGTTTTCGGTTCTTGATTTCAACAATGCGGTTCGCCAGCGAAGATACGAATTCGCGATCATGACTGACGAAGACCAGGGTGCCTTCATAATGTTCGAGCGCCAGGTTCAGCGCCTCGATTGCCTCCATGTCCATGTGGTTGGTGGGTTCATCCATGATCATTACATTGCAATCCTGCAACATCAGTTTGCCAAACAACAGGCGATTTTTTTCACCACCGGAGCAGACCTTGACCTTTTTCTTGAAGTCTTCGGTGGAGAACAACATCCGGCCGAGGGTGGCGCGGACAATCTGGTCATCGTGTTTCGGTTTGCGCCACTGGGTCATCCAGTCAAACAGGCTCAGCTCACTCTCAAACTCGGCACTGCTGTCCTGCGGGCAATAGCCGACTGTGGCATTTTCCGCCCACTTAACCGTACCGCCATTCGGGATCAGTTCATTGACTAGGCAACGCAGCAGTGTGGTCTTGCCTGCGCCGTTTTCACCGATGATCGCCAGTTTGGTCCCGGCATCCAGCATCATGTTGCCATTGCGGAACAGTGGTTCACTGTCAAAACCGTGTTCGAGTTTTTCCAGGGTGAAGGCGAGACGGTGCAGTTTCTTTTCCTGGTTGAATCGGATAAACGGGCTGACGCGGCTGGAGGGTTTGATGTCTTCCAGCTTGATCTTTTCAATCTGTCGGGCACGTGAGGTCGCCTGTCTAGCCTTTGAGGCATTCGCCGAGAAGCGACTGACGAATTGTTGCAGGTCGGCGATTTGGGTAGCCTTCTTCGCATTCTCCGACTGCACCCGTTCACGCGCCGCGGTGGAGGCGATCATGAAGTCATCATAGTTGCCGGGGTAGATGCGGAGTTCACGGAAGTCCATGTCAGCAATATGGGTGCAGACTGCATTGAGGAAGTGACGATCATGCGAGATGATGATCATCGTGCTCTTGCGGTTGATCAACAGGTTTTCCAGCCAGCGGATTGTATTGATGTCGAGGTTGTTGGTCGGTTCGTCGAGCAACAGAATATCAGGATCCGAGAACAGCGCCTGTACCAGCAATACGCGCAACTTCCAGCCCGGGGCGACCTCGCTCATCGGACCGTCATGTAATTCCTGCGCGATACCGGCACTGGTTAATAACTCACCGGCACGGCTCTCGGCACTGTAGCCATCGAGCTCGGCATAGCGGTGTTCGAGATCGGCGACCTTCATCGCGTCGTCTTCGGTCATCTCATCGAGACCATAGATGCGGTCACGTTCGCGATGGATGTCCCACAGTTCAGCATGGCCCATGATGACCGTATTGATAACACTGAATTCCTCGTAAGCAAACTGGTTCTGCTTCAACACGCCGAGACGCACATCAGGCTCAATGGAAACATTTCCGGAGCTGGGTTCGAGACTACCATCCAGTATCTTCATGAAGGTGGATTTGCCACAGCCGTTTGCGCCGATCAGGCCATAACGATTGCCATTGCCGAATTTGGCGGAAATGTTCTCGAATAACGGCTTCTGGCCGAACTGCATGGTGATGTTTGCGGTGCTGATCAACGGGGAATTCCTGCTTTAATGGAAACGGGGGCGTTTAAATGGCGCGTACTATAAGGATTTGTCGGCTAAAAGTCGACTGAAACAGTATGGAATTCCGGTTAACGCTATGATTCTTGCCGAATTGCCTTTCACGGCGGTAATGACGCTAATCGCTCATAACTTCGTTACCCGGAACTTGCGGCCCTTTATCTTGCCTTCCGATAAGATCTTGAAGGCCTGGCGGGCGACGGCGGCGTCGACGGCGACGTAGGCGTATTTATCAAAAATGTCGATCTTGCCGATCTTCGTGCCGGGAATGCCGGTGTTCGTCGTTAATGCACCGAGGATGTCACCGGGCCGGATCTTGTCCTTGCGGCCGGCGCTGATGGTCAGTGTGACCATGGCGCCATCGGTCTTTTGGCGCGGTCGGGTTTCCACCTCGGCCGGTTTGAGTGTGTCGATAGATGCCTGGGTGACCGGTGTTTCGATATAATCTTCTATCGCCTGGACCCGTAACATTTCCGCACTGGTATACAGACTGAAGGCGAGGCCTTCCTTGTCGGCGCGGCCGGTGCGGCCGATACGGTGGATGTGCACTTCCGGGTCGGGGGACAGTTCATAATTGATTACGGCGTGCAGATCCTTTATGTCGAGTCCGCGGGCGGCGACGTCGGTGGCAATCAGCACTGGGCAGCTGCGGTTGGCAAACTGGACCAGCACCTGATCGCGGTCTTTCTGTTCGAGGTCGCCATGCAGGGCCAGTGCGGAAAAACCGTGTCGTTTCAGTTCATTGGCCAGTTGCTGACATTGCACCTTGGTATTACAGAACACGATGCAGGATTCCGGGCGATAGTGTTTTAACAGGGCGACCAGGGTGGGCATACGCTCATTCTCGCGGACCTGATAAAACACCTGTTTGATCTTCTGATCATCGTGCACACTCTCGACACGCACGTCGACAGGGCGGTTTTGCACGGCCTTGCTAATAGATTTAATCCCGTCCGGATAGGTCGCGGAAAACAGCAGGGTCTGCCGCTTTTTTGGTGCATATTCGATGATCTGCATGATCTCGTCCTGAAAGCCCATGTCGAGCATGCGGTCGGCCTCGTCCAGCACCAGTGTATTCAGACCGTCCAGTTTAAGCGACGTTTTTTCCAGATGGGCGAGTATCCGACCCGGTGTACCCACAACGATGTGCGGCGGGTGTTCGAGTGAGGCCGTCTGCGGTGCGATCGGTTTACCGCCGCACAGCGTGGAGATCTTGATGTTCGGGATCGCCCGCGCCAGCCGACGCACCTCGCTACTGACCTGATCCGCAAGTTCGCGGGTCGGGCACAACACCAGTGCTTGTACCTGATAGGTGTGGGGTTCCAGTTTATGTAACAGGCCGATCGCAAATGCGGCGGTTTTACCGCTACCGGATTTGGCCTGGGCCAGCAAATCCTTGCCTTCGAGTATGGCAGGCAGACTGTGCTCCTGGATCGGGGTCATACTCAGGTAATCAAGCGCCTGGATATTTGCCAGCATTGCAGGCGAGAGTGGTAGTGATGCGAAGTCGGTGTTATTCATGAGGGTGCCTGGAGATAAACAAATGAGACCCATAATATCACAGGGTGTTTGCTGAGGTCGGTTGTCTATAAATCGCTACCGGCGCTTTGCCGTAGCCAAACGGGCCAGTACGGCCACCGGACAAGCCAGATTCGGCCACAGCACCAGCGGATCCGATGACGGTCTCTGCACCAAACCAGGTTGCAAACAGCGAAAATGAGCAAGGCCAATGCCCACACTGCGTCCCGCCAGCAGATAATCCGCCTCGTTACGGATATAACGCGAGGCCAGCTAGGCAATATAAAGCTGGAGGGCAATATAAATGCTGAGTGACAGGATCAGCCAGAGGGACGTGGGTAGAGGTTGCCAGGACCCATGGTTATGGAGGAATTTAATGTATGTATTATCAACGAGCAAATGAATTATAATCTGTCCCGGGTAATTACAGTAACAAATAAATTATAA
>CAMBTO010000068.1 GCA_945870865.1 Klebsiella pneumoniae
AGTTCAGTAACTCACCTGGAATATTGCCGAGCGCATCAACGGTCGCATCAATATCAATATGGCGAACAAGGTGACTCAGCAAATCATTTTTGGTGTGAAAATCAACCGGCGTAACGGTGGTGATCAGATTGTTGACCTTGTGCTGGTGCAGGGCGGTATAACACAAACTGAACGTACCTCCCTGACAGATACCGAGCAGGTTGATCCGCTCACAACCACTCCGTTCACGCACCACATCTACACAACGATCCAGGTACCCGTTTATATAGTCGTCCAGCGCAACAAAACGGTCGGCACTGTCCGGATAACCCCAGTCGATCAGATAGATATCCAGCCCGGCGTCCAGTAATCCACGGATCAGCGAACGGTCTTCCTGCAGATCCGCCATATAGGGCCGGTTGACCAGTGCATAAACAATCAGCAAGGGTATACGCTGTTGTTTTTGGGTGCGTGACTGGTAGCGATACATCACCAGCTTGTCTTCAGAGTACACCTTCTCCCTGGCAGAGACGCCGGTACTGATCGCTTCCATGTTGACCAGTGTTCTGAATCCATGCGCAAGCTTTCGATTAAACTGAAGTACTTCTTCAGCCAGGCTGTCCGGTTCAATTTCAAATGGATTCATCTATGCAGCTCTCCGGGTATCATGACGGCCTGCGGGTATTTTTTTTCTTTCTGACCGCACCCGAACTTGCATCTACACCGGAGATCGCCGGTTTCATGCTGCTGCGGAGTCGTTCCACCTCCTGCTGGATCTGCTGCAGGCTGTCGTGCATCTGTTGCTGCCTGTTGAGCGAGTCGCGCAAAGCCTGCCGCATTTGCTGCTGGCGTTTATAGACAGTTTGCATTCCTGCGCCGGTCGGCATATTGAGGTTGCCAAGTATATCGTCAATGATCGCGTTACATTTCTGTCGGTAGTGCATAAGTGCATTTACCAGTTCGGCATACAGCCGGGCATAGTCATCATTTAATGCAAATTCAGCAAACACTTCTTCATTCGCATCTACCCAGAGATTATATATCTGTCTCAGACTGGTAATCTTGCTACCTGCCTCAGCCAGGCTGACTATCCTGTGCTCGAACATGTCGAGTGCAAGCTTGCCAAGTTGTGACAGAGTAGAATGATAATCGCGGTAACGCTGCTCGTATTGCTTCCACAACCGATGTGCACTGACGAGTTTTTCCTGGAATTCTCGTGTCGGACCGATACCGGGGATCGCAGACAAGCGCTGTTGTAGTTTCTCTATCTCATCATGGATCGGATTTTCAAAGATGTCCTCAGGGAAAATGGACATTGAGTTGGCCAGTTTTCGCCAGCCTTCGAGCAATGCAGGACGATACAAGGGTGATAGCGAACTCCAGGCCCGGTGTCCGGTTTCACACGCATCAGACTGTGCCTTCATCCTGCCGAGGTGACCGGACATAACCTCACGCCAGTCTTCGGTGTGCCGATCGGTCTTCGCTATATCACGCAACATGCCGGCAAAATCGTCTACCATCGAATAATACAGGCGGGTCTGCTGCAGGATATTCTCAAAAACGGCTGCTCCCTCGGGGGGGAGAAACTGCTCTACAGACTTGCACCAGTGTTCGAGTGCCTCATTCCAGCCCTGTAAACCACTGCTGGATGATGAGGACGGCGTTTGATCTGAATTAAATGAGGACAAGGCGTCGATATACTGCTGTTGCAGTTTTTGCCACTCGGGACTGAGAAAGGGATTGGGATATTTCTCCATATCTCATGTGCTCGCCAGTTGTATTTTCACGTTATGGTCAATTGTTATCGACAATTATATTCATGTTTTCTGACAATTGCCTGTTTATCACCGACGAGTCCGTGCAGAAGACAGAATCTGGATTTTCCGGGAGGCTAAAAGTAAAATACCCGGGCCATAGGAGGGGGGGGTTATGGCCCGGGCAACTCTGGTGTCAGGCGAACCTGTAACCAGAGATTCTTTAAACCAGTTACTTCGCTTGCTTCGCCGCCTTACGTCTGGCCGGCTTCTTGATTACTGCCTTTACTTCAGCTTCCGGCTTTAGTGTTGCGGGCGTTGTTACAGCGAGTGCTTCCACTACCATGCCCTGCTTTGCTACGCTGAATATCTGCCCGATTATTGAATTAAGCTCGCCACCGGACTTCATGAATACGTCGGTTGTCTCCCGGGAGATTTCAGCAATCCTGTTACCATACAAACTTGCCAGTAATGCCGCTTGAGCATAAAGCTGATCATAACCTTTCGATACTGTCAGCAACTTCACTTGTGCCACAGAGGTTTCCAGTCCCAGCGTAGCCAGATCTAACTGCAACCCTGCCAGTTTCGTCAGTGCCTTCAGGTTGAGCGCACCAATTTTACGCAAACTCTCGTATGAACCATTCGCCGGGTTAAAAAAGCTACCTGTTACCGTATCAGCCATTTTCTACTCCAGTTGCCATCACTTCGGCGGTTTTACTGACTTGGCACTTCGTGTTTGTTGCAGTGCAAAATATGCGAATGAGGCTGGTGTGTCAACGCTTAAAAAATGAATTTACTGTTAACTATTGGTGACATATCTCTGCTTTAAGCAAAGGACAGTCGTCGGTACTGAAGCGCACAGAACCGACAGGCAAAGCGATTATTTATTCTCTCGATAGTTTATTAGATCAGCAACAACCGAGGGATCAGCGAGTGTACTGGTGTCACCCAGATGATCGATTTCATTCGCGGCAATCTTGCGCAAGATTCTGCGCATGATCTTGCCGGAACGCGTCTTCGGCAGACTCGGTGCCCACTGGATCAAATCCGGGCTGGCGATCGCACCGATTTCCTTGCGCACATGTTTGATCAATTCCTGCTTGAGTGCATCATCGTATTGGTAACCGGTCATCAACGTCACATATGCATAGATCCCCTGGCCCTTGATGTCGTGTGGATAACCGACCACCGCTGCTTCGGCCACTGCCTTATGCAATACCAATGCACTTTCAATCTCCGCCGTACCCATCCTGTGGCCCGAGACATTGATGACGTCATCTATCCTGCCGGTGATCCAGTAGTATCCGTCCTCATCACGACGTGCACCGTCGCCGGTAAAATATTTACCGGCATAGGTACGGAAATAGGTGTCGATGAAGCGCTGATGATCACCGTACACCGTGCGCATCTGGCCGGGCCAGGAGCGATTGATACACAGCGCACCTTCCGCCTTACCCTCAAGCACATTACCCTTATCGTCCACAATGACCGGCTCCACACCAAAAAATGGACGTGTTGCAGAACCCGGTTTTAACGGGGTTGCACCTGGTAATGGCGTGATCAACATGCCCCCTGTTTCTGTCTGCCACCAGGTATCAACAATTGGACAGCGGGCGTCCCCGACAATATGGTAATACCATTCCCAGGCCTCGGGATTTATGGGTTCGCCGACGGTACCGAGGATACGGATACTGGCACGTGAATAGCGGGTGACAAAATCATTGCCCAGGGCCATTAATGCGCGTAATGCCGTTGGCGCCGTGTAGAAAATCGTGACCTGGTGTCGGTCAATCACCTCCCAGAAACGTCCTCCATCCGGATACGTTGGAATGCCTTCAAACATAATGGAGGTAGCCCCATTGCACAAAGGCCCATAAACCATATAGGTATGACCGGTAACCCAGCCGACATCGGCAGAACACCAGAAGATATCGCCATCATGGTAATCAAACACATACTTATGCGTGATTGCGGCATGCAGTAGATAGCCGCCAGTCGTATGCAGGACTCCTTTGGGTTTCCCTGTCGAACCGGAGGTATAGAGAATAAATAACGGATCCTCTGCATCCATATGCTCGGGTGGACAATCGATTGATGCTGTCGCCATCATCTCGTGATACCAGATATCACGCGGCGACTGCCAGGCAATCACTGCGCCAGTATGTTTGAAGACAATGACGGTATGCACATCCGGACAATCCAGCAGGGCCTGATCGGCATTTACCTTCAGGGGCACTGTCTTTCCACCACGCACACCCTCGTCCGAGGTAATGACTACCTTGCAATCAGAGTCCAGTATGCGGTCCTTTAACGCCGTAGGTGAAAAACCGCCGAACACTACGGAATGGATCGCACCGATACGCGTACAGGCCAGCATGGCAATCGCCGCTTCGGGCACCATCGGCATATAAATCGAGACGCGATCACCTTTTTTAACACCCCTGCCCTTTAACACATTGGCAAACCGGCATACCTGTTCATGCAACTGCCGGTAGGTTATTTTTTTTACATCATCCGGTTCATCACCCTGCCAGATATATGCCACCTGATCGCCACGCTGAGACAGATGACGATCAAGGCAATTGTATGAGACATTCAGCTGCGCATTTAAAAACCACTTGATTGATACGTTGTCAAAATTCCAGTCGGACACCTTGTCCCATTTTTTAAACCAGCTGACAAACTTGTCCGCCTGTGTGGCCCAGAACGTATCGGGGTCTTCCAGCGACTGCCTGTACATCTGCTGGTATTGCTCGTTATTTATCAGCGCTGATTTGGCGATAGCGGGAATTACAGGGTAGGTTTTAACCTCTGACATAACAAGATATCTCCAGATGTATTTACAGACGAATCTAGCTAATTACGTTAACTCGTGCAACACATAATTATTGCGCGTTTTTTATGCGCGTCAAATTCAATGGCATCCTGTCTGGGCGAGATGTCTACCAACCAGTTGCCGGATCCAAACCGGAAGAGAACTCAAATAACGTAAAGGTCCACATATTCATTGACTGGCATATCGAACAAGCGGTCGATATCAAGAGACACGTCAAGAATAGTCTTTTGCTGCTTTTCCGGAAAACATCTGGCCAGATTGATTCTGAATTTTTCGAGCAGCAGGGGAATACCTTCAGCACGACGGCGACGATGCCCGACCGGATATTCCACCATGACTTCATCCAGGTTACTGCCATCGATGAATTCTATGGTGATGCCATTGGCAATAGAACGCTTGCCGGGGTCGAGGTAATCTTGTGTAAACGCGGGATCCTCAAGGCAAACCATTTTATCGCGTAGCCTGTCAATCCGGGGATCAGCAGCGACATCGTCTTCATAGTCTGCAGCTGTAAGTCGACCGAAGATCAGCGGTATCGCCACCATATACTGGATGCAATGGTCGCGGTCGGCAGGATTATGCAACGGGCCCTTTTTATCAATTATACGAATAGCTGATTCATGGGTACGGATGGTGATCGACTTGATTGCGTCTATGCGGTCCCTGACCTGGGGGTGCAGGCTTATGGCGCACTCTGCCGCCGTCTGTGCATGAAACTCGGCGGGAAAGGATATCTTGAAGAGTATATTCTCCATCACATAGCTGCCATAGGTTCGCTGGAATCGAAATTGCTCTCCTTTGAACAGGCTGTCATAAAAGCCCCATCCGCTGGCGGTCAACACTGTCGGGTAACCCATCTCACCAGTTCTCGCTATCAGCACAAGACGCACGGCACGGCTGGTGGCATCTCCGGCGGCCCATGATTTGCGTGAACCTGCATTGGGGAAGTGCCGGTAGGTACGTAGCGGGTTACCGTCAAGAAATACATGAGAAACAGCGTTCAACAATTCCTCGCGTGACAGACCTATCAACCATCCACATACGGCAACAGAGGCGAGCTTTACCAGAATCACATGATCAAGTCCGACCCGATTAAAAGAATTCTCCAGCGCCATGACGCCCTGAATCTCATGAGCCTTGACCATGGCCTCAAGTACTGTAGCCATAGTAAGCGGAGGTTTGCCGCTGGATACAGCAGTTCGTGACAGCCAGTCTGCTACGGCCAGAATTCCCCCGACATTATCAGAAGGGTGACCCCACTCAGCTGCAAGCCAGGTGTCGTTAAAGTCGAGCCAACGCACCATAGTCCCGATATTAAAGGCGGCCTGTACCGGGTCGAGTTGATAATTCGTCCCCGGCACCCTGGCACCATTGGGTACATAAGTACCCGGCACCAACGGCCCCAGCATTTTTTTACAGGCCGGATACTCCAGCGCCTCCAGTCCACAGCCCAGGGTGTCGAGCAGACAATGGCGCGCAGTATCGAGCACCTCGGCGCTTGAAACCCGGGTATCCAGCACATAATCGACAATGTCGACCAGAACCTGGTCATAGTCACCGTGCAGACGATTGATCCGATTACTCATAAGTGAATTCTCCCTGAATTTTTATGCTGAAGAGGGTAATTTAAAGATTTCTGTTTGGGGTGGGCTGGAGCGGAATTTATCCTCTTTGTGCAAGCGGGACAAAGTCACGGTGTTCCGGACCGACATAGTTGGCGCCGGGTCGAATAATCTTGCCGTCGATCCGTTGTTCAATAACATGGGCGCTCCAGCCGGATATTCGCGACATCACAAAAATCGGGGTAAACATCGCTGTCGGGATACCCATCATGTGGTAGCTTACTGCACTGAACCAGTCCAGATTCGGGAACATTCTTTTGATTTCCCACATCACCGACTCCAGTCGCACGGCGATATCGAACAATTTCGTATCTGCAGCCTGTCCTGACAGACTGCCGGCCACATCCCTGATGACACTGTTACGCGGGTCACTGATGGTATAAACAGGATGGCCAAATCCAATAACCAGTTCCTTGTTTGCCACCCGACGTCTGATATCAACTTCTGCCTCGTCCGGATTGTTATACCGACTCTGTATCTCAAAGGCCACCTCGTTGGCTCCCCCATGTCTGGGTCCACGCAAGGCACCAATAGCTCCGGTAATGCAGGAATACATGTCTGAGCCGGTACCCGCAATGACTCTGGCAGTAAATGTAGAAGCGTTAAACTCATGTTCGGCATAGAGGTTGAGCGAAACATGCATGGCTTTGACCCACTCATCCGAAGGTGGTTTACCATGCAGTAAATGCAAAAAATGGCCTCCAATGGTATCGTCATCCGTCTCTGTTTCGAGATATTTGCCATTATGGCTGTAGTGATACCAGTACAGCAGCATGCTTCCCATATTGGCCAGGAGTTGATCAGCAATGGCGCGGGCGCCTGCAATATTCTGGTCCTCCTTTTCAGGGAGTATGCAACCCAGTGCAGATACGCCTGTACGCAATACATCCATTGGATGTGTCGAGGCGGGCAGGGTCTCCAGGATTCGCCTGACTTCAGCAGGTATACCACGCAGGGATTTCAACCTGCTTTTATATATGGCAAGTTCAGCCCGGTCTGGCAATTCGCCATGGACCAGCAAATAGGCCACTTCTTCAAATTCACATGCCCTGGCCAGATCGAGGATGTTGTATCCTCTGTAGGCCAAATCGTTACCCGTGCGGCCCACCAAACATAAGGCAGTATTGCCTGCTGTAATTCCCGACAGGGCTACGGATTTTTTGGGTTTCCTGGATTGGTTAGAAGTATCTTGGCTCATAATCGTAGCGTTTCCGTCCAGATTTAAATGGAGTTTATGATCTATAATACAGGCTGTTATTTTTTAGTAAAAAGGCTATCGAGCTTGCGTTCATAGTCCCAGTATCCAATCGAATCGTATAATTCCTCGCGGGTCTGCATCAAGGGAAGTACATTTTTTTGTGTACCATCCTGACGGATGGCCTTGTAGACGGACTCTGCCGCCTTGTTCATGGCGCGGAATGCTGACAGGGGATAAAGTACCATTGAAACATTTGCACTGCGTAATTCGTCAATTGTAAACAAGGGGGTATTTCCAAACTCGGTAATATTGGCAAGCACCGGAACTTTTACAGCAGAGGCGAATGCGCTGTACATAGCAAGTTCAGTTACAGCTTCCGGAAAAATTGCGGTTGCACCCGCGTCAACACAGGCGCCAGCGCGATCAATTGCCGATTGCAGTCCTTCTACAGCCAAAGCGTCAGTCCTGGCCATAATCATGAAACTGGAATCTGTGCGAGCGTCCACTGCAGCCTTGACCCGATCAACCATCTCCGTAGTCGGAACGATGGCTTTGCCCGATCTGTGCCCACAGCGTTTGGCGCTTATCTGATCTTCAATGTGTACACCGGCAGCACCCGCTTTTATCAAGGATCTGATGCTACGGGCTATATTGAAGGCGGAGGGTCCAAAACCGGTGTCAATGTCGACAAGAAGTGGCAGTGTACATACGTCTGTAATGCGACGTACATCAATCAGTACATCGTCAAGTCCACTGATACCGAGGTCCGGGAGACCAAGTGAACCAGCAGACACTCCACCACCGGAAAGGTAGATGGCCCTATACCCGGACTGCTGCGCCAGCAAGGCATGGTTTGCGTTTATAGCGCCGATGATCTGCAGGGGAGATTCTTCGGCCAAAGCGTTTTGAAGGCGGTCACCAGCGGTGATATTGCTATGAGACATATGGCGATCCTGAAAAATTAGGGAACGTTTATACGATCTGGAATTGAATCACTCGTAATTGGCTAGATACAGTTTACGTTTATCAGTAAAAAATGTATAGATTACAATCACAGGTATACCGCTACATTACCCGTCCATCGTTTATCCAATTGATTAAAATCTTTAAAAGATTTGATTGAATTTCGATCACTAAGCCGGGTTATTTATTACTTTTCTACATGTACCAGGAACTGACAGTACTGATTCAGTAAATTATGTGCGCCTTGTATAATGGGTCTCGACATATTCATCTATGATATGACGGAACTCACCCGCTATATTATCACCGCGTAATGTCATCGCTTTTTTACCATCGATGAACACGGGAGCCGCAGGCGCCTCACCGGTACCCGGCAGGCTGATGCCGATATTGGCGTGTTTGCTCTCACCCGGTCCGTTCACAATACATCCCATCACTGCAAGATTGAGTTCCTCGACACCTGTGTATTGAAGCCGCCATTCCGGCATCTTGTTGCGCACATAAGTCTGGATATTCGAGGCCAGTTCCTGAAACACCGTACTGGTGGTTCGGCCACAACCGGGACAGGCCGTGACCAGCGGGGTGAACGAACGCAGACCCATTGTCTGCAACAACTCCTGAGCAACTATCACCTCTCGTGTTCTGTCACCGCCAGGTTCGGGGGTCAGGGAAATACGTATGGTGTCACCGATGCCTTCCTGTAACAACACACCCATCGCTACCGAGCTGGCAACTATTCCTTTCGAACCCATGCCGGCCTCGGTCAGACCCAGATGTAGCGCATAATCACACCGTGCAGCAAGCTTACGATAGACCGTGATCAGCTTTTGCACACCACTAACCTTGCAGGACAACACAATATGATCACGGGGCAGTCCAATTTCCTCGGCCCGTGCCGCACTGTTCAAGGCCGAGAGGATCAATGCCTCAACCATGACCTCATCCGCCGCCACCGGTTTATCCAGTCTGGCGTTCTCGTCCATCATGCCGGTCAACAATTCCTGATCCAGGCTTCCCCAGTTCACACCAATACGCACAGGCTTGTTATAACGGATTGCAAATTCGATCAGCGTGCCGAACTGGCTGTCTTTTTTTCGGCCAAAACCGACATTGCCAGGGTTAATCCGGTATTTTGCCAGTGCCATGGCACAATCCGGGTACTGTTCAAGTAATTGATGGCCGTTATAGTGAAAATCACCTACCAGTGGGACGTCACAGCCAGCCGTATCAAGCATATCTCTGATCCTGGCCACCTGAGCGGCTGCCCCGGCACTATTGACCGTAATCCTGACCAGTTCAGAACCCGCTGCCGCCAAGGCCTGCACCTGGCTTGCAGTGGCAACCGCATCAGCCGTGTCGGTATTCGTCATCGACTGCACCACGACGGGCGCACCGCCACCGATCCGGGCCCCGCCCACCTGGACGCTAACTGAATATCTTCTGGGTAAAAGACCTTCCATAATTACC
>CAMBTO010000069.1 GCA_945870865.1 Klebsiella pneumoniae
GACCACGTTGGTATCACCGGCTGACCGTCTTTTTGTGACCTCTGCCTTGGCCAGCACCTCAAAATTTTCAGATACCTTATATCGGCAACAATACTATCCAGCGATAGCGAAAAAAAACCCCGGGTTCTTATACCCGGGGCTAATTTCAAAACCAGTTACTTGATTATCTATTATCTAAAGTGGTAATTGAACTGTATACCATAGGTGAAGAATGCATCTTCTGGCATATCGGACTCCAGTAGGCCGCGTCCGTCTGTTTCTACATAATATTCAGGTCTATATACCTGTTTAGCACCAAGCAGATTACGTCCATACAAACCGATGTCCCAAGTATCCTGCGCATCGCCAATCGATGCATGCAAACTTAAATCGGTATGAACTGGCCACTCTTGCACATAAGTGAACCCCATCGTATCTTCAGTATAATGATCTGATATGGCCGCTTTTGTATTCAGTGAGTATTTGTAATTTTCAAACAATGAGTGCTGGTAATCAGCACCAAGAATAAATTTCCAATCTGGCGTACGGGGCGCTTTAGCTCCACTACGATCAATGCTACCCGATGGCAAGACAACACTTATGCCATTAACTTCTGTGTTTCTTATCCCATCAGAACAGGGACCAATAGATTGATTCAAGGTCTCTGTGATTGTGCATCCTCCAATATAAGAAACCATAACACCCTGCTGTATGACACCCCCACCACTGAACGTAAGATTATCAGTAGCTGCCCATGCGCCATCAAATTCTAACCCGCGCGTTCTCTGTTTGCCTGCATTGGTCATATATCGACCAGTTGAAGCAAGACCTGCCTGAAGTGTTGTTATATCACCAACAGCAGTTTCAAGCTGCAAGTCAGCTATTTCAGTCCAAAAGAGTGTTACGCCATATCTAGCGGCACCATCGAATAGATTACCTCTGGCACCTAGCTCCCAGTTCTCTGCATGCTCGGCTAAGTAGGTAAACTCTTTTAACCCATTAGGTCCAAATGAGTCCTTCTGCGCGGCTGTTATTGGATAACCAACCCCTGTTACCCCTGCGCGTTCATTATATCGCAATCCACCGCGGGGAATGCCACGGTCACTGGTATCAAATCCACCGGCTTTAAATGCTCTCGCCCACTTTGCATAAACCGAGTGATCCGGTGTTGGACGATATCGCAACGTGATTTGCGGGTCAAAACTATCTTCATTATAGGTATCTACAAATGGACCAACATCGGGACCCATGTCATCTCTGAAAGCACTCATTGCAATTGGAGCCTTGGTATCCCAAGCATTGGGTATGTCAGACTCTCCATTCTCATGAGTCCAGTAACCTTTTTTGCCGAAATATGGTCCACAAAGAGCGGCACCCAACCTGGCGCCGTAGGCTCCTCTATCCGGTTCTGCACCTGCGACATCCAGCCCCGTCTCACAGCTAATAATTGCCTCAGCCAAAGCCTGATTTGAACCAGCTGGGAGGGCAGCTGTTATCGTACCAGGATATATATTTGACCCAGTAGAGGTGAAATCACCCCCCGCTACCGCAGGACGATGGGTTGTAAAATCCACCTTCATATCGCCATCTGGATCTGGATTTATATCAAATATGTATGTAGCTGTTTGTAATGTGATTCCCCCATCTTTTTTTACATCTTGGTAACGACCGCCTACGTCGATTGATGCCTTTTCATCCAAGAAGTTGAAAGTGAAGGTGCCAAATGCACTCTTCCAGTCAGCATTGCTGTACGGATCATGCTTACGTATTGGCTGCGCTAAATTTCCACGCATAGTAATAACTGGCGTCATTTGCAGATCTTCTTTTTGCCAATAAACACCTGTTGACCACTCATATTGTCCACCAGTAGGCGAGCTAAATCGCAGTTCCCCACTCTTCATATTAAATTGCTCTGTCCGGAATGCGGCTTCCATAAGAAAGGGTGACTCGTCGGAAGATTCAAATGTATCGCGATTATAATCAACTGCAGCCGCAATACCCTCGACCTTAATGCCATTAGCTAATTCATAATCAGCCCCTAAACGGAAATTCCAAGCCGCCATTGGTTCACGCGAGGTTAAATTGCCATCAGGGAAAACTGTTTTTGCTAATTCTCTGATATCAATAGCGCCAGAACGGCCGTCATCATTATTTATACCCTGAACAGGCGCTAGATAATAACCGGTTCCTTCTTGTACGCCGACTGCCTTAAAGCCATCTTCACAGTTAGGAAACGGTCTTTGCTGGAACATGCGATCATATTCAGGAACCAATCCTCGTTCTAACACCGCCCCCGCGTCTGTAGAATTATAATCTGCATCTGGCCCTTCAATATTACATACGGCAGTAGTATCGCCATCAGAGTTTCGTTTCACCGCTTCGGCCTTAGCCGTAATCGAAAGCTGTTCCATCGGCTGCCAAAGTAAAGTTAATCGAGCAGCTTCATCAGTCCTGTGGGGAAATGAATTACCCGTAAAAAGATCAGTTAAATGACCGTCTGTAGAATCCCACTGTCCTGCAACCCTTACACCAAGAGTATCTGAGACAGGCCCTCCAACGCCACCTTCTATAGTTTGTCGGTGATTGACGCCGTATTCGGCACTGAGGTCACCATCCCACGCATCCATTGATGGTTTTTTGGTTGTTAGGCTGAATGCTCCTGCAACAGCATTTTGCCCAAAAAAGACTGGTTGAGGACCGGTCAAGATTTCTACGCGCTCCAAATCTAAGAATGCACCTTTAATCATAGAGGGGCGTCCAAAGTGCACGCCATCCACAAAGACCGGAGCTGATTGTTCAACTGATATATTAGCTACGTCATTGCCCATGCCGCGAATCGTTACTGAGTGCTCGTGCAATGACTCGTTCATCTCAACAGATGGGGCGTATGCGGTCAGGTCTTCCATAGTACGGTAACCCATTTTAATAAGTTCAGGTCCACCAAAAGTTTGTATAGAGACTGGCACTTCTTGCAGCGATTGTTCACGCCGTTGGGCTGTCACAATAATTTCTTCCAGCTGCTGGGCAGTAACGGGTACAGCGCTGAAAGTCATTGTTGCAATCAACGCAGTTATAGGAATACGCAAAGCACTCTCTTTTTTAACGAACATTAAAGATTCCCCTAAAATAATATGAAATACAAAAATTTAAATTATTATCGTTTTATTTGGGTGCTAAAATAATCCAATAGCCACAAGACGTCAACAAATAAGACATTCTGTTGTTATTTTGCAACTCTGCAGGTTTCTGTATAACCAGCTAATCAATCATATTAATTCGATTTCTGTTTATCCTTTGCCTCTTTTTCCTTGGCTTCCTGGATTTCCTTGGACAACTGGATGTCAACTTCCAGAACACCGCGACCAAGCACACAGGCACCCGCTGGCTTGCCGGATTTGGCGTCATCAGCACCTCATTTAAGACATGTTGTATTTTAGCAAAAAAAGCCGTTGGTAGGCTGTTACACGGTAAAGAGGATGGTGGTGGGTCCGTTATACAAAGATAGTCTGGTGCCGGGGAAGGGGGTCGAACCCACACTCAGTTTCCTGAACCAGATTTTGAGTCTGGCGCGTCTACCAGTTCCGCCACCCCGGCACGAAGGGGTGCAAGTATAGGGAAAGTTTGTCTGCTGTAAAACCTTTATCCATCGATTTATGCATCTTTCTGATAATATTCGCGCGATGAAGCGCAGTGATTTTACCTATGTCCTCCCTGAAGACCTGATTGCCCAGCGGCCCGAACCAAACCGGGAAGACAGTCGCCTGCTCGTCCTGGATCGGCATTCCGGCGCTGTTGCCGATAAGCAGTTTAACGCGTTGCCAGCATTGTTACTGCCGGGAGACTTGCTGATATTTAATGACAGCCGGGTTATCCCTGCGCGGCTGTTCGGGCACAAGGACACGGGGGGCAAGGTAGAGCTTCTGGTGGAGCGGGTCACTGGTGAGAAGAGCTTACTGGCGCAGATTAAGGCGAGTAAATCACCGAAACCCGGCACAGTTATTTTTCTCGACGATACTGACTACCTTAAAGTTGGGGGCCGTCAGGGTGAGCTTTATGAACTGACAGGGGACAGTCAGATTTCAGTTATGGCCCTGCTGGAGCGACACGGGCATATACCGGTGCCTCCTTATATAAAACGGGAAGATACCGGCTTTGACCGCGAACGCTACCAGACAGTGTATGCGCGTCATCCCGGTGCGGTAGCGGCGCCGACAGCGGGACTGCATTTCTCGACTGAACTGATAACAAGTCTCAAGGAAAAGGGAATCAATACCGGATTTGTGACCTTGCATGTCGGTGCCGGTACCTTCAAGCCGGTCCGCGCCGAACAGGTAACAGACCATGTCATGCACAGCGAATGGTTCAGCGTGGATGAAAATCTGTGCGATCAAATCCGAACGACACGCGCCAACGGGGGCAGGATAATTGCAGTAGGTACAACGGTAGTGCGCTGTCTGGAGTCTGCTTCGGCAACGGGTAGCTTGCAGCCGGTTCAGGGTGAAACCGCGATCTTTATTTATCCTGGATATCAATTCCGGGCAATAGACGGGTTGATAACGAATTTTCACCTGCCGGAATCGACCTTACTGATGCTGGTTTGTGCATTTGCAGGTATGCAGCACACGCTTGAGGCTTACAAGCATGCGGTAGAGACACGTTATCGCTTTTTTAGTTATGGTGATGCCATGCTGATTTTACAGACTTGCCCGCCGGGGATTACGTTATAATTGCAGTTTGCACTCGCAGCAGTTGTGCAAACTGTCCGGTCATTATTTTTTAGAGAGGATTCAGTTGAAATTCGAGGTACTAGCGACAGACAACAAGGCCCGGCGTGGGCGACTGGCCTTCCAGCGTGGTCTGGTAGAGACGCCGGCATTTATGCCTGTTGGCACTTATGGCACGGTCAAGGCGATGACGCCGGAAGAACTGCAAGGCATTGGTGCGCAAATTATTCTGGGCAATACCTTTCATCTGATGCTGCGCCCCGGTGTTGATGTGATTGCTGCTCACGGTGGACTGCACCAGTTCATGCACTGGTCGGGACCGATATTGACTGATTCGGGAGGATTCCAGGTATTCAGTCTGGCCGAGACGCGCAAGGTCAGTGAACAAGGTGTTAATTTCAAATCCCCAGTGAATGGCGATCCTGTGTTTCTCGGACCGGAAGCGGCTATTGCAGTGCAGCATGGATTGAATTCAGACATTGTGATGATATTTGATGAGTGTACACCTTACCCCGTAGAAAAAAAGCAGGCGAGGCGTTCCATGCAGTTGTCACTGCGGTGGGCCCGCCGCTCACACATCGCCCATGCAGACAACCCCAACGCCTTATTTGGCATCGTGCAGGGCGGGATGTTTCTGGACCTGCGTGATGAGTCGCTGGCGGGGTTGAAGGATATCGGTTTTGATGGTTATGCAATCGGCGGACTGTCTGTAGGCGAGCCAAAACCCGATATGCTGGCTGTGCTGGACCACACCGCCGTTCAGATGCCGGCGGATAAACCCCGTTATCTTATGGGAGTAGGCAGACCCGAGGATATTGTTGAGGCTGTTTGCCGGGGTATTGATATGTTCGACTGCGTCATGCCTACCCGCAATGCCCGGAATGGACAATTGTTTACGTCATTTGGTGTGGTGAAAATCCGGCATGCCGAACACCGTACCAGCCAGTCGCCACTGGATCCCGATTGTTCCTGTTATACCTGTAGTAATTACACCCGTGCTTATTTACACCATCTGGACAAGACCAATGAGATACTCGGAGCAAGGTTAAATACGATCCATAATCTGTTTTATTACCAGAAGTTGATGCGGGATTTACAGAGTGCAATCCAGCAAGGTACTCTCAACAAGATGGTCTCGGACTTTTATGCAAAACGTATCGACCAGAATCCGGATATCGAATAATTTTAGCCGGTTTAGCGGCCACTCAGTCCTGAGGTCGTGTTCGAAACGGCGGTAGATAAAAACGCGCAAAATAGTTTGTCTGTGGCATAATGGCGCCCTTTGAACGGCAAGAGTTATAAAATGATGGAATTTTTTATAAGCAGTGCATACGCTCAGGCGGCCCCGGCACAGGGAGGCAGTAGCTCCTTTCTGGTGATGATGGTGCTGTTTTTTGCGATATTTTATTTCATGCTGATGCGCCCGCAGATGAAGCAGGCGAAGGACCATAAAAAGCTGATTGAAAACCTTGCCAAAGGTGACGAGATTGTGACCACCGGGGGGCTGCTCGGCAAGATTGTGGAAGTAGGTGACAATTTTATTGTCCTTGAGATAGCGAAGGAAACTGAGATAAAGGTACAAAAGCAAGCCGTTTCCGCCCTGATGCCCAAGGGTACTATCAAGGCGTCCTAAACCTGTAATTGACTGGAAGAACCTGAAGCATGAACCGTTATCCCGCCTGGAAATATGCACTGATCCTGTTGGTCGTGGTTGTGTCTGTCCTGTATGCTCTGCCGAATGTGTTTGGCAAGGATCCTGCTGTACAAATTACTGCACCCGGTGGAGGTGAGGTAAGTGAGCTGGCCAGGTTTGAGGTTGAGGCTGCGCTGGATACCGCACAGCTTGAATATATGCCGATCGAGTTTACCGATGGCAGCATGCTGATACGGTTTGCCAATGAAGAGATACAGCTGAAGGCACAGGACACGCTTAAAAAGGCGCTGGGTAATAAACTGGTAGTTGCCCTCAATCTCGCCCCGGCAACACCGGAATGGCTCGAACTGCTGGGCGCTGAACCGATGTTTCTGGGTCTGGATCTGCGGGGTGGCGTTAACTTCCTGCTCGAAGTAGATATGGAAGCGGCGATGGCCAAGGCGGATGATCGTTACGTCTCTGATCTGCGCACATTACTCCGGGACCAGGATATCCGCTACAAGACGATTACTCGCAACGAGGAAGGCGGAGTTCAGATCCGTTTTCGTGATCAGCAACAGCGCGATCAGGCCATTTCGATTATCGAGACGAATTATCTTGAGCTGGATGTGACAGCATTGCGAGACAATTCCGGTGAGTTTCCTGCGCTGGCAAAATTGACTGATGCATCGCTGACCGAGACACGTAGAAGCGCCCTGCAACAGAATATCACCACGTTAAGAAACCGGGTGAACGAGCTGGGTGTTGCCGAGCCGGTGATACAACAGCAGGGACTGAACCGTATTGTCGTCCAGTTACCAGGTGTTCAGGATACTGCCAGGGCCAAGGAAATTCTGGGTGCAACCGCCACGCTGGAGTTTCGTATGGTGGATCAGGAAAATGATGTTCAGGCGGCCACTGAGGGCAGGGTCCCTGCGGGTTCGAAGCTGTATAACACCCGTGACGGATTGCAGCTACTGGTCAAGCGTCAGGTCATGCTGACCGGAGAATATATTATTGATGCCGCATCCGGCATCGATTCGATGACAGGCGGGCCCAATGTCAACATCACACTGGATGGCCGGGGTGAGCGTATGTTCAGTCAGGCCACTGCCGAACAGATTGGCAAGAACATGGCCATCGTGTTCATAGAAAACAAGACCGAAACTGTTGTGGAAAACGGGCAGGAGATAAAGAAAAAACAGGTTGTCGAGGAAGTCATCAGCAATGCGACCATTCAGGATCGACTCGGCAAACGCTTTCAGATAACGGGTCTCGATTCACCCCAGGAAGCGCGAAATCTGGCTTTGTTGTTACGCGCCGGTGCGTTGGCTGCCCCGATAGAAATTGTTGAAGAACGTACGGTTGGTCCGAGTCTGGGGCAGGAAAATATCCGGCAGGGTATTAATTCGGTTGTAGTCGGTTTCTCGCTGGTACTTGCGTTTATGCTGGTTTATTACCGGATGTTTGGAATTGCAGCCAACATTGCACTTACACTGAATCTGGTGATGACAGTTGCCCTGCTGTCCCTGCTGCAGGCGACGCTAACGTTGCCCGGTATCGCAGGTATCGTGCTGACAGTGGGTATGGCGGTTGATGCAAACGTGCTGATATATGAACGTATTCGCGAGGAGTTGCGCAATGGCAATTCACCGCATGCAAGTATTGTAGCCGGATACGACAAGGCATTTTCATCCATCGCCGATTCAAATATAACGACGTTGATTGCCGCACTGGTTCTCTACGGATTTGGTACTGGCCCGGTAAAGGGCTTTGCAGTCACATTGTCTCTCGGTATCATCTGCTCGATGTTTACAGCAATCACGGTCACGCGGGGATTAATCAATCTGATGTACGGTGGACGTCGCATCACGGCGTTATCAATCTAGGCTCCCAGAGAAAAAAGACAGCAGACATGGAATTTTTCAGCAAACAAACTAACTTCGATTTTATCGGCCAGCAGCGCAAGGCCATTATCATTTCCGCCATAATCATCGTGCTGTCGTTCATCCTCCTGTTTACCAAGGGGCTGAATTTCGGACTGGATTTTACCGGTGGTACGCTGGTTGAGCTTGGGTATGCTGAGGCGGCTGACCTCGATGAAGCCAGGACATTACTGGACAATTCAGAATTCGCCGGTGCGATAATCCAAAATTATGGTTCTGCCAGCGAAGTACTTATCCGGTTGGCACCTGTTGCAGAACTGGACAATGCCGAGGTTGGTAACAGGGTACTTGCTGTGCTGAAACAGGGCGGCCAGCAGATCGAGATGCGGCGTATAGAATTTGTCGGTGCACAGGTCGGTGACGAACTCGCCGAGAGTGGTGGACTGGCAACCTTGTTTGCCTTGCTCGGGATTCTGGCCTATGTTTCAGTCCGTTTCCAGGCCCGGTTCGCAGTAGGCGCCATCGTGGCACTGGTACATGATGTCATGATCACGTTCGGATTTTTCTCGCTGACCCAGATGAATTTTGATCTGGGGGCCCTGGCGGCTGTACTGACCGTTATCGGATATTCGCTGAATGACACTATCGTCGTTTATGATCGTATCCGTGATAATTTCAGACGGATGCGGAATTCAACTGTCGTCGAGGTTTTTAATACATCATTGAACCAGACGTTGAGCCGCACCATCATGACTGGTGTGACTACCTTGCTCGTACTCGGTGCACTGTTTTTCCTTGGCGGTGAATCACTGCATGCGTTTTCAACCATACTTATTCTGGGTATCGTAATTGGTACCTTTTCCTCTGTTTATATTGCCAGTCCGGTCACCATCGCGCTCGGGATTAGCAGAAAAGACCTGATGCCTGTAGAAAGGGAAGGCGCAGATTTACCTGACCGGCCCTGAAATTCCTCGTATTACTGACCGGACTTTCCGGTTTACCTGTCAGCCCTGGTCTGGCAGCACCTCTCGCTGATACATGAAAATTGTGGCAGATAGTGCGATACCGTTTGTTGGGCACTTGTTCAGTGTCCTCGGCACGGTTGTATTGCTTGATGGACGGCATATAACCTCAGACGATTTGTCTGATGCCGATGTGCTGATTACCAGGACGGTGACCACGGTAAACCGCCGCTTGTTACATGGCACTCCGGTAAGATTTGTCGGAAGTGCAACCAGTGGTATCGACCATATCGATACACAATACCTGCAGGAAAGAAATATCATGTTTGCCCAGGCGCCGGGATGTAACGCACGGTCAGTGGCTGAATATGTCCTGAGCAGTCTGTGTGTCCTTGCCGGGGAGAGTCCGGCGGATCTTGTGGGTAAAACTGTCGGTATAATCGGCTGTGGGCATGCAGGTTCAGCCTTATATAATATTTTGCAGGCACTGGGTGTACGTTGCCTGCTGAACGACCCACCGTTACAACAACAGG
>CAMBTO010000070.1 GCA_945870865.1 Klebsiella pneumoniae
AGCGTCTCGAATGGCGACTATTACTCATCGTCGGTTTACTGGGTGGATTTACTACCTTTTCCGCCTTTTCACTGGATACGCTGCACCTGATCGAGGGCGGTCAACCGGGCAAGGCTGCTCTGAACATATTATTAAGCGTAAGCCTGTGCCTGGCCGGGTGCTGGCTTGGTATAATCATCGGCAAGAAACTCTAGGAACAGGACAGGAACATCACGATGCTGGATCAACACCTACTACGTACCAACCTCGAAGACGTCAAACAGGCACTGGCCAAACGTGGCTTTCAGCTCGACGTTACCACACTGGAGCAGCTGGAGACACGGCGCAAGAAATTGCAGGTCGAGACCCAGGAATTGCAGGCCGATCGTAACAGCCGCTCAAAAAATATTGGCAAGGAAAAGGCGGCCGGTAACGACATCCAGCACCTGCTCGATGAAGTCGCCAGTCTGGGTGACAGTTTAAAGCAGAACGAGCATGCGCTGGAGCAGGTCCAGGCCGAGCTCGATGTGATTACACATACCATTCCGAACCTGCCACATGCCACCGTACCGATCGGCAAATCCGAACTGGATAATGTCGAGGTCCGGCGCTGGGGTACGGTGAAACAACCGGGCTTTACTCCGGTTGATCATGTTGATCTCGGCGAGGCGCTCGGGCTGCTTGATTTTGAAACAGCAACCACGATCGCCAGTGCGCGTTTTGTGATTATGAAGGCTGGTATTGCCAGAATGCACCGGGCCCTGATCCAGTTCATGCTGGACACCCATACACTCGAACACGGCTACACCGAGGTTAACGTTCCCTATCTGGTCAACCCGGAGAGTCTGTTTGGCACCGGGCAGCTGCCCAAGTTTGCCGAGGACCAGTTTCATGTCGAAAAGCAGGGTCTGTATCTGATCCCGACGGCGGAAGTCCCGGTCACCAATATGGTTCGCGACAAGATCGTCCCCGCCGAGCAGTTACCGGTTAAATATGTCTGCCACACACCCTGTTTTCGCAGTGAGGCGGGTTCTTATGGCAAGGACACGCGCGGCATGATCCGCCAGCATCAGTTTGAAAAGGTAGAGCTGGTCCAACTAATCCAGCCTGAGCAATCCTACGCTGCTCTCGAACAACTGACCGGCCACGCCGAGGTGATCCTGCAAAAACTGAAACTGCCCTATCGGGTGATGGCACTGTGCAGCGGTGATATCGGATTCTCCTCCGCCAAGACCTATGACCTCGAGGTCTGGCTGCCCGGTCAGCAGAAGTATCGCGAGATATCCTCCTGCAGTAATTTCGAATCCTTTCAGGCCCGTCGCCTGAAGGCCCGCTGGCGTAATCCCGAAACCGGCAAACCGGAACTGCTGCATACGCTGAATGGCTCCGGGCTGGCGGTGGGCCGCACGCTGGTCGCAGTGATGGAAAACTACCAGACGGCAGATGGCAAGATCAATATCCCGACGGCCTTGCAGGCCTATATGGGTGGACAGCAGGTCATCGGTTAATGAAACTCTCCAGAATAAATCATCACGGACTGACCGTCGCGTTACTGATAGCGCTGACCGATTTTATATCGGGCAGCAACACAGTTTCTGCCCAGGACCTGCCGTTGTGCCATATGGTGGCCACCGGTGGGACGATAGCAATGAAGCTGGATCCGCTGACCAATGCACCGGTACCGGCCTTGTCAGGCGAGGACCTGATTGCGAGTGTGCCAGGTCTGGATCAGGTGGCGAGGATACAGGTAGAAAGTCCGTTTAATGTACCTTCCACCTATATGGATCCGGAGCGCTGGGTGGCAACGCGTGAGGCCGTTGCCGCGGCACTGGACAATCCCGAGGTAGCCGGTGTGATCGTGTCCCACGGTACCGATACGCTGGAGGAGACGGCCTGGTTTCTGGATCTGACGGTCAACTCCGACAAACCGATCATACTGGTAGGTGCGCAGCGTAACGCGTCCGAACCCGATTCAGACGGTCCGCGAAACCTGTTGAATGCGGCACGCGTGTGTATTGCGGATCAGGCCAAAGGCAAGGGCGCAATGATCGTAATGAATGGTCAGATCAATGCGGCGCGTGAGGTCACCAAGACCCATACCTCGGACGTGGAGACTTTCAAATCAGGCGACTTTGGCCTTCTGGGAAACGTTGATCCTGACCGTGTGATCTTTTACCGTGAGCCGCTACGACGCCAGTTTGTCGCTGTGCTGGATCAACCGTTACCTCGGGTCGACATCATCCCGATGTATGCCGGTGCGGACGGCATGTTGCTGCATGCGGCGATATCGGCCGGGGCGCGTGGCGTAGTAATCGAGGCCGCTGGTATGGGCAATATCAATATTCCGCTGTTCGAGGCGATTAAGGAGGCGATTGCCGGCGGCATCACCGTCGTTATATCGACGCGTGTACCTAATGGTCGTGTGTTGCCGATGTATGGTTTTGCGGGCGGTGGTAAAACCTTGCAGGATGCGGGTGCCATCTTTGCCGATAACCTCTCGGCACAGAAGGCGAGGATACTACTGATGTTGGGTTTGCAGGCCACCACAGACCCGGAACAGATACAGCTGTTATTTGACCGTTAGCCCCGGCCAGAGGCCCTTATATTGCTGTGATGCAATATAATAATGGAAACAAATATTTACTGGATATTGGTTACAATCAGGTCTATCTTGGATTCAGCTTTGATTGAATGGGGGTTGATCATATGCTGTATTGCAGTAAAAATTTCGCCTACATCTACGTAGTACGGTAGTCCTAACCTATGGCTACCCATAACCCGTACCGTGAAATTGAAACAGACAGTGCGCTACGCACTGGTTTCTCCAGAAATTCCGCCTTAACGAATCTATTCCTTTTTTTTATAGGACTGGGTTGGCAGGGACCACTCGCCGTTTATTATGGCCTGAAAATCCAGAATACAAGTGTCGCCGTATTTGGCGTATTTATTACATTGTATTTCTGGGGCTGTTTTGGTCTGAAATATTTGCTGGTGTATCTGAACGAACTGGTACGCAGGTAAGGTAAGACCGCTACATCAGTTACAGTGAAGGCCGTTTATTCAGTCTGATTATCCTTGCTGCCTTCAAACCAGCGGGCGATATTCTGTCCAAGTATCATCGATAACACAAAATAAACGATCCCGGATGATCCTGTCACCAGAGAGGCGATGGCCGGTCCTGGACACAGGCCGGAAATTCCCCAGCCAATACCAAACACAATAGATCCGATTATCAGTTTCCAGTCGACATCCTTGTACCCTGGTAGATAAAACCTTACGTCATACCATGGACGTTCCTGTTTTTGTAATAAATGAAAACCGGGAAGGCCAACCAGCAGGGCCGCACCCATCACATACATCAGCGTGATGTCCCAGTCACCGGTAATATCAAGAAACCCGGCGACCCTGGCCGGATCGGTCATACCGGAGATCGCCATACCGGCGCCAAACAGCAGACCGGACAGAAAGATGCTTAAAAACAGTTTCATCAGACTATGTGCCTGATAATGTAGACGGTAATCATCGCGCTGACCATGAACAATAATGTCGCGATCAGTGAACGTTTTGCTCGCCGGGATAAACCACAAATCCCATGCCCGGAAGTACAGCCGCCGCCCAGGCGGGTACCAAACCCCACCAGCAGGCCGGCGATGATCAACAACTGTCCATTGGCCTGGGGTGTCTGGGGCAGACCGCCCTGAATCAGGGCAATCAGTCCGGTTCCGCTGATCAACCCCACCAGAAACATCAGGCGCCACTTCAGATCGGAATCGGTCCACCTGCCATACAGGCCACCCAGGATACCGGAGATACCGGCTATACGACCGCTACTGGCGAGTAACAACACCGACGCGGCGCCTATCAGCAGACCACCGGTGATACCACCCGTTATATTTGGGGCTATCATCCTTATGCCTTACCGCAGGCGAGATTCGCAGTTACCGCGATGTCCATCAATTTCGGATTGGGGAGTTTCAGATTATTCATGATGTCGACATATTGCTGTTCAGTCTTGCCTGCGAGCCGCGGATTATAGTGTTTTTCCTCGCCGATGGTGGACACGGTCCAGCCCTTGTAATCATGGGCAGCATAGACCTGTGTTTCATCCGGTAGCCTGAACAAGCGGTTAATGATGGAGTTCCATGACTTGTGTGGATCGCCACCCTGGAAGTCGGTGCGGCCGGTACCGCGATATAACAACACATCACCGGTGAAGACGCGGTCAGGCATGACCAGGCTGTAGGATTCGTTGGTATGACCAGGGGTAAAGATAGCCTGTAAGCTCAGACCATCAACTTCGATTTGTTCACCATCGACCACACCGCGACTGACGCAGTCTGCCCGCGTCTGTTCACCCATCAGCGTGACACACTGTGTACGGTCACGTAAGGTCCCGAGCGCAGTAATATGGTCAGCGTGAGTGTGGGTATCTATCGCATAAACCAGTTTCAGATCGAGCTGGTGAACCAACTCGATATACATGTTGGTTGAATCCAGCACCGGGTCAATGATAACAGCTTCACCGCCCTGACGACTGGCGAGCAGGTAGGTATAGGTCGAGCTGTCACTGTCAAACAGTTGCCTGAAGATCATGCTGTCGATTTATACCCGATCTGGCCTAACTGACGATAGCTTTTAACACCGCGTCCAGCGTCGATTTCGCATCGCCGAACAACATCCGGGTGTTCTCCTTGTAGAACAGGGGATTATCCACACCAGCATAACCGGAGGCCATACTGCGCTTCAATACGATCGTAGTCTTGCCTTTCCAGACTTCCAGCACGGGCATACCGGCGATAGGACTGTTCGGCTCGTCCTGGGCGGACGGGTTCACAATATCATTTGCACCAATGACGATGGATACATCGATATCCGGGAAGTCCTCGTTGATCTCTTCCATCTCGAACACGATGTCATAGGGGACCTTCGCCTCGGCCAGCAACACATTCATATGACCCGGCATACGCCCGGCAACCGGATGGATGCCGAAGCGAACGTTGATTTTACGCTCGCGCAGTGCCTTCGTTATCTCATTGACGGTGTGCTGCGCCTGGGCAACGGCCATACCGTAACCTGGGATGATCATCACTTGCTTCGATTCGGTCAGCATCGCGGCGACTTCCTCTGCACTGACCGCGGTCACTTCACCGGTCTGCTCAGTTGCGGCGGCAACCGTACCACTGCTGGTACCAAAACCACCCGCAATAACCGCGATGAACTTGCGGTTCATCGCACGACACATGATATAACTGAGAATGGCGCCACTACTGCCGACCAACGCACCGATTACTATTAGCAGGTCGTTGTTCAACATGAATCCGGTGGCGGCCGCCGCCCAGCCGGAATAACTGTTCAACATCGACACGACCACCGGCATATCGGCACCACCAATCGCCATCACCATATGGATACCAAACAACAGGGCGACGATCGTCATGAAGATCAGCGGTTGCATGCCTGTACCGGCGGCTGACTGTGTAATAAATACACTGCATAGCCAGACCGAGGCAAGCAACAGTACCAGGTTCATCCAGTGTCTGCCCGGCAGCAGCATCGGTTTACCACCCAGCTTACCGCTCAGCTTGCCAAAGGCAATAATCGATCCGGAGAAGGTGACAGCGCCAATCAGGATACCGAGATAAGTCTCGACATCATGAATGGTCTTGGCCACGCCAATGATGCTGGTGTCATGTCCAAGAAAGTTCGCATAACCGACCAGTACCGCCGCGAGTCCCACCAGACTGTGCAGGATCGCAACCAGCTCCGGCATCTGTGTCATCTCCACCTTTTTGGCGAGCACATAGCCGATTACACCGCCGAGCACCATACTGCCAAACAGCACAGCATAATTGCCGGAGACGATACCAAAGACGGTGGCGAGCAGGGCAATGCCCATGCCCAGTATGCCGTACAGATTACCGCGCCTCGCGGTCTCCTGATTACTCAGGCCGCCGAGTGCGAGGATAAACAGAATCGATGCGCCGATATAGGAAACAGTAACAATACCTTGTGTCATATGCTGTCTCCGTTATTTCCTGAACATTTGCAGCATGCGCTGCGTTACGGCAAATCCGCCGACGATATTAATACTGGTAATGAAGATGGCAAACCCGGCCGTATACATGATCCATTTATCTGCCGAGGACACCTGTATCAACGCACCGATGACGATGATACTGCTGATCGCATTGGTCACGCTCATCAACGGGGTATGCAGCGATGGTGAGACATTCCAGATCACCATATACCCGACGAAGCAGGCGAGGACAAACACGGTGAAGTGGGACATAAACTCCGGTGGTGCGACCGAGCCGAGACCCAGCAAGGCGAGTGCACCGATACCAAATATAAGCAGCAGGCTGGCGGCACTGGCCGGTTTGCTCTCTGCCTTGTGTCCACCGGCATGGGCGACCGGTTTGGCCGGTGCCTGTTTCGGGGCAGCCGACAGGCGCGGGGGCGGGGGCGGCCAGGTAATCTCACCTTTATTAATAACGGTTGCGCCACGTATCGCCTCGTCTTCCATATTGACGGTCAGCTCGCCATTCTTGGCGGGCGTCATGTCGGTCAGCAGGTGGCGCAGGTTGGTCGCATACAACTGACTGGACTGTGTGGCCAGACGGCTCGGCAGGTCGGTATAGCCGATGATCGATACGCCGTGTTTGACCACGACCTTGTCACGTTCAGACAGCTTGCAGTTACCCCCTTGCTCGGCGGCCAGATCCACAATCACGCTGCCGTTTTTCATCGACCTGACCATCTCTTCAGTGATCAATTCAGGGGCCGGTTTACCGGGGATCAGGGCAGTGGTGACAATAATATCGACTTCTTTGGCCTGTTGGGCAAACAGCTCCATCTCGGCCTTGATAAACTCCGGGCTCATCACCTTGGCGTAACCACCTGTACCGCTGCCTTCTTCCTTGAACTCCAGCAGCAGGAATTCGGCATCCATACTCTCGACCTGTTCCTTCACTTCCGGCCTTGTATCAAACGCACGGACGATCGCGCCCATGCTTTTTGCCGTGCCGATCGCAGAGAGACCCGCCACACCAGCACCAATGACCAATACCTTCGCGGGAGGTATCTTGCCAGCAGCCGTAATCTGGCCGGTGAAGAACCGGCCAAAATGCTGTGCGGCTTCTACGATCGCACGGTAACCGGCAATGTTGGCCATCGAACTTAAAGCGTCCATCTTCTGTGCACGAGAAATACGCGGCACACTGTCCATCGCCAGGATGGTTGCCTTCGTCTCAGCCAGTTTTTGCATCAGCTCGGCATTCTGCGCGGGCCAGATAAAGCTAATCAATGTATGTTTTGTTTCGAGTAAAGCGACTTCACTCGGTTGGGGTGCCCTGACCTTGAGAATGATATCGGAGGAATGCCAGAGCGCTTTTGTATCGCTGATAACCTGCGCACCTGCGGCAGTATAGACAGTATCTTCGAAACTGGCAGCCGCCCCGGCACCGGATTCAACCGCCACGGTATAGCCCAATTTGATCAGTTGGGACACAACTTCGGGCGTGGTTGCCACCCGTTTTTCACCTGCATAGACTTCTCTGGGCACACCGATTTGCATCGTTACATTCCCCTGTAAATTAATACGATAATTACGTCAGACCAGTCTTTATTCTGATTTTTTGAGACTTTTTGAATCCTACCTTAACGGCAGTAAAAGTTCAAAGAGCAGGCTGGCAGGAAGACACAAAAAAGAAACCCCGGGAGGCCCGGGGTTTCGGTATTCACTGCAATGGCGTCCGGTGTTATTCGTCGCCGGAGAATACCCCCAGCAGGTGCAGCAGACTGGTGAACAGGTTATAGATGGTGATATACAGTGAGACGGTCGCCATGATGTAGTTGGTCTCAACACCGTGCACCATGTCACTGGTCTGATACAGGATATATCCCGACATCAACAGGACAAACATGGCAGACACGGCCAGCGACAGGCCGGGCAGGCTGAAGATCAACGCACCAATACCGGCCAGGAACGCCACCAGTACACCCACCATGATAAAGCCGCCCATGAAGCTGAAGTCCTTGCGGGTCGTCAGCGCATAACCGGACAGGCCCAGGAAGATGACACCGGTACCACCCATCGCCAGCATGACCAGTTCGCCACCATTACTGAAGGCTTGCATATAGGCGCTCAGCATCGGACCCAGTGTCAGCCCCATAAAGCCGGTCAAGGCAAATACCGAGAGGATACCCCAGCCGCTGTTACGCAGTTTCGTGGTCAGGAACAACAGGCCAAAATAACCACCCAGGGTGACAATCGGGCCCAGATGCGGGAAATTGAACATCATCGACATTCCCGCCGTGAAAGCACTGAACAGCAGTGTCATCGACAGCAGGGTATAGGTGTTACGTATCAGTTTGTTCGTTTCCAGAACGGAATCGGCATGTCGTGATACGGCATACGTTTGCTGGTTCATTGTTTGTACAACCTCCAAGGTTCTGAATAGTAGCTTTATAGTGCGGGTTTTGAACGCTTAATTCAAGGTATTCCGTTTTTGGCAGACACTTTCGAATTTATATCAAACCCACGCATGGAGTCGACCCCGTCCATGTATTAAAGTTCCTGCTGGAATTGTTCTATAAAGACACGTATCCGCCGGGCATTCGTACCAAGATCGCTGATACCAAGTCTGGACGCCGAACGGATATCGATTCTGCTGCCAGCCCCCTCCTTGCGAACCCGGACAACCACATCATCGCGAAACCGGAATAGCGGTGTTGTCGCAACGGCCTCGATCGTCCCGGCATTGTAATCCTCATGGAGAATCTGCCAACCTGACTGCAGGATGATCGATCGGACACGCAGCCATGCCTGGTCCGGATCCAGCAGGCTAATAACAGGCAGTATGTCCGGATACGCAAGTTGTTGAAGACGGGCGACCCGGACACCTTCATACGCGACCGGATTCTGCCAGCGCGCACGCTGCCGTGCTGCCGCCACCAGTTCGGGTGGATTGTCGGTCTCGGTACAGATGTCGTGTATACGCGGTGTGCGTCTGAATCTGGAAGGTCTGGACACGTTAGGGTTCCCTGATCACAATCAATATGCCGGGATCTGAAATAATTCAAATCCGGTGCTTAAACATCATACATATTCGTATATAATGCCGCCCGTATTTATCGCACCCGCACAGGGAACACAGTATACATCCGGAGGGATGGCAGAGCGGTTGAATGCACTGGTCTTGAAAACCAGCAACGGGGAGACCTGTTCGAGAGTTCGAATCTCTCTCCCTCCGCCAGCTTCAAGACAAATTAGATCTGCCGTAACTGCGTAAGGATCGAGGTCGTCTGCTTCA
>CAMBTO010000071.1 GCA_945870865.1 Klebsiella pneumoniae
ACCGTACAACCAATGCCGGCCAGCAGAAATCCGACGGTGTTGAGCTAAGCGCCAGAATGGCGGTGACGGAGAGACTGACGGCCTCGGCGTCAATGGCCTATATGGATGCGGTGATGACCGATTTCCCAGGCGCCTCCTGTACCAGAGCGGAAGTTGCAACTGGTTTGTGCGCTGACAGTGGCGGCACCAGAATCAATCGCTCAGGTCAACCTGCCAGAAATGCCCCGGAGTGGTCTGCCAGCAGTCAGTTAAATTACTGGATGCCTGTTATGGATGACTACAAGGCTGACTTTTCCCTTAACCTGGTTGCATCGGATGGCTGGATAGACAACAGCGCCTGGGACAAGACTACGATGATGCCCAGTCATTGGGACGCCTCGACATCAATTGCATTCAGTGATACGGATGATGTCTGGACGCTGATGTTCTTTGCACGTAACCTGAATTCGGTAAATTACAAGTATTTTTCCGAATTTGATACCTTTGATGAAGATGGTGTCAGCTCTGTTCAGTTTCAGCTGACTGCTTTGACGAATTATGGTGTGAGGATAGGATATAAGTTCTAAGCCCATAAAGTAGGTTATGGTTAAAAACCCTCGCCTCCGGGCGGGGTTTTTTTTGCCTGTTTTCCCTGCAAATCACTCCCAGGCAAGGCAACAGATAATTCCTCCATTACCAGGGCTGTAAGCTGCAAAGTAGCTATTTACATTCACCTTATTGACAGGGTTAACCCGGGCGCACCATAATCGGTAAGGGGAAAACGCAACTGTCAGTATGAGGGTAAATTTTTCTGGATCTGGTATCTGCGCAAGTAATTATATTTGCCAATGTACAACTTATTCTGCTCAAATTGGTTGATGGAGGGTTACATGAAGCCTGTTCCTCATTTGAATCTATCTTATAGTCTGGTGCTTTCCGCTATTTTAGCGTCGTTAACTATTCCCGCATCTGCCCAGGACATGTTTCCTGAAGGTAAAGGCAGGGATACTGTATTGTTTACCTGCTCCCAGTGCCACGGAATAGAATATCTTCCCAATGTAAAACTAACTGCAGATCAATGGCGGAACGCCGTTTATGACATGATGGCCAGAGGTGCAGTTATTGAAGAACAAAATCTGGATACTGTTGAGGAATACCTGATTAACAGTTTCGCCATCGACAAGAATTAAGCAAACTGGAATGGCTGATTTTGGTGTAGATCAGGAAATTAACAGCTTTGTATTTTGATAAGGGGGCAGAATGCGGAAATTAGTCAAAGATCTCATCAGCGCAAGGATTTCCAGGCGTGGGTTTCTGGCAGGGATGGCTGCAGCGAGTTACGGGGTAAGCGCGGCCAAGTCAGCACTTGCAGCGATAGAACCGTTTCTCCCTGGAGGTAAAATGCCGGAAGGCTATGTACGCGAAGTAACGGGTACCGGCGCAGATTTACTGGTTGAACAGATACTGGAGACAGGCGCTAAATACTTTTTTGTGGCAAATGGCACGGGACTGGGGCCGATTAGCGACTCACTGGTCGATCACCCGCAGCTCCAGCTTATTCAGGCTACCCATGAAGGTCAGGTACTCTCTATCGCAGATGGCTACGCCAAGGTCTCGGGCAAAACCGGATTCGGCATGTTCAGTCGGGTAGGTTTACCTCATGCCAGTTCAAATATGTACAATGCAATGAAGGACAGGACACCACTGGTAATGTTAAGTGACCATGCCACGTCCATGTCCGAAGGTACAGATGGTCATGAAGATCTGGATGACTGGATGCAGGGTGTACAACAGTACACAAAATGGCAATGGGTTGTACACGAACCGCGTCGTATCCCGGAATGGATACGCAGGGCCCATCAGTTATCCAATATAATGCCGGGTGGACCTACCCACATACGTATTCCGCGCAATCATCTGGATGGATCATCCGTAACCTCGACTGTTTTTTCTGCGCAAGCGTTTAATGTGGCTATGGAATTAAGTCCTGGCGCGGCTGAAGTGGAACTAGCAGCCAGGTTTTTGCTTGAGTCAAAATCACCCCTGTTGGAGGTCGGATTTGAAGTCAGCCAGTGTAAGGCAAATAAATCTGTAGTAGAGCTGGCAGAATTACTGGGGATGCAGGTAGTCCAGCACCCGAGGAGTTTCCATGCAGATTTCCCAAATTTTCATCCACTCTACATCGGAAACACGGATAATCTGCTCGGACAGTTGTCCGATATAGATTGCTGCCTCAGTTTGGGTACGCGTGTCAATGAAGGTATGGATGGATTTATGCGTGGTCGCAAGATTTCGTTAATTCATGCAAGTGTGGATCCGGAAAAGATTGCCCGCAATATTCCTACGGCTGTAAGTCTGGTAGGTGATATTGAACTTATAACCCGCGCATTGATTGAAGCAATTAAAAGTCAGGCTACAGCAGACCATATAAAAAGGATCAGTACCGAAAGACGTACCCGGATTGCCGGTCACACAGCTTCCGTACTTGCCGCAGTGAGAGAGTCTGGTCGACGTAGTAAGGGCAGCCCGGTACCTTGGCAGCGGGTAATGTATGAACTGAATGAATTGCTTGAACCGGATGCAATTGTAGTTGAGGAACTGGGGACAGCAACACGAACATTGTCACATATACAGTTCAGCAATGAGGGCAGGATGAAGGTCGGGCGTACCACTGGCATGGCCCTCGGCTGGGGTGTCGGTGCATCAATAGGCGTGAAGCTGGCCCAACCAGATCGACAAGTAGTTTCCATACAGGGTGATGGAGGGTTTTTATTCGGGCAGACCGATTCACTCTGGTCAATGTCTCGCTACGATGTCCCGGTTATGACAGTTGTATTAAATAATCGTAGTTATGAAGCGACCAGGCTGCGTATCATGCTCGATGGAAAGGCTGGCCAGCTTAACCGTGATTATGTCTCCTATCTTGGTAATCCGGATGTTGATTTTGTCAGGCTTGCAGCGGTATATAATATTCCGGGCGAAGTCGTCACCAATAGTGAGGATTTGCGCTCGTCTATTCAGCGTGGATTACGAACGCTTGCTGAAGGAAGGCCCTTTATGCTTGATGTGCGCACCTTGAACTGGGGTACTGGGGCCGAAGTAACCGAATATCAGAAGTTTTCAGTTGCAGAAGAACGTACACGCAAGGTTTGATATGTTTCTGGATCCCATCAAGTCACACACCGCTTGATGGTTTGAAGTTATCCCTGTTTTCAGGCAGTAAGTTTGCTGATGATTGTTATATTAATGCAATCTCGGGTGTTCAGGAGAGGTTAACTCTACGTTTATCTTGGTAAACGTCCGGGTATTTCATTAGAATTGCAGTCCCCAATCTGATCTGGAGCAACTGTATTGTCGACCGTAGGTTTTATCAGTCTCGGATGTCCCAAGGCACTTGTGGATTCCGAACGTATCTTGACCCAGCTGCGGCTGGATGGTTATAGCATTTCGGACAGCTACGAGGGTGCCGAGGTGGTTATCGTCAATACCTGTGGTTTTATCGACAGCGCCCGTGCGGAATCCCTGGAGGCCATCGGTGAGGCTATCAGCGAGAATGGCCGGGTCATCGTGACCGGTTGTATGGGTGTGGATGCTGAAAAAATACGTCAAATCCATCCACAGGTATTAAGTGTGACCGGTCCACAGCAGTATGAGCAGGTGGTCAGCGCAGTACACAAACATGCACCGCTGACAGGCAAAGATGATCCATTTATTGATTTGGTCCCGCCACAGGGCATCAAACTGACGCCCCGCCACTATGCCTATCTGAAGATATCGGAAGGCTGTAATCATAAATGCAGTTTCTGCATCATACCCTCTATGCGTGGCAAACTTGTCAGCCGTGATGCCGGCGAGGTGATGAAGGAGGCTGAAGGACTGGTACGTTCCGGAGTAAAGGAACTGCTTGTCATCTCGCAGGATACGAGTGCCTACGGGGTGGACACTAAATACAAAACCGGATTCTGGAACGGCAGACCTGTCAAAACTGATTTGTATCATTTGTGTGAAGCGCTGGGATCACTTGGTGTGTGGGTGCGGTTGCACTATGTCTATCCGTATCCGCATGTGGACGACATTATCCCGCTGATGGCAGAGGGGAAGATATTGCCCTATCTGGATGTGCCGTTCCAGCATGGAAGTACCCGCATACTCAAACTGATGCGCCGTCCTGCTGCCACTGAAAATACACTGGAGCACATCAGCCGCTGGCGTAGTATATGCCCGGACATTACCATTCGATCCACCTTCATCGTCGGGTTTCCTGGTGAGACAGACGAGGATTTTGAACACTTGCTGGAGTTTCTGGAACAGGCCAGGCTGGATCGTGTCGGCTGTTTCCAGTATTCACCCGTAACAGGAGCGGCGGCAAATAATCTGCCGGATCATGTGCCAGATAAGGTCAAGGAGGAACGCTGGCATCGTTTTATGCAGGTGCAGGCCAGGATCAGCGAGGACAAGCTGGCAGACAAGGTTGGTAGCACTTTGCAGGTGTTAATAGATGAGGCAGACAATAATGAATATGTGGGTCGCAGTTATGCCGACGCACCGGAAATCGATGGTAACGTCTTTGTCAGCAGCCCTCAGCCATTGCTGCCAGGTGATATTGTTAAAGTGCATATAGACAGTGCAGCCGAGTATGATCTGTGGGGTAGTGTCGTTAACAAGCAGGGACCGTAAGCCATGTCAGTCACATTTCTATTCCCTTCTGCTGCAATTTTAATCACTCTGCCTGGGTGATCGTCTGCATGTAGTGAAGAGGTTGTTTCCGTTTGTGTCGCTGTTCGCCATTATCCTTATCATTGGTATTGTAATGGCGTTGAAGCAGTCACAATTACACCTGGTTGCCCTGCCAGTGCTTGTGGCCTTGGTCTGGCATAATCTGCTGGGTATGTTGGCAGAATATTACACCTCGAAATGGCTCGGCCTCGACGACAAGACCTGCCGTACGATTGCCATTGAGGTTGGTATGCAAAACTCAGGTCTGCAGTTGTACTGGCGAAAAACTATTTTTCAGTTATGGCGGCCCTGCCTGCGGCTGTATTCAGTATCTGGCATAACATCAGCGGTTCGTTGTTTGCCAGCTACTGGGAACGTAAAACGGATGCTATGAAACCCTGATGATTCGTTGTTCGGTGACGATAATATTGACCGGGGTATCATGGATTTCGGCAGGCAATTGCGTGCTTAGTTGACACTCAAACGCAGGTGCAATAATGAACCTGACCTGATGGCTTGCAAACCAGCGGTCATAATAACCTTCTCCCTGGCCGAGGCGGGTCCCGTCAGCGCTAAATGCCAGCCCAGGGGTAATACAGACATCAATATTGCCGTGGTAGTACAGCGGATCATCCGGAACCAGTATGCCATTTGTATCCGTGTTTACGCTCGACCAGCTATTAAATACAACCGGTTCCATATGCCCGTCGCTGGTAATTTTGGGTACGAGAACCTGCTTTCCAGTGACGAGTAGCCAGTCCAGAAAGTTATGGGTGTCCGTTTCAGAACCGTAGGAAATATAGCTGAATAGCGTTTTTGCCTCGACAATCTCCGGTAATGATTGTAGCCGGGTCAGGATTGTCAGATTGTGTTGTGCTCGGATTCCTGCATCGATAGTGTCGCGCAACTGCCTAAACTGTCTGCGTAATCGCACTTTTATATCGAGCGTATGTCCGTCATTTTGAGTCATGGGTACCTTCAGAAATTAATCACTGTACAAGGTTACCAATCTAACAGACTGTTTTAAATAAGGAAAATCCATAAAGCCGACCTTAGCACTCTCTCCGCTATACATCCGAGGCCTGCAGCAGATATTTATCACTAAGTGGTTGTTTGCTCTTTCTTTTTACGCCATATCCCGTAAAATACCCGCCTCTTGCAACAGGGTGAGCTTGAGCGCCCAAGGCTTAATTATAAATTCGAGGAATACGTATTTAAATGGTAACGATTCGGTTGGCGCGCGCAGGCGCTAAAAAAAGAGCTTTCTATCATATCGTCGTGACAGATTCCAGGAACCGTCGTGACGGTCGTTATATCGAGCGTCTCGGTTTTTTTAATTCGGTCGCCACAGGTAAGGAAGTCGAGTTACATGTCGATATGGACAGGGTCAGCCACTGGGTGGGTCTGGGTGCACAGGCCTCTGACAGGGTAGCCTCGCTGTTGAAACAGGTAAAGCCCGGTCAGGCATCTGCTGCCGCCTGATTTGACACCTTAACCAATGCAAGCGGCTGACGGTGTGCCTGGTAAACAGGCACTGGTAACAGTTGGCAGGATTGGCGGGATTTACGGAGTAGCAGGCTGGGTCAGAATAGTTTCCTATACTAGACCTGTAACGAATATTTTTTCCTACACACCCTGGTTGATAGGTGAGGGTGATCAGCAACAGTCCTGTGAGTTATCTGAGGGCCGTGTGCATGGGAAGGGATTGATTGCCAAGTTACGTGATCTGGATGACAGGGACATTGCCCGGTCATATATAGGCAAGATGATTTCGTTGAAACGTAGCCAGATGCCCGAGCTTCCTCCGGGTGAATATTACTGGTGCGATTTGATGCAACATGATGTGGTAAACCAGACCGGTGTATATCTGGGGAAGGTCACCGATATACTCGAAACCGGTGCAAATGATGTGTTGGTAATCGAAGGTGAAAACCGGCATCTGGTTCCGCTGATTATGGATCGATATGTGACATCAATTGATTTACCGGGCGGACGGATCACCGTTGACTGGGATCCGGAGTACAGCTAGATGTTGCAGATAGCCGTGATTACCCTGTTTCCGGAAATGCTCGCGGCTGTACAACAATACGGAGTGACCGGCCGGGCAGTAAAAAACGGTCTTGTAACAATAAATGCCTGTAATCCGAGGGATTACGCGCCAGCACCACACCGGAATGTTGATGACAGACCCTATGGCGGTGGCCCTGGAATGGTAATGATGGTACAGCCATTGCGCGATGCGATTGCTGCGGCACGTGCCAGTCTGCCCGGTGCAAAGGTGATTTATCTTACCCCACAGGGCAAACGCCTAGATCAGCAGGCGGTAGCCGGTATCGCGGGCTACAAACAGGTAATACTTGTTGCAGGACGTTATGAAGGGCTGGATGAACGGCTGATAAGATTGTATGTCGATGAGGAATGGTCGATAGGTGATTACGTACTGAGTGGTGGTGAGTTGCCGGCGATGGTGCTGATAGACGCGATGTTGAGGACCATACCGGGTGTACTGGGACATGACAGTTCGGCGGACGAGGATTCCTTCGCGAACGGAATACTGGATTATCCGCATTACACGCGGCCGGAAGAGATAGACGGAGAACGGGTACCTGACGTGTTGTTGAGCGGCGATCACCGGCAGATCCGTGAGTGGCGGATGAAACAGGCGTTGGGGAGGACCTGGTTACGCAGGCCCGACCTGCTGGCAGGCATGCAGCTGGACGGCCTGCAAACGAAGTTGTTGACTGAATTCCAGTATGAACAGAATTTGAACCAGACTTAACCGGAGTAACATGTGATGCGTAATATAATTGAGCAACTTGAATCTGAACAATTGAAACCGAAGCAGAGTATTCCCGCTTTTGGACCTGGTGACACTGTTGTAGTCCAGGTCAAGGTAAAGGAAGGCACGCGTGAACGCTTGCAGGCATTTGAAGGCATAGTCATTGCCATCAAGAACCGTGGTCTGAATTCCGCTTTCACCGTCAGGAAGATTTCCTATGGTGAGGGCGTCGAGCGCGTATTCCAGACTCACAGTCCGGGTGTGGCCAGTATACAGGTCAAGCGTCGTGGTGATATTCGTCGCGCCAAGCTGTATTACATGCGTGACCTCAGTGGCAAGTCTGCACGTATCAAGGAAAAGCTTGCGAGCAATGTCCCGATCGTTTCAGGTCAGGACAGCGAATAAACTGTCTACAGGACAACGGGCAACGTTGTCCCGTCAGTTGGTTCCCGAAGGTTCCGGCAGTCATTTGCCGGGACCTTTTTATTTTTTAAAGCCTATAACCCGGCAGTTATCCCCCTGTAATCACGTCTGATGAACGACGCTGATCCCTCCCAAGTGTCTGCATCAGAGTACGCACGACACCAGATTGATCTGTTTCTGGATGTGTTATGGATGGAACGAGGACTGGGTGTAAATACACTGCAAGCCTATCGGACGGACCTGTACACCTTTGCCGCCTGGCAACACAGCCGGGGTATAAGCGATTTATTGCAAACAACGGTGGCTGACCTGCATGCTTATCTTGCCCTGCAGGGACAACGTTCAGTCCGATCTACTGCACGCCGTCTGTCCAGCCTGCGCCGTTTGTTCCAGTATCTGGCCAGGGAAGGGCGTATCGCCATTGATCCTACACTGAATATCGACGCGCCCAGACTGGGACGAGCACTGCCTAAATCGCTGACAGAGGCCGATGTGGAAGCACTGCTACATGCACCGGATATCAGCAGCCGCACAGGCATGCGGGATCGGGCGATGCTCGAGGTTCTTTATGCAACCGGGTTGCGTGTGTCAGAGCTGGTCAACCTGCGGCTCGATCAGATTAACCTCCGCCAGGGCGTGATTCGCGTAATTGGCAAGGGTAACAAGGAACGTCTGGTACCGCTGGG
>CAMBTO010000072.1 GCA_945870865.1 Klebsiella pneumoniae
CCTCTCCATCAAGTAAATCGTCCACTATTCTCCCATTTTCGTTTAATATCACGTCCGGGAAGAAACGTTTTCCGGTTTATTCTGGTCTTGATATAGCAGAAATCCGCTTGGCAATCTTGTTTACCCATTGAAATCCGGCAATTGAACCATATCTACTCCAGTTCATTCCCTGAAGATCAGGACTGAACTATGCAACCCAAATTTGGATAAATTGAAATAACAATGTTTCGAAAAATCATAACCGGAATTTTTGGTAGCCGTAATGAACGAGTAGTTCGTCAGTTAGGCAACACAGTTACGAGAATCAATGCGCTGGAGACAGAATTTTCCGGGTATCAGGATTCAGACTTCCCTGCAAAAACAATTGACTTCAAAAACAGGGTGGCTGCGGGTACATCACTGGACGATATCCTCTCCGAAGCATTTGCCCTCGTGCGTGAAGCGAGTAAACGAACACTGGGAATGCGGCATTTTGATGTGCAGTTGATAGGTGCTCTGGTTTTACATCAAGGGAAAATTGCAGAAATGCGAACCGGTGAGGGCAAGACGCTTGTAGCGACCTTGCCAGCCTACCTGAATGCCTTGTCAGGTAACGGAGTACATATCATAACCGTAAATGATTATCTTGCTCGTCGTGATTCTGAGTGGATGGGTAAGGTATATGGATTTCTTGGTCTGACCGTTGGCGTTATTGTTTCCGGTCTGTCCAGGGATGAAAGGCGCGCAGCATATAGTTGCGACATTGTCTACGGTACAAATAACGAATTCGGGTTCGACTACCTGCGTGACAATATGGCATTTCGCCAGACCGATCGGGTTCAGGGTAAACTAAATTACGCTGTTGTAGATGAGGTTGACTCAATCCTGATCGATGAAGCAAGAACACCGCTAATCATATCCGGCTCTGTGGATGACCGATCCGATCTTTACATGGCAATCAACAGGATAGTCCCGGCACTGCAACTGTCTGGAGAAGACGACCCTTCAGGTGATTACACCATTGATGAAAAAACCAGACAGGCTTTCGTGACAGAAAAGGGCCATGAAAAGCTGGAACAGATACTGGTTGACGCAGGCATCATTAAACACGGCCAGAGTCTTTATGATCCGGTGAATATACAGGTCATGCACCATGTAAATTCAGCGTTGCGAGCCAATGCCCTGTTCCACAAGGACGTTGATTACATCGTAAAAGACAACGAAGTAATTATTGTCGATGAGTTTACCGGCAGAACAATGCCTGGCAGAAGGTGGTCCGATGGCCTGCATCAGGCCATAGAAGCGAAAGAAGGGGCAACAATCCAGAATGAAAACCAGACACTTGCAACCATAACCTATCAGAATTATTTCAGATTATACAAAAAACTGGCCGGTATGACCGGTACCGCAGATACCGAAGCATTCGAATTCCAGCAGATTTACGGGCTGGAGGTAATTGTTATTCCAACCCACAAACAGATGGTTCGCAATGATGAACCGGATGTAATTTATCTGTCAGCAAAGGAAAAATTCAAGGCCATCGTTGAAGATATCAAGGACTGTGTTAAACGTGGGCAACCGGTACTGGTGGGCACTACTTCCATTGAGATTTCCGAATATTTGTCCAATATCCTGAAAGATGAAAAAATCAAACATCAGGTACTGAATGCAAAATACCACGAAAAAGAGGCGGAAATCATCATGCAGGCCGGTACGCCTGGCAGGGTTACCATAGCGACGAATATGGCAGGTCGGGGTACGGATATCGTGCTTGGTGGGAATTATGAAGCCCAGATTAAACTACTGGAGAATCCTGAGTCGGCGGAACAGGAGAGGATTCGGAATGAATGGCTGGCTGTGCATGATCTGGTTTTGAATAATGGGGGACTGCGTGTCATAGGTACAGAAAGACATGAATCCCGCCGCATTGACAATCAATTGAGAGGACGTTCAGGTAGACAGGGAGATCCAGGGTCCAGCCGATTTTATCTCTCGCTTGAAGACAATTTGATGCGAATATTTGCATCAGACCGTATGGCCTCGATAATGCAGAAACTGGGTATGCAAGAGGGTGAGGCAATTGAGTCCAATCTGGTAAGTCGTGCCATCGAGAATGCCCAGCGCAAGGTGGAAGGGCATAATTTCGACTTGCGTAAACATTTGCTTGAATATGATGATGTGGCCAATGATCAACGCAAGGTTATCTACGAGTGGCGTAATGAGTTGCTCGAAGTTGATGATATCGCGGCAGACATCAGGAACATGCGTGACGATATAGTCAGGGGCATGATTGATACCTATATTCCTGCAGGAAGTATGCATGAAGTATGGGATGTCAAGGGACTTGCCGATGCAATCGAGTATGCTTTTACACTGAAACTAGATATTCAGGCCTGGCTTGATGCAGATGCCGAATTGCATGAAGAAGCGCTGAAGGAAAAAATAGCCGGACTGATTGACTCGCATGTGTCCGAAAGGGAGCAGCTTATTCCCGCAGAGTTGATGCGCCGCATTGAAAAAGATTTTATGCTGGACGTGCTGGATCGTCACTGGAAAGAGCATCTGGTGGCAATGGATCATCTGCGTCAGGGCATTGGACTACGGAGTTATGCGGCGAAAAACCCCAAGCAGGAATACAAACGCGAGGCATTTGCCATGTTTGGCGAAATGCTGGAGAACATCAAGAAAGACGTGATCAACATCCTTTCCAGGGTGCAGGTACGTACCGAGCAGGACATATTACCGGTTGAAAAACATGAACCACCCAAACAGATGGAGTTCAGCCATCCTGCGGCACCAAATACCTTTGCTGGAGCGGGTTTTGAAGCAGTTCCGAAAGAAAAAACACCTTTTGTCCGTGATGAGAAAAAGGTGGGCAGAAATGAACCTTGTCCATGTGGATCAGGCAAGAAATTCAAGCAATGTCATGGTCGGCTGGCCGATTCATAAATAATAGATAAAGAGTTCCAGCTATAAATGGCCGTCAGACTAAAACCCGCAGCAGACCTGATCCCGATACCCGGGATACGACTTGCCACTACCAGCGCCGGCATTTACACACGAACACGCCCGGACCTTGCCCTGATTGAATTCGCCGATGATGCCGCGGTCAGTGCTGTGTTTACAAAAAATGGGTTCTGTGCTGCACCTGTCACAGTTGCAAAACGGCATCGTCAGCAGAACAGACACCGGTTTTGCCTGATAAATGCCGGTAATGCGAATGCTGGCACTGGCACAAAAGGAATTGCTGATGCGATCGGCACCTGCACATCACTTGCCAGTCTGGCGGGTTGTACAACAGAAATGGTACTCCCGTTTTCTACAGGAGTTATAGGCCAGGATTTACCCGTTGAGAAAATAAACAGTGCATTACCGGAGTTACTTTCCGACCTTTCCGAACAACACTGGATGAAATGTGCCAGCACCATCATCACTACAGATACGATGACCAAGGGCATTTCCAGACAAATTCTGCTTGATGGTAAAACTGTCACAGTGACCGGTATCGCCAAGGGTTCAGGCATGATCCGTCCTGACATGGCAACGATGCTGGCGTTTATTGGAACAGATGCTGCTGTAGATGATTCTGTATTGCAGACGGTCCTGGAGCGGGCAATGAGCGTTTCCTTTAACCGGATTTGTGTAGATGGGGATATGTCGACTAACGACGCCTGTGTACTCATTGCGACGGGCAAGGCTGTAAATAAAAAAATTACTGTCAATGATGATAAAAACCTTCCGATATTGCAACAATGTATAAACGAGGTATGTGAGTATCTGGCAACTGCAATTGTTCGTGACGGGGAAGGTGCCACCAAATTTATAACTATCACTGTGCAGCGTGGAGCAAGCAGTCAGGAGTGTCTTGATGTTGCCTATGCGGTAGCAACCTCACCACTGGTAAAAACTGCCTTTTTTGCATCGGACCCCAACTGGGGACGTATCCTGGCTGCAATAGGGCGAGCAGGAATCACAGACCTTGATATCAGCAGGGTCGCCATCTATCTGAATGATTGTCGTATAGTCAATCAGGGTAGCCGTGCTTCAGAATACACCGAGGAAGCCGGTCAGGACGTAATGAAAAATGAGGAAATTGTATTGCGTATTGATCTGGACCGCGGCGCAGAGACTGAAACGGTATGGACCTGCGATTTTTCCTACGAGTATGTCAAAATCAATGCTGATTACAGGAGTTAGTAATCGCTAAGCGTGAGGTTTGAAGGAGATGCTGTCATACCCTGTGCAGATTTTGTCTTCACCCATGGTACAGCAGCATTATTACGCGCCGGTATATTGCCGGTTGGTTTCTCATTAGTATGAAACGGATACCTGTTGTAATCGGCATAATCTTTAACGACACCCGAGACAGGGTCTTGCTGTCAGTACGTGCAGCTGGTCTCACTCAGTCAGGATTATGGGAGTTTCCGGGGGGTAAACTGGAGGCAGGTGAAACAATCCTGCAGGGACTTCGACGCGAGCTGTTTGAAGAAACAAATATCATCGTAGAATCGGCACATCACCTGTTAAAGATAGATCACGATTATGCTGAACTCGGTATCCGCCTGCATGCCTGGGTAGTTGACAGCTGGTCCGGAGTGCCTCGTGGAAAGGAGGGGCAGAAGGTGGAGTGGATGCCGGTTAAAAATCTGGCAGAGATACCCTTCCCGGCGGCAAATAAACGTTTGATCCAGGTTGTCACTCTGCCACAGCTCTATCTGATCACACCTGACAGGGAAATATATAACGATGACTTCCTCAATCAGGTCAAGCAGCTGATTGATAACGGGCTGGAACTACTCCAGTTTCGTAGCTGGAAATCCAGCTACGAGGAACACCGGTCAGTTGTCCGTGAACTGGTCCAGTTATGCAGCAACACACGATGCAGATTGTTATATAACGGTGACATTGAAAAGGGATTGACGCTGGGTGTGCATGGCTTCCATCTGCAGACTTCAAGTCTGATGAAACTCTCTGCAAGACCTGTATCGGATGATCTTTTGCTGGCCGCTTCATGCCATTCCCGTGAGGAATTAGACCATGCCGCACAAATAGGTGCGGATTTTTGTGTGCTATCACCTGTAAAGCACACAAGTACTCACCCTGGCATTAACGGAATGGGCTGGGACAGAGTCAACGAACTCGCTGGTGTTTCAGCCATCCCTGTATATGCACTTGGCGGTCTCACGCCGCAGGAGCTGGAGCAAGCCTGCCATAGTCACGCCTGTGGAATTGCTATGATCCGTGGTATTTGGGATGCTGCTAATCCGGTCGAGGCGATGAAATATATGTCAGCTCACCGCCCCGGACAGTATTAGTGTGTTGTGAAACCCGTATCAGCTGACTCAGAATGTATGTCTGCCGATTCTGCCGCGATTCTGTGATCTTCATTTAACCAGGCGCCCAGATCTATCAGACTACAGCGCTCGGAGCAGAATGGTAACCAGTTCAGTCCATTTGCGGGTTCAAACTTTTTGTTACAGCCAGGACACCTCTTCATAACAGACAACAATGTATCACAAAGTCTACATCCTGATCAGTTTGTATTGGCCGACTTGAAGTATCTACCTGATCCATGAAGCGGATGGTAACGCGGTGTTTCCCTGCGCTTATCTCCGGAAAAAATGGGGTATTCAAATCCATCATGACCCGGATTAGTTGGCAGGTTGTATTTTGCTCCATTGCTTTCTGATAGAAACCCGTGATTGCAGTTTCCGGCCGTGGGTTACTGCTGTTTCGAATCAGATTAAGTATCAGCAGAATGCTGTTCCTGAAAATCGCCAGATCCTTCTGCCATTCAACCAGTTGTTGACGTTGAGAAGCAAGCGGGCGATTAAGCCATAGATGGTATGCCGGCAAGTCAAAATTACATGTGCCACCTGATATCGCATTACGTTGGCGGAGAGAACTTACCAGTTCATTCTGTTTAAGCGACTGCCCTGGCAGACAGTACATGTCCCGCAGACTTTCGAGAAATTGGTGTATGTCATTCAGAACAATATCGAGTCGTCTCGGATCGACGCCCGGGTTCTTTTGTAATGCCCTGAATATGGCCGCGTGACGTTCCAGCTCCTTGATCAATTCATTTTTAATATCGGTACGCGAGATTAGATCAGTAAGATCAAGCAAGGTATCCAGCAGGGATCGGACGTCCCATTCGGTTTCTCCATTCATGAAGTGGTCAACCAGCCCGAACAAATACTCCAGCCTCAGGAAAGTCCTGATGCGTTCGTTCAATGGTTGTTCATATATAATTTCACTATTCACGGCTATAAATTATCACACTATGACCAGTTTATTGGCCAGTTTAAGGTAGTAGTCGTTCAGCCTGGATACCTGTAGTTGAAGTTCATCAGTAGTGTTGTCATTCATGATGACATCATCTGCCGCATTCAAGCGTTCTTCGCGAGATACCTGCGACCGGATAATACTCTCAACAATACTGGCTGACACTTTATCACGATTACAGGCCCGCTCAATCTGTAGTGTCACCGGACAATCGATAACAAGAATCCTGTCCACCATTGAACGAGCGTCAGATTCAAGCAACAGTGGGATCGAAAAAATACAGTATGGCGCTTTAACGGATTGATAGATGTTTTCCATGTGATCAAGTATCAGTGGATGCAAAATGGACTCAAGTATTTTTCTGGAATTGGCATCACTGAAAACCCTGTTTCGGAGTGCCTCGCGGTTTATAACACCGTTTATATCAGTGATATCAGTTCCGAATTCATCAACAAGCTTCTGCACCAGCGGGCTGTGCCCAGTAGTAAGCTCGCGGGAAATGACATCAGCATCTATAACCGGTATACCCATACGGGCAAACATGGATGATACTGTTGATTTACCACTGCCTATACCGCCGGTAAGTCCTACTTTCAGTGCGCGTGACATGGCTAGCCAGGCATCAGTTTGTAGTAGGCACGGGTCAATTCGGTCCCGTATAACAAGGCCAGCCAGCCCGCAAGCGCAAGGTAGGGACCAAAGGGTATGGGTTGGTTCTTGTTGTGTCCACTGAACATAATCAGGCCTATGCCGATTACCGAACCCAACAAGGACGAAACAATAATGATAATTGGTAGTGACTGCCAGCCTGCCCATGCACCTAGCAGAGCCAGTAACTTGAAATCTCCATGCCCCATGCTGACCCTGCCGGTAATCAGCTTGAAAGTGAAATATACCGTCCACAATACAAGATAACCGGCTATCGCACCGACCAGACTGGCATGGGTATTTGTGTAGAGACCAAACATATTACAAATAATCCCGAGCCACAGTACAGGTAATGTAATGCTGTCCGGTAGCAGTTGGTGGTCATAATCAATAACCGTTAATGCGATTAGTGACCATGTCAAAACTGCCGCCATCAGTGCCTGCATGGTCACCCCAAAATGCATGGCGACAACCAAAGTCAGCAGGCCAGTCACAATTTCTACCAGGGGGTTACGTAAGGAAATCGTGGTTTTGCATGCACGGCATTTACCTCCGAGCATCAGGTAGCTTGCGACAGGAATATTTTCCAGTGGACCGATCTTATGCCCGCATTGCGGACAGGTAGAGCCGGGAACGACCAGATTGAAGGTGGGCTCACGGGTTCCATTTTCGGTAGCCAGGCCCAGAAATTGGTTACACTCTGCGCGCCACTCGCGTTCCATCATGACAGGCAATCTGTAAATCACGACATTGAGGAAACTACCTACCAGCAAACCCGTCACTCCCGCGACGAAGTAATAGAGTTCAGCGTTGGTGAGAAACAAATAGTAAAGATTCATATTTATGAAAGGCTTTAACAGTCATGGCCAGAGCCTTCTGGTAATGGTCAGCGGCAGATGCTTCATCAATCAAACCGTCCAGAACCAGTTTTCTGGCGAGTCCACTCAGATGAATTTTGTTTGCTGAGACGGCCATATTGATGCTTCTCTGTTATTTTCAGTTTGTCGCGTAAATATTAGATTAGATTGCGAAAATTACCAATACTTTCTTGGTAACTGCAACGCAATAACCGCATTGCAGTTACCAGGAATGACAGATTAACAGATTTTATATGTAGGATAACAGGATTAAGAGGCACTAATCAGTGCAACACCGGACCGTTGACCGTATTTCCGGTCTTGCTGAATACCAGCCCGTTTTTGGCGGCCTCAACATAAATGATATCACCTGTCGCAAAACTACCGGACAGGATCTCCCGGGCCAATGGTGTCTCAAGTTGTGTTTGAATAGCCCTTTTTAGGGGACGGGCACCATATACAGGGTCAAATCCGGCCTGTCCGAGTAGATCCATCGCCTCCAGCGAGACTTCAAGCCGGATGTCCTGATCCTGTAACCGGGTGGCGACACGCCGGATCTGGATATCGGCAATCGCCCGGATCTGTTCCTTCCTGAGTGAGTGGAATACTACCAGCTCATCGATCCGGTTGATGAACTCAGGGCGAAAATGGGCGGATACTACCTCCATCACGGTCGC
>CAMBTO010000073.1 GCA_945870865.1 Klebsiella pneumoniae
TAGGTATACCGGCGGTCCTGCTCGGACTGTTACAGCTCGTAATGGAATACCGTGCAGTATCCCGCAGCTATGCCGGGGACGCTGTTGATGCCCATCAGAGTCCGGACAAACCAGAAAAGGAAGGCCAGAAGGATGAAAACCAGATGATCATCTGGATAACCCTGTTTTTTACCGGCATCGTGTTATTCGGTTTTGTAACAGCTTCACCGGTGCTGGTGTTCTGCTTCCTCTACTTTGGTAGCAAGGAATCGATTAAGATTTCGCTTATCTCCGCCGTATCTACCTGGGCGGTCATTTATTTCACCTTTGTCGTGTGGTTTCAGATGTCGCTGTTTTCCGGACTGATCCTGGAGTGGTTGTTCGGCTAAAGGCGGCGGGCACATCAGATAAAAAAAGCCCCTGACCGGGTATCCAGTCAGGGGCTTTTTCATTTAATCAACCCGTTGGCCTAGACCGAGGCGTGCGCCACGCCGGGTTTCGCACGCAGGTCATCTCTGGCAGCCTCTGCATAGGGCTCTTCACGCGGTAAAAGTACCGATGCTGAACGTACCTTGTGGGTCTCGGGATCTACACCCATCGGTGTCTCGCCCCGTTCTACCGCCTCAATCGCTGCAAAGATCTTGCGACGGGCGAGCATGATGCCTCTGTCTGTCGGTGCCAGCATTTCCCGGGTACGGTCACAGTTACCACCCCAGGCGACGCGCAGACCGGTTGCCGGATCGATACCGGCCATACTCTCCTGTAGCGAGGAGTCCTGGATGGCAATACCCTCTACACCACTGTAGGTCGAGCCCATGCGTTGGGCCTCGCGATCCATCAGGTAGTGATTGGTGCGATTGGCCCTCGGTATGTAGGTACCCGGTACATAGTCGCAATGGATGCCCTTGCCCTGCTCCATCGACCAGCGTTCCTGTTCAGTCAGGTCGCGGTTGGTCTTGTAATCAAAACTCCAGGCCCAGCAATGGGTATCATCAATCGGGATCCAGAAATGGCCATGAACCGGATGATCACCGCGTGGAGGCACCATGGTGAAACTGGGCATCAACCACGGGGTTATACGCCAGTAGTACTGGTTTTCCTCGGCATTCCGCCGTGCACCGATCAACAGACCTCCGGGATTATCAACTACCTCAAATACCGGCTTCAGATCTGACAAATTGTACTTGTTGCCTTTGGTGCCCTTGAACAGTGGATCAGATTCGAGATTACCGCTGTGCAGGAACGATACATGACTGGAGTCAATACCACCTTCCAGGCCCTGCAACCAGTTACTCTCCTGGTAACGCTTGGAGAAGAACCGCGCATTCGGACCTACGGTGCAGGCCTCATATTCCGGCAACGGCGGCTGCTTGGCCGGGTCACCCATATAGGTCCAGAGCACGCCGCCCTTCTCAACCAGTGGGTAGGAGGTCAGCTTGATATTCTTGCAGAAATCCGGTGATTCAGAGGGTACATCCACACACTGGCCGGTCACATCAAACTTCCAGCCATGATAAGGACAGCGCAAACCGTTGTCTTCATTGCGGCCAAACCACAGCGAGACACAGCGGTGGGCACAAAATTCGTCTAACAGACCCAGCTTGCCTTCACTGTCACGAAACGCGATCAGGTATTCCGACAATAACTGCACACGAACTGGCGGGCAGTTTGGCTCAGGTAACTCCTCCGCCAACAGTGCCGGTATCCAGTAGCAGCGGAAAACTTTTCCCATCGGCGTGCCAGGACCTGTCTGCGTGATTAGGTCATTTTTGTCTTTCTGAAGCATGGAATATGACTCCTTTAAACGTGCCTGTCTGTATACCGGACTGACCGGATGACCAGACATTAATTAGTGAAATACCTGCGGATGTTCATATCAAACACGCCCGCAGCAATCCAAATTTTGAATGCGGCTGTGATAATACACATGATATGATTAATCAGGCAGTTCCGGTCACGGAATCCCGCCTGAATTGCACCGGATATTATCATCTATCCTTCACTGCCACAATAAGACGGACATGATGACTCGGGGCCGATCCGGTGCAGTAGAAGCAGGTAGAAATGACCTTTCCGGCCGGGTTTTTCAACCGGAAATAACCAGACAAAATTTCCGGGTGTGCAGACTGGCCAAAGGGCCGCGTGCATGCCTCATTATTAGCCTAAAAAAGGGAGACAGCAGCATGGCAGACAAGATAACCATTCCACACCTGCACCAGATGAAACGCGACGGTCAAAAAATCGTGGGCGTGGTGGCATGGGACTATCATATGGCGCGTATCGCTGACCGTGCCGGGGTAGATATTATCTCTGTGGGCGATACGGTTGGTATCAATATGTGGGGCCAGACCAACCCGCTTGAGGTCACGATGGAACAGATGATCACTGTCACCCAGGCCGTGCGCCGGGGTACCAAGCGTGCCATCGTCAGTGCCGATTTCCCCTATGGCCCCTTACAGGAAGGCGTGGATGCCGCTGTACGTGCCGGTATACGTATGGTCAAGGAGGCCGGTGTCGACATGATCAAGCTGGACGGGGCCGCTGACTTTCCCGAAGCGGTCACTGCGCTGACGCGTGCAGGCATCCCGGTTTGGGCCCAATTCGGCATTACCCCGCAGACCGCCTTAAAGTATGGTATGGACTATGCGGCAGTATCGAAGCCTGGCGTAGAAATACCGGCGGCAATGACAGAACATCTGGTCAATGAAGCTAAGATGCTGGAAAAGGCTGGCGCTGCCTTGCTCGACTTCACCAACTCCGGCCCGGTCGCCGGTCCCGCGGTGATGGCAGTTGCCACCATACCGGTCATTGGTGGACTGGGTGGCGGCCCCTGGCTGGATGGCCGGGTGCGTCTGGCCAATACCGCCATCGGTTACGGCGTCAAGTTTCTGGATGATGAATTTGATACCTACGCAAACGTATCCCGGACAATGCTGGATGCATTAACGACGATGATCGGTGAGGTCCGTGCCGGAAAACAGATCAAGAGTGCATCCCCTGTAAAGAAATAAGCGAGGACAGCCAGTATGCCAACAACAATAATTAACGGTCTCAAGACGAACTACGAAGTGCATGGTGACGGACCGCCGTTGCTGATGTATTCGCCCGGCGGGTTTGATGCGTCTCTCGACAAGTGGGCCGATCTCGGTGTGTATGCACGCATCAAGCTGCTTGAACATCTGCCAAAAAAATTCAGCTGTATCATCTTCGATCGGCGCGAGACCGGACAGTCAGGCGGACGTGTTGAACGGATTACCTGGGACCACTATGTCGAACAGGGCAAGGGTCTGCTTGACCATCTGGGTCACAAACAGGCGCACCTGCTCGGTGGCTGCATGGGTGTCTGTCCGGTCACGGCCTTCGCGGTCAAATATCCGCAGATGGTCTCCAGTATGGTGCTGTTCTGGCCAGTAGGCGGCGCCGGTTTCCGGATCCGCGCCCATGGACGTTTCTCGCGTCATCTGGCACTGGTAGAACAATCGGGGCTGGCCGGTGTGGTTGAAGCCGCGAAAAAGTCGACGGCCGGATTTGGCAAAGAACCACAAGTAGGTCCTTGGGCACCGGTCATCCGCAGCGATGCGGCCTTTGCCGAACAGTATGCGAAGCTGAATGTGGAACACTACAAACTGATCATCGAAGGCATGGCACAAACGCTGATTGATCGCGACACGGCACCGGGTGCCGAGCCGGAAGACCTGATGCGCCTGTCTATCCCGGCCTTAATTATCCCGGGCAAGGACATTGCCCACGCGACGTCTGCTGCACGTTATCTGGAGGAATGTATCCCGGGTGCGGAATACTGGGACCTGCCTCCGGACGCGCAGACCGAGGCAAATACGCCGGAGCGGATCAGTACGTTTCTTGAGAAACACGCGCCCCGTTAGGACCAGACTATAGTTACCCCGGCAATCCGGGGTTTACTGATGGTTGGCTTCGTTCAGCTGTGTTAACCAATCCGTGGCGTTTGTTCCAGACACGCCGTGAATACGTCCATGTAGGCTCGGGTGCCGCATCCCTGCGGCACACGGTCTTACACAAACACCACGGACTGCTTCTTGCGACTGTTAGCCATTGACTTTCATTAAGAAACTAATCTGATTATCAACCAACTAGGTCCAGTGTTGATGGTGCAAACACATCCTTGAATTCGACGGGCTTGCGCAGTATCTGCTGGGTGTGTGCATGCTTGATCAACTCATTCAGCACGTTCAGGTTCGATTTGATACCGTAGGGCAAGGGATCATCGGTCAGGGTTAGCATGCGTTTATAGAGCTGATCCATCTCGGAAGGCTTCTCGATTTTATCGTTGCGCAGCTTTTCCAGATAGAGCTTCTTCGATTCGACAAATGCGTTGAAGATAGACACGGCGACATCCGGATATTCATACAGCACTTCGTCACGCACGGCGATCAGGTGATTGATTGGGTAATGACCGGTACGCTTGTAGGCGGCGATTCCGGCATCGGTCGGATTTTCGATCATGGAACGGATTTCCGGATCCTCTGCCTTGATGTTGATCGCTGCTGCCAGATCACCTGACGCCAGCAGACCCTCTATCGTCTTGCCCTCCTCAATGGGTATGACATTCGGGGGTGGCTGATAGGCCTGCACATGTTCGTCACCAGACAATACCCAGGTGACCTTGCTCAAATCAACACCATAGTCTTGCTGCAAGACCGCGCGTGCCCAGACTCCGGTCGTTACCGTGTAGCCACGGTTAACACCAACGCGTTTGCCTTCGAGCTGTTTCGGATCACTGACGCGGCCCGGTGCATTGAAATTCTGCAGGATCGCCTCGTGATGAAATGCACGCACCAGAAATATTGGCAGCGCAGTAAACTTGACACCGTGTTCCTTCGCGCACAGGTAGGTGGTAATCGCCATTTCACAAACATCAAACTCCAGCCCGCGGACCATCCGCCTGAATGCGTTGACCAGCACCGGAACCTCTTCAAAATCGAGCTGATAACCTGCCGGTGTGACAGTTCCGTTTTTTAATGCCGCGTTGTTTCCCTGCGTGCGGGTCACCGTTTTAAGTCTGGGTATGGACATCTTTTTTTTCTCCTGAATCAAGAACAACATATATCAAATTTATCACGTCAGGATACGGGAAACCGGCTCCCTGTGTCGAGTCTGAAATAGGGGGGTAATCCAATGAACAACTACAGAACTGTACAGCCAACGGTCGTTTTCATATATGATAGTTCTTTAGACACAAGCTAAAGTAGCAGCCAGTTCAGGTACCCGGCTACAGGAGACCCTCATGAACATAATCTGCAAGTATTTCTGTACCGGCAGCCCGTTGGCCCTGGTGTTGTCCGGTGTGCTGCTGTTCGGAAATGCCAGTGCCCACACCTATACCACGCTGAACGAATACCAGATTGATCGCGCCAATGAGACCGCCTCAACCAGTGTGTTGCAACTACAGGTGTTCCTGTCTGACATGTTCAAGCAAAAATATATGGCGGATCGCTGGCCGGACCTGAAGTTGTCTGCGATGCGCGATGACATGATGCACCAGATCGAAGAGGCCGAGATGGGTATAGAATATTTTCTCTCAACGGGCCTGAACACCCAGTCGGCGGCGGTACTACTGCTCAATCCAGTGGCCGGACGCACCGTGGCCGCCAATCAGCTGGTACAAACCAGTTATGATCTGATCAAGTATATGGAAACGCTGGAAAACCAGCAGGCGTTTATCAAGGAAATCTACACCGGTGGCAAGGCCGCCTATATGTACAATCTGATGACTTCACAGCGTGAAAAAATGGATATCTACCGGACGCTTTTCAATGTAATGCCTTCACCACCCGGGACGCCTGGCGCATCGACACTCGTGATCGCACCCGTAGCAGAGACCGCCGCGATACCGGTTCTGTTATACCTGTTTGGTGGGCTGGGTTTTTGTGCGCTGGTCACGATGATACTGAAACCAGAGAAGAGCAGGGAAAGCGAGGGAGTTGCCTGATACCCGGCAACGTTGTTAAACCGGTATAAAATACTACCGTGACTATTCAGTACTGGATTACCTCAGACATACCAGAGCATCATCGCTACACAGAGCACCAGTAACAACAACACTGATCCGGTATACATTGGACTTGAAGCCGCTGCCGCCGAGATCTGAATCCCGATAAAATCACTTATCTGTTTTACCGTACCCGGGTTTTCCGGCTTCAGGTACAGACCCGCAGCAGGATCCGTACCGGCGACCATCGCCATCGTCTCCCTGTCGGGAATTGTATATATCTGGCCACTGATGTCCTGGAACCCGAGGAACGCACCGGTCTGATCCCGCACTGGAATGCCTTCAGGAATATCTGCCAGTCCCGCATGCAGGGCGATAATCTTGACCCCGCGTGAACGCAGGTCCGCAAGTGCCGAAGGTAAATCACCCTTTTCTATCGTTTGCTCGCCATCGGTAACAACCAGCAGAAACTTTCTCACGTCCTTGTCCTGGTAGTTTTCCGGCAGGTTGTCAAATTGGGGAACGATACCCTGGAGGGCGGCGCCCAGGTCTGAACCGGGTTCGGTTAACATACCGGGGGCAATGACGTATTCAATGACCTCGCGTACCTGTGGCAGATTATCATCCCAGCCAAGCACGGTTTCCGGCACGGCAGTAAAACCGGTGACACTGACCATCACGCCGGCATCCGCGGCGTCCAGTGCATCAATAATCGGCAGCAGCACCTTTTGCGCGCGCTGCATACGAGTACCGATTTCACCCTCACTTCTGGGATCCGGCGCCGCACCCATACTGAGTGAAAGATCAATCGCGATAGAAACAAGTATCGGAGTATCGTCCTTCATGAAGGTGCGATCCATGCGGTCCAGATAGACCAGCACCGCCAGACTGACAACGATCAGTGCAACGAGCGATAGGGAGACAGAGCGCTTTAAAACGTCCGGTGCAGCACTCCAGCGCAGGTACCAGTACCAGCCTGACAGCGCCAAGACAACAATCATGGACAGCAAATAAATCACAGTGTCTCCATAGTGTTCAGAACAACGGGGTGCCTTCTGAAACCGAGGCCGATTCACCTTCGGACGGATTGGTGGGATCACCTTCTCCCGCCCGCGGTGCCGAGTCTCCCTGATCCAGTGACATCATGAAATCCAGCACCTGCTTGGGCAGGTCCACCTGCGGATCTGACTGAATACTCTGGCGTATATACTTGAGCGACTGAAAGTAGTTTTCAGGCTCATTCTGGTTGATGAACAACTCCCATTGCAGACGTCCGAGACCGTAATACACGAGGCCTTTCATCACATCATCTTCCGCCGAGGCGTACAAGCCGGTCAACAACACGCGTGCGGTACCGGTTTCACCGATCTGTGACAGATACATGGCCCGGTTAAATGTGACTGCCGGGAGATAACCGGTACGGTAACGAATCAGGCTGCTGGTCGGCCACATATACCAGGGCGGACTGTCCAGATCGGCCTGCAAGCGGTCGAACTCTATCGTATAAATCTCGCCGAGTGTTTGCAGTGTCGCCGCCAGATTCTGCAGATCGGTACTCGCGGTCGTCAACAACGGTTTGGCATCCTTTTCACCGTCGGCCTTGAACTGTTCGCCCAGCGTCAGGATCGCATCGTGTACTTCTTCGGCAATCTGTACCGGTGTCTGCCTGAAGAACTTGACCAGCAATTCAAACTGTTCCAGTACCTGTCTGGCGTGTGGTTCTTCCGGCTTGAGCGCCTCAATAATTTTACGGAACTGTTCCTGTACCTGGCTCTGCACAGTCATTTTGGTTCTTTCATCCATGAAGACGGCCATTTTCTGATTAACAGCCTCAACACGCGGGACAAAGTGCAGGTAATAACCGAGCGCCTGGATTCCGATCACCGTTATCAGACAGGCAAAAACAAACATGGCGATCGACAGGGTCTTCCTGCGCTTTAGTTGACGGAGTGCCTGCCGGTTGCGGGCGACAGTTGCGCGACGACCTGCGGCTGATTCGTTTCTCACTGCGGGCCCCTTGAATTGAATGTCCAGGCGCCCAGCGGATGCCACAGCGTGGCCAGCATCAGTATCCACAACAGCATCAACCAGCGCGCCACATCATGGATGGTTTTCTACAAATCCACACGTTCATGCCGGACTTCTTCATAGGCATAGTTCTCCAGTTTGCCGATCTCCTTCAAGGCCTCGTCCATATTTCCTTGGGCAAGGTCGGCGATGGTAAAGACACTGCCTATCGCCCTTG
>CAMBTO010000074.1 GCA_945870865.1 Klebsiella pneumoniae
ATCGACCAGCATGTCTGCCGGTGACATCCTGGCGTCCTTGCTGAAGTAGTTACGGAAACCATCTGCGAGTGGTTCCAGTACCGCAAACGATTCCACATCGGTCTCCTTCTGCGAGGCATCCATACGACCCGGTGTGAACGCTATCTGCACGTTAGAACCTGCATCCTGCGCGGCCTTCTCAACGGCAGCAACACCACCGAGCACGATCAGATCCGCCAACGATACCTTCTTGCCACCGCTTGCTTTACGGTTGAAGTCCTGCTGAATGTCCTCCAGCTTCGCCAGTACATGCTTCAGCTCGGTCGGGTTGTTTGCCTCCCAGTCCTTCTGCGGGGCGAGACGAACACGTGAACCGTTGGCGCCTCCACGCAGGTCAGTACCACGGAAGGATGCCGCTGAGGCCCACGCGGTCCGGACCAGTTCAGGCACACCCAGACCGGAGGCAAGTATCGTCGTCTTCAGACCGGCGATATCGGTGGCCTCGATCAGCGGATGATCAACAGCGGGCACCGGATCCTGCCAGATCAACACTTCACTCGGTACTGCTGTACCTACATAGCGTGTACGTGGTCCCATATCGCGGTGGGTCAACTTGAACCACGCCTTGGCAAACGCAAGTTCAAATTCCTTCGGATCTTTCTGGAAGCGTAGCGCAATCTTACGATAGGCCGGATCGAATTTCAGTGCCAGGTCAGAGGTCAGCATGATCGGGGCATGGCGCCTCGACTGATCATGCGCATCCATGACAATCGTTGCCGCCTTTTCATCGCTAGGGATCCATTGCGTCGCACCGGCCGGACTCTTCGTCTGCACCCACTCATAACCGAACAGATTGTCCAGATATTGTGTCGTCCAGGCGATCGGGTTGGTCGTCCATGCGCCTTCCAGTCCGCTGGTAATCGTGTCTACGCCCTTGCCGGTACCACACTTGTTCGTCCAGCCCTGTCCCTGCTCCTCTATGCTGGCTGCCGCTGGCTCAGGACCGACGCAACCCTCCGGGCTCTTCGCACCATGCGTCTTGCCGAACGTATGGCCGCCGGCAATCAATGCCACGGTTTCTTCATCGTTCATCGCCATACGGCCAAACGTATCGCGGATGTCCTTCGCCGATGCCAGCGGATCCGGGTTCCCGTTCGGGCCTTGCGGGTTCACGTAGATCAGACCCATTTGCACGGCGGCTAGCGGATTCTGCAGTTTCCGTTCACCGCTGTAACGCTCATCGGCGAGAAACTGTTTCTCCGGACCCCAGTACACCTTGTCGGCCTCCCAGTCGTCCGCACGACCACCGGCAAAACCAAACGTCTTGAAACCCATTGATTCAAGGGCGACATTACCGGTCAGAACCATCAGGTCTGCCCAGGAAATATTTCGACCGTATTTCTGTTTGATCGGCCAGAGCAGGCGGCGTGCCTTGTCCAGATTGGCATTGTCAGGCCAGCTATTCAGCGGTTCAAAACGCTGCTGGCCGCCACCGGCTCCACCACGACCATCGGCCACGCGGTAGGTACCCGCACTGTGCCAGGCCATGCGTATAAAGAATGGTCCGTAATGACCGTAGTCTGCCGGCCACCAATCCTGCGACTGTGTCATCAATGCGGTGATATCTTTTTTCAGCGCCTCGAGATCGACTGTCTTGAACGCCTCTGCATAGTTGAAGCCATCTTCCATTGGATTTGATTCAACTGCATGCTGACGCAATGGAGACAAGTCGACCTGTTCAGGCCACCAGAATTGGTTGGACATGGTGTCCTGCGCAAGCGCGGGACCGCCCGTAATCATGCTGACCGACAATGCGGCTAGCAAGGATAAAGTGTGTTTACGCATAATTTAATTTCCTCTGAAGTATATCTGGTGTCAACCCGAGGTTATCCTATAACCGGTAGGTCAAATCCTGAAATACTGTTTTTCTATGGTTTTGATAGGGAAAATTTATGCGTGGGAAGAATAGCGCTACCTCAGTCGATTAAAGTTGCAATGTAATAAAAGGACAATCCAGTGGAAATTCAGTGAGTAAGGGTTTGGTTGAAATCGCACCAGATTCCGATTCTGAAAATATATAGGTTGAATTCTGGTTAAGTTCGCCCTGTCCACTATCTGTATATCCGGCTTCAATACCAAAATTCTGATTAATCTGGTAGCACCCGTATATGCCCCAGTCAGTTTCTTTTTCATCGACATCATAACTGTCTGACCTGCTTGCAGGCATATCAGCTAAATAGCTAAAAAAGACCGGTGGGTAATCTGTAGCCGGGTCATCTACAGCAAGATCGCTGTATCCAATTGACCCAACTGTATAGAAGTATTTTTCTGTGACCTGTGCCTGCGCAGGTGTTGTGATACTTTTGTGTAAGTAAAGAAATATATAAATCAATGCGCTAGCGTACCAATTCTACTCCCACTCTATCGTCGCCGGTGGCTTTGATGAAATATCATAGGTCACCCGCGCAATACCGGCGACCTCGTTGAGGATGCGGTTGGAGACGTGTTCGAGAAAGCTGTAGGGCAGATGGGCCCAGTGGGCGGTCATGAAGTCGATTGTTTCAACTGCGCGCAGGGCGATCACATATTCATAGACGCGTGCGTCGCCTTTCACACCAACAGAGCGTACCGGCAGGAACACGGTAAAGGCCTGGCTGGTCTTGTCATATAGATCGTGCTTGCGCAACTCTTCAATGAAAATTGCATCGGCCAGCCGGAGCAGGTCGGCATATTCCTTCTTGACCTCGCCGAGGATACGCACACCGAGACCAGGGCCGGGGAACGGGTGGCGATATAACATCTCCGGGGGCAATCCGAGCTGCACACCGAGCTTGCGTACCTCGTCCTTGAACAGTTCGCGAATAGGTTCGACCAATTTCAGTTTCATATTATCCGGCAGTCCACCGACGTTATGGTGTGACTTGATCACATGCGCCTTGCCGGTCTTCGTACCTGCTGATTCGATTACGTCCGGATAGATCGTCCCCTGCGCCAGCCACTTGATGTCCTTCAGCCGGGTCGCCTCTTCGTCGAATACATTGATAAACTCACGCCCGATGATCTTGCGCTTCTGCTCGGGGTCATCCTCACCGGCCAGCGCGTGCAAAAAACGCTGCTCCGCGTCCACGCGGATCACATTGATACCCATGTGTTTCGCAAATGTGTCCATCACCTGATCACCCTCATGCAGACGTAACAGGCCGTTGTCGACGAACACACAGATCAGCTGATCACCGATGATCTCATGCAACAAGGCAGCAACGACAGACGAATCTACGCCACCGGACAGGGCGAGCAGCACCTTATCATTGCCCACCTGCTGACGGATCTTCTGCCGTGACTCTTCAATGATATTCGTCATCGTCCACAATGATCCACAATCGGCGATCTGGTGGATAAAGCGATCGAGGATAGCTGTGCCCTGACGTGTGTGCGTGACCTCCGGGTGGAACTGCAGGGCGTAGAATTTTTTCTGTTCATCGGCCATCGCTGCAATCGGCGCATTCGGTGTCGAGGCAATCACCTTGAACCCGGGTGGCAATTCGTCCACCCGATCACCGTGGCTCATCCACACATCCAACAGACCATGGCCTTCCGCATTGGTCTCGTCCTGGATCTCACTGAACAATTGTGAGTGTCCGCGTGCTCGAACGGTGGCGTGACCAAACTCACGCAGGTTCGAGCTGCGGACCTTGCCGCCGAGCTGCTCGGCCATCGTCTGCATGCCGTAACAGATACCCAATACCGGCACACCCAGCGTAAACACACAGTCCGGTGCCCGGAAACCGTTCATTTCAGTCACCGACTCCGGTCCGCCGGACAGAATGATTGCCTTTGGATTGAACTCACGGATCGCCTGTTCAGGCATATCAAATGCGTGAACCTCGGAATAGACACTCGCCTCGCGCACACGGCGTGCGATTAATTGGGTGTATTGCGACCCAAAGTCGAGGATCAGGATCTTTTCGGAATGGATGTTCATGGATACCTGCAAATATGTCCTGTTAATTTGTCGTCACGCCGGTATTTACTGAAAAAAGAGACCGCCCGTGGGCGGTCAATTTATCTAACTGGATGCCGGAGCAGGTCCGGCATGACATAGTTGTGTTCAGTGTCACTTCAGGGCTGGTTCCTTCGTTCTAAATTAAACTCTAGACACGATAGTTCGGTGGTTCCTTCGTTATCGTGACGTCATGTACATGGCTTTCTTTCATGCCAGCGCCGGTCAGCCGGACAAACTTCGGCAATGTACGCATCTGATCCAGATCCTGGCAACCGGTATAACCCATCGCCGCGCGCAGGCCACCGGTCAGTTGCAACACGATCGCATTCAACGAACCCTTGTAAGGTACCCGGCCTTCAACACCCTCGGGCACCAGTTTTTCAATCTCGTCGTTTTCCTGGAAATAACGGTCAGAAGAACCGTGTGTCTGTGCCATCGCACCAATCGAACCCATGCCACGATATGACTTGTATGAACGGCCCTGGAACAACTCAATTTCACCCGGCGCCTCTTCGGTACCGGCGAACATGCCGCCGATCATGACCGAGTAGGCCCCGGCGGCAATCGCTTTCGCCAAATCGCCGGAATAACGGATGCCGCCATCGGAGATAAACGGCACACCGGATGCCTTCAAGGCCTCGGCCACATTCTTCACGGCAGAGATCTGCGGCATACCGACGCCGGTCACGATACGGGTCGTGCAGATCGAACCGGGACCGATACCGACCTTCACACCGTCTGCCCCGGCCTCAACCAGTGCAAGCGCACCTGTCGCCGTAGCCACATTGCCACCGATAACCTGACAATCCGGAAAATTCTTCTTGATCCAGCGGACCATCCTTAATACGCCTTCGGAATGACCGTGCGCCGTATCGACGACCAGCACGTCCACACCGGCCTCGATCAATGCACGCACCCGATCTTCCGTACCCTGTCCAGCACCGACGGCCGCACCGACACGCAAACTCTCACCATGATCCTTGCAGGCATTCGGGAATTTCATCGCCTTGTGGATGTCTTTCACCGTGACCAGACCACGCAGCTCAAACTTGTCATTCACAACCAGCACCTTCTCGATACGATGCTTGTGCAACAGCGCGGTGATCTCCTCGTTGCTGGCACCTTCCTTGACCGTCACCAGTCGTTCCTTCGGCGTCATGATATGGCTGACCGGGTCGTCATAATGTTTTTCAAAGCGCAGGTCACGACTGGTGACGATGCCGACCAGTTCGTTGCCATCAACCACCGGCACACCGGAGATATCATTCGAGTTGGTCAATGCGATCACTTCGCGTATGCTGGTCTTCGGACCGACCGTGATCGGGTCGCGGATGACACCGGCCTCGTATTTCTTGACCTGCCGAACCTGTTTGGCCTGTTCTTCGGGGCTCATGTTCTTGTGGATGATGCCGATGCCGCCTTCCTGCGCCATCGCAATGGCGGTGCGGCTCTCGGTCACCGTATCCATCGCGGCGGAGATCAGCGGGATATTCAGCCGGATTTCACGGGTAAGCCAGGTTTCAAGGTTGACCTCGCGCGGCAGGACATTCGAATACGCGGGGACGAGGAGGACATCGTCAAAAGTGAGGGCTTCGTCAGCAATATGCATTTCAGAAACAGACCGGAATATATAAAATAGCACTTCATTATAAAGGCTCGTAAGGTGCGGGTAAATCAAACATTCGCAGAATCAGGAAACAATTTTGGCCATGTACCCGGAATCAAACACCCGCAGCCGTGATATCTACAGCGTCACCCGCCTGAATCGTGAGGCCAAGGCGGTGCTGGAGGGCAGTTTCCCGCCGTTGTGGGTACAGGGAGAGGTCTCCAATCTGGCCCGTCCCTCTTCCGGCCACCTGTATTTCTCACTGAAAGACCGACATTCCCAGGTCCGTTGCGCGATGTTCAAGGGCCGCAACCAGATATTGAAGTTCAACCCGGAGAACGGGGTTGAGGTGTTTGTGCAGGCCAGTATCAGTCTGTACGAGGGCCGGGGCGAGTTCCAGCTGATCATCAACCAGATGGAGCCGGCCGGAATTGGTGCACTGCAACTCGCGTTTGAGCAACTGAAGGAACGTCTGCAAACCGAGGGTCTGTTTGACCCGGCGCACAAAAAACCGCTGCCGGTGTTCCCGCAGCAGATAGGTGTGGTGACCTCCCCGACCGGTGCGGCCGTCCGCGACGTCCTGCATGTGCTCAAACGACGCTATCCGACTGCCGATGTGATTATTTACCCGGTGCCGGTACAGGGCGAAGGCGCGGCTGCCCGGATCGCCGAGGCACTCCAGATTGCCAACCAGCGTAACGAATGTGAGGTGCTGATCCTCGCGCGTGGTGGTGGTTCGCTGGAGGACCTGTGGTCATTTAATGAGGAACGTGTGGCGCGGGCCATGTTCAACTCCACCCTGCCGATCATCACCGGTATCGGCCATGAAACCGACTTTACCATCGCCGACTTTGTCGCCGACCAGCGTGCACCGACCCCGTCGGCGGCGGCAGAACTCGCCAGCCCCGACCGTAACCAGTTGTTCGCACAGGTACAACACCGGCAGAACGGTCTCGTCACCAGTATGCTGCGCAAACTGGAGCGCTATCGGCAGACGCTGGCCTATTGCGAGAAAAAACTGCCGAACCCGGTCCGGCAGTTGCAGTCGATCAGTCAGCGCGTCGATGAACTCAGTCTGCGTAGCCAGCGCGCGATGAAATCGCGCATCGATCTGAAACTCGCGCATGTCTCGCAGCTGCGTGCCGGTATCAACCAATTCAATCCTGTACAACGGCTCGGGCACTACCGCGAGAAGTGTCAGTACTTGCAGGAACAATTGCGCGCAAGCATGACCTATACTTTGCGAGAGGCGGGCAATCGTCTCGGACGATCGGCTCATGCTTTACAGACAGTCAGCCCATTGTCGACATTGGAACGTGGTTACGCCATTGTCTCGACGGCGGTCATCGGCCACATCGTACGCGATGTGGCCACTCTGAAGCCGGGAGATGTGCTCACCACCCGGATTGCCCATGGCAGTTTTGAATCACAGGTAACAGGGATAAAACAGAATGATTAGTCGTTATAGCGTCTTCCTCCTGCTGATGCTGGCTTTGCCAGCGGCGTTTGCGCAGACCCAAAAATTTACCAGTGTGCCCGGCGGCGTCGCCGTGGTCAGGATCAACGAACAACAAAAACCGACGGCCACCTTTGAAGGCAAACGTGTGGTCGTGGTCGGTCAACACGGTCAGTGGAACGCCTACGTCGGCCTTCCGCTCAGCATCAAACCGGGCACCCATCGACTCACAGTCGAATCGGCAAAAGGCAAATCAGTCCATAACTTTGATGTGCGCGCGAAGAAATATGTGGAGCAATACATCACGCTGAAAGACGAGGGCATGGTCAATCCGAGTGCACCCAATATGGAACGGATCAACCGCGAAACCGCCGTGATGGCGAAGGTGAAGGTCAGCTGGACCGACAACGAGGCCGTACCGCTGCAACTGGAGCTGCCGGTACCGGCGCCATTGAGCAGTTCGTTTGGTCTGACCCGCTTTTTTAACAAACAACCACGTGCACCACATAGCGGCCTCGATCTCGCCGCCCCGGAAGGCACACCGATCAAGACGGCCGCTCCGGGCAAGGTTGTCAACACCGGCGAATATTTCTTCAACGGCAACACTGTCTTTATCGAACACGGCCAGGGCCTGATCACCATGTATTGCCACCTGAGCAAGATCGATGTTAAACCGGGACAGCTACTCGAACGCGGCGCCATCATCGGCAAGGTCGGCAAGACCGGCCGCGCCACCGGTGCCCATTTGCACTGGGGCGTGATCATGAACACGGTGTCGGTTGACCCGAATATGTTTATCGAGTGATTCGACCACCCGGATAAACGAGTCATTTACTCACCGAGTGGAATATCAGCAAACCCCTCCATTACCTCGCGTTAGTCAGGGCAGCGCAAATACATAAACTGCATTATGCCCGCGAGCAGTCTTCAATTCCGACGTTAGCGCGAGCTTGCCTGGATGAGTCTCCACTTTCTCAAGCCTCTCCGTCAGTTCGGTAACGCACTTTGCTTGAGCCGGGTGTCAGGAGAACTCAAGGTCAGTGTCAATTGATCGGCTGATCACTGACCCTTTTGACTCAATGTTCATTTCTCGCAGCGTTATG
>CAMBTO010000075.1 GCA_945870865.1 Klebsiella pneumoniae
AGGGTATTGCCAGACGTTGTAATGTCCTTGGCCAGATCCGTATCGGCAACAGGCAACTGATGGTAGTAGATGATTACGCCCACCATCCCAGCGAGCTTTGGGCCACACTGTCTGCAATCAAGACAGGTTGGCCTGGCCAGGGCATCCTAGTAATATTTCAGCCGCATCGCTACACCCGTACACGGGACCTGTTTAAGGAATTTCGCGAAGTATTGGCGGATGTGGATACGTTGATGTTATTTAATGTCTATCCGGCAGGCGAAATGCCGATCGCCGGTGCAGACAGTCGTTCGCTTTGCGAAGGGGTTACCACCCGTGATGGCAACCCTCCTGTGTTGATTGATAATCGAGAAAGTGTTGCGGCAAGACTTCCTGCAGTAGTCGGTGACAAGGACATTATCCTCATTATGGGTGCCGGTGATATAGGCAGTCTGGGGCCCGAACTGATCAGTCGTTACAGTCAGGTTAGCGGATAGAGTGACAGGATGTCGGATATTCACAAACAGGTATATGGGCTTGAGAACTACAAGATGACCAGCGCCGAATCACAGCAGGGCCTGAAAGGCAGGATCAGATATGACGAACCCATGTCCAGGCATACCTCGTGGCGTGTCGGTGGTCCGGCTGACTGTTTTTTTGTGCCTGACGACCTGGAAGACCTGAAATTTTTTCTCGCACAACTGGCGGCGGACGAGCCTTTGACCTGGATCGGACTTGGAAGCAATTTGCTGGTGCGTGATGGTGGTATCCGCGGAACAGTGATCTCCACGAAAAACGTGATGTGTGAACTGGAAGACCTGCCGTCGAGCCAGCTGCGCGCGGGTAGCGGGTTGCCCTGTGCAAAACTGGCCAGACATACCGTGAAAGCCGGACTGACCGGTGCAGAGTTCCTTGTAGGTATCCCAGGAACGGTTGGTGGTGCACTGGCAATGAATGCAGGTGCCTGGGGTTCCGAGACCTGGAATCTCGTGAAATCAGTGGTAACGATCAACCGGAAGGGAGAATTGCACGAGCGCGACAAATCGGAGTTCGGCATAAGCTATCGTTCGGTGATCAAGCCGGCAGAAGAATGGTTTCTGTCAGCGCTGATGCAGTTGGAGCCAGATATCAATTCTACAGGCAGTAATACACTGAGTGAATTCCTGTCGAGACGGAGCCAGACCCAGCCGATGGGTGAACCAAGCTGTGGTTCCGTATTCCGGAATCCGGCGCCTGATATGCCTGCGGCCAGGCTGATTGAGGCATGTGGCCTGAAAGGTTTTGTCATTGGTAACGCCGCAGTCTCAATGAAACACGCAAATTTTATTATAAATCAGGGCAAGGCGACGGCGGGCGATATCGAAAGGCTGATCCGACATGTACAGACCGTGGTGTCTGCAAAGCACAATGTCACCCTGGTTCCTGAAGTCAGAATGATTGGTGCAGAATAGTTGATGAACAACGCGAATATCAACAATGTATTTGGCAAGGTGGCCGTCCTGATGGGAGGGAATTCTGCCGAGCGTGCGGTTTCGCTTGATACAGGCAATGCTGTCCTTGCTGCCTTGTTCCGCCAGGGTGTGAATGCTCATCCGTATGACACAAGAGAAATGCCCGTGACCGGTTTGTTGGAAGGACATTTTGATCGTGCGTTTATCGCATTGCATGGCCGTGGCGGAGAAGATGGTGTGATTCAGGGTGCCTTGCAAAGCCTCGGCATACCCTACACCGGTAGCGGTGTACTGGCCTCGGCATTGGCGATGGACAAGGCCCGCACCAAACACGTATGGAGATCCTGTGGACTCCCTACGCCTGATTTTATCGTGATGGACGGACCAGCGAAAATTGCACGTGTAGCAGATGAACTAGGCTTCCCGGTGATGATCAAGCCTGTGCATGAAGGATCCAGTTGTGGCGCTACGAAGGTAAAACAGGTCAATGAACTGGAGAGTGCGATTGCCAGGGCGCGTGCACTTGATGCAGACGTTATTGCAGAGCGCTGGATTCAGGGTACTGAATATACGGCAGGCATACTTTCCGGCAAGGTATTGCCGCTGATACGGCTGGAAACACCAAGAGAGTTTTACGATTATGAGGCCAAGTATCTCGCAGACTCCACGCGCTACGTGTCTCCGTGCGGTTTGCCTCCGGATCAGGAGACAGACCTGATGTCGCTGATTCTGGCAGCATTTAATGCGATTGGCGCCACTGGCTGGGGACGTATCGATTTATTTGTCGATCAGGCAGGCACACCCTGGCTTATTGAACTGAATACCGTGCCGGGCATGACCAGTCATAGTCTGGTCCCGATGGCAGCAAGACAGGCCGGGATCGATTTTGATGCACTGGTCATCACCATACTCGGAAGCAGTCTGGAGCCAAGGCACGATCTGATGCAGGTGACAAAATGACTACACCACTGATTTCTTCATTTGATGATGATCAGCCATCTGCCGTACATGAACCAGTAATCCGGTTGCAGACACTGGATGAAAAGCCCGTAGCCGTCCCGCCTGTCCAGCAGGCTGACAGTGGGGCCTATCTTATACCTGGTGCGGCTTTTACGATTTTTATACTGGTATTACTTGGAGTGACGACCTACAAGATTACAGATCCTGAAACCCTGCCTATAAAAAATGTCGGGGTAGCCGGTGAGTTCTCCCATATGTCACCGGCAACGTTACAGGCGCGAGTCAGCGATGTCGTCCGTGGGGGATTTTTCAGCGTCAATGTTGACATGATACAGGAGGCTTTATTGCAGGAGCCCTGGATCCAGGAAGTGACAGTCAAACGGGTGTGGCCTGACCGTATAACAGTTACAATCCGTGAGCAGGTGCCTGTTGCACGCTGGGGTGATAAAGGCCTGTTGAATCAGGAGGCGGAAATATTCAGTCCGGATCCTGCAAGCTATCCGGAAGGGCTTCCAGTGGTCAGTGGCCCCGAGAATTCCAGTCGCCAGGTAATAGATTTTTTCAGGCGTATACAGGGCATCCTGCCTGCAGGAGTCGGGCTGCAGCAATTATCCCTCAGCGAGAGACGTTCGTGGGAATTGAAGCTGGACACTGGCCCGATTATCCGTCTGGGCAAGACCGGAATTATTATACGTTTGCAAAGGTTACTCGAATATCTTCCTGCTGGCAGCGTTGTCAGTATGGATCAGATTGAGTATATCGATATGCGCTATACCAATGGATTTGCATTGATGAAGAAAACAGATGACAAGGTTCAAATTGAAGTGGCACAGGAAAAAAATGGTGAAAAAATCTGAAAAGAATCTGATTGTTGGTCTGGATATCGGCACATCAAAAGTAGTCGCGATAGTTGGTGAGATGCTGCCGGGAGGCGAAATTGAAATTGTTGGCATCGGCTCTTGCCGATCACGCGGACTGAAGAAAGGTGTGGTTGTGAATATCGAGTCCACGGTGCATTCAATCCAGCGAGCAATTGAGGAAGCCGAGTTAATGGCCGGATGTGAGATTCACTCGGTTTACGCCGGGATAGCAGGCAGCCATATACGCAGCCTGAACTCACACGGGATTGTGGCAATTCGTGATAATGAGGTATCTGCAGGTGACGTCGACAGGGTGATTGATGCAGCCAGGGCAGTTGCGATCCCGGCGGATCAGAAAATACTGCATATACTTCCCCAAGAATACATTATTGACAGTCAGGAAGGTATCAAGGAACCGATAGGCATGTCCGGTGTACGTCTGGAAGCCAAGGTTCATATGGTAACCGGAGCAGTCAGCGCAGCACAGAACATCATAAAATGTGTGCGCCGATGCGGGCTTGAAGTTGATGATATTATTCTTGAACAACTGGCCTCCAGCTATGCAGTACTTACTGATGACGAAAAGGAACTGGGTATCTGTCTGGTTGATATTGGTGGAGGTACTACCGATATTGCCGTTTTTGTAGATGGATCCATTCACCATACTGCTGTAATTCCGATCGCCGGAGATCAGGTTACCAATGACATCGCTGTTGCACTCAGAACGCCAACGCAGTACGCCGAAGATATCAAGGTCAGATATGCCTGCGCCCTTATTCAACTCGCAAACCAGGATGAAACCATCGAAGTGCCCAGTGTGGGTGAACGACCCGCACGCAGACTGGCACGCCAAACGCTCGCGGAGGTTGTTGAGCCGCGTTATGAAGAACTGTTTACCCTGGTCAGATCAGAGTTGCAACGTAGTGGTTATGAAGACCTGATCGCAGCAGGGATCGTGCTCACTGGCGGCAGTTCCAAGATGGAAGGTGTAATTGAGCTCGCCGAGGAAATATTTCACATGCCGGTAAGGGTGGGTGTACCCCAATACGTTACCGGGTTGTCTGATGTGGTCAAGAATCCGATTTATGCAACCGGTGTAGGTCTGCTGTTATTCGGACAAAGACAGGCACGCGAGACGACACATAACAATCCGCTAGATACAGGAATGCGCGGAATTTTTGAAAAAATGAAAAGCTGGTTTCAGGGCAATTTCTAGAATTTAAATTTTAATACAACCGGAGGATATACGAATGTTTGAACTAGTCGAGTCTGCAAACCAGACGGCAATAATCAAGGTGATTGGAGTGGGTGGCGGCGGAGGAAATGCTCTAGAACATATGTTGAAGGGTGACATTGAAGGAGTTGACTTTATCTGCGCCAATACCGATGCCCAGGCACTGAAGAACTCTTCAGCAAGGACAATACTCCAGCTTGGTGGAAACGTGACCAAAGGTCTGGGTGCAGGTGCGGATCCTGATATAGGCAGGCAGGCAGCACTGGAAGACAGGGACCGTATCATGGATGTACTGGAAGGTAGCGATATGGTCTTCATCACAGCTGGCATGGGTGGTGGTACCGGAACCGGCGCCGCACCTGTGGTCGCACAGGTTGCGAAGGAGATGGGTATCCTGACGGTAGCAGTTGTTACCAGACCATTTTCATTTGAAGGAAAAAAGCGGGCTCAGATAGCAGACAATGGTATCAGGGATCTCAGCCAGTTCGTGGATTCACTGATTACGATACCCAATGAAAAATTAATGACTGTTCTGGGACGTGATGTCAGCCTGTTGAACGCGTTCGCGGCCGCAAATGATGTGTTGCTTGGCGCAGTTCAGGGTATTGCACAGCTGATTACCTGCCCCGGCCTCATTAATGTCGACTTCGCTGACGTGAGGACAGTCATGTCTGAAATGGGCATGGCGATGATGGGATCGGGCAAGGCGCAGGGAGAGGACCGTGCGCGCGTAGCGGCGGAAGCGGCTATTTCCAGTCCGTTACTGGAAGATATCAACCTGGCAGGCGCCAGGGGTATACTGGTCAATATTACCGCTGGCCTGGACTTCTCGATTGGTGAATTTGAAGAAGTGGGTAATACGATAAAACAGTTTGCCTCGGATAATGCCACAGTGGTGGTAGGTACAGTGATAGACCCTGAAATGAGTGGGGAGCTTAGAGTTACCATCGTGGCAACCGGCCTCGGTCATGCCGCGAGGGAAGAAGTTTCCCGAGTAAAGATAGTTGAAACAAATCACAAACTGGACTACCGCGATTTTGAACGTCCTACTATTATCCGTAACAAGGGCGGAAATGCTGCTGCAGCTGTCGCCAGCCAGGATCCGGATTATCTGGATATTCCTGCATTTTTGCGGCGTCAGGCAGACTGATTTTATTTAAATGATGAATCTTCGGAGAAGAATTATGACAAGTTGAGCCTTGACAGCTATGAAAATTGCCCGTAAAACGGAATAATTGGCTTTAACAATGGGCATTGAGTGTCTCGCTAGAGATAAATAATAATAATGATAAAGCAGAGAACACTCAAAAATGTGATAAGGGCTACTGGCGTCGGTTTACACAGTGGAAAGAAGGTATACCTGACGCTTCGTCCCGCCCCCGCTAACTATGGCATTGTATTTCGACGTGTCGATAAAGATCCTGTTGTAGAAATACAAGCGAACCCGGAGAATGTTGGTAAAACACAACTATCAACTTGCCTGGTCAAGGATGGCGTACATATATCGACCGTGGAACACCTCTTGTCTGCGCTTGCTGGATTTGGTATAGATAACGCTATTATTGATCTGAGTGCAGAAGAAGTCCCGATCATGGATGGAAGTGCAGGTCCGTTTGTTTTCCTGATTCAGTCTTCCGGCGTAGTAGAACAGAACGCATCGAAGCAATTTATCAGGATACTGAAACCGATTGAGGTAAAGGCCGAAGACAAGTGGGCCAGGTTTGAACCATTCAGCGGATTCAAAGTTGGTTTCACCATCGAGTTCCGGCATCCTGCATTCAATGAAAAGAATTGCAATGCAGAGATTGATTTTTCGACAACCTCGTTTGTGAAAGAAGTCAGCCGCGCACGTACGTTCGGTTTTATGCGTGAGGTCGAATTACTCAGGCAGAAGAACCTTGCGCTGGGCGGTAGTCTGGAGAATGCGATTGTTGTAGACGATTACAGGGTAATAAACGAGGATGGTCTTCGATATGAGGATGAATGTGTTAAACACAAGATCCTTGATGCAATTGGTGACTTGTATCTGCTAGGTCATAGCCTGATTGGTTCGTTCCGCGGGTTTAAATCTGGGCATGAATTGAATAACAGGTTGCTCCGTACGCTGATGGCTGATAAAACAGCATGGGAACTGGTTACATTTGAGAATGAATCCGAGTTACCTATTATGTTCATGCAACCGGTAGCTGTATTATAAAATATTTATTTGTTATTTTTTGACAGGTTTCTCAGGGCATCCTGAAGGGCAGTATCGTTTATATTTTCAGCTACTTTTGCCAGAAGTCTGGAGGTAGCAGTAGACATGGCAACGGAAGTTTCAGTAGTACTGGAGTGGTCAATCAGGGTGGGACTGACCCTGATTCTAAGCGATTCGAGTCCACTGTAGCCTGAGAGCTTTCTTGCAATTTTCAGGACTTCTGCCGTTTGAAACCGGAGTTTTGTGGCCCATGCCTGGTTATCGGTATATATAGTAATGTTTTTTGGGTCGAGACTGGCAATGTGTACGTGTGAGGCAACTGACGGATCGAGTCCATCCCTGACAGCATTTTGCAAAGCCAGTATTGCAAGTGAATGTTTATAGAGATTGGCAAGAATATCATTATTATTCAATGCTATATCCCTGATTTTGGTGGGGCGAAATTTATCTGGTGGCATGTAAACTATTGTAGATCATAGAAAGAATGATAAATGTAATATTAATATCGAACGCTAGGAATCGCAGCTTCAAGCTGGAACTCCGATCATTCACACTATATCTGCTCGTCTGTTTTGTCATGGTATCCGGTATAGCGGCGTTTTATACAGGGTACCAGCATGCCAGACAGGAATCAGTTGAAATTTTAAATGCTGCCAGACTACAAACTCAGGCTGTGTGGCAAACCGAAATAGCGGATCAAGACAAATCCCTGCAAGAGTTGAAGATCAATACCGAGAAATCGATTGATGCTATGGCGGGTCGGTTGAGTGTGTTACAGGGTTATGTCATGAGACTGGACGCACTTGGGTCACGGCTGGCGGCCATGGCCAATATTGATGATATCGAATTCGGTATCGAAAATCCCCCCGGTCTTGGTGGACCATTGCAGGAGTCGGGAGAGTCACCGGTTTCCATGTCAGATTTGCTGAAAACATTTAATGAGATGGAATATGTTCTCAAGGACAGGTCTGAAAAACTGACGGCAATGGAGTCGATGTTGATTAACCGGACCTTGCAGAAAGAAACTGCTCCAGGCGGTAAACCCTCACTTGGTGGTTACTTGTCCTCATTTTTTGGTTTCCGGACAGATCCTGTCTCCGGTAAACGTGAATTTCATGAAGGCCTGGATTTCTCCGGGAAGGTCGGTACGCCGGTGGTAGCTGTTGCAGCGGGTATTATTACCTGGTCCGGGGTGCATCCAGGTTATGGAAACCTGATTGAAATCAGCCATGGCAATGGTTATGTAACCCGATATGCCCATAATAACAAGAACCTCGTAAGTGTGGGTGAAAAGGTCGAAAAAGGCGAGGTTATAGCCACGATGGGTAATACGGGCAGAACCACGGGTACACATGTACATTTTGAGGTTATCCGTAACGGCCAGCA
>CAMBTO010000076.1 GCA_945870865.1 Klebsiella pneumoniae
CGTCGACTGGCTGGAACGCTATATCCGTGAGGTGCGACCGGATTTTTTTCACGGACAACCGGATGCCACACTGTTCCCCTCGAATCGCGGCAGACCACAGACCCGGCAGACATTCTGGTACGCAATCAAACGTTATGCAATACAGGCCAGTATCAACAAACCCTTGTCACCGCATGTATTGCGCCATGCCTTTGCCACCCATCTGCTGAATCACGGTGCGGACCTTCGTGTCGTGCAGATGTTACTTGGCCACAGTGATATCTCGACCACGCAAATATACACACATGTGGCCAGAGAAAGACTTAAGGACCTACACGCGAAACATCACCCGCGCGGGTAGATCCGTACCAGGGTATCAGCTATGGTCCCGCTATTTTCGGCCATAGCGAGTAATGCCCCAGGCGATACTACACAGAATTACACCTGTAACCAGTCCCCATAGCGTCGGGAATATGAGAAATATCGACCCGATACCCAGCAGCAAGCGAGTCCACCCGGAGTTGGTAAACTGGGTCGAGGATTCGATCGCTGCCGATAATAGTACGAATCCGGCTGCCGCACTGAGGAAGGTAATTGCAGTCTGCAATGTCGATCCTAACAGCAAGAGTTCCGGCCCGTAAACAAATACAAAGGGAACAATAAAGGCCGCCAGAGCCAGTCGGCAACCGGTAAGTGCAATATGCAGGGGGTTCGCCCCGGCAATCGAAGCGGCCGCATATGCCGCGACAGCCACAGGTGGTGTTACGGCTGACATAACCGCGTAATAGAGCAGAAACATGTGGGCGGCAAGTGTGGGTATATCCAGTTGGGCTAACAGCGGACCGACGAGTACGGCGGCTAGTATATATGCACTGGGTGTAGGCATACCCATACCGAGAACTATCGTCAACATAGCGGACAATATCAGGGTCGGCAGTAACTGCGCGTCTGTAATATTGTAAATAAGGTGACCGAATTTTGCGGCGAGGCCGGTCATGGTTATTCCACCAGTAACCAGTCCAGCGGCAGCACAAGCACCCGCAACCGGTATCATGCGAATAGTTGTTTCAGCCAATGCCTGATAAAGTCCGCCCAGACCCACACGCGTGTCTTTTCGTAATACGGCCACGGCGAGTATGACGACTGTGCCCAACACCGCCACCGTCGTTGGGGTATACCCGCGCAACAGGGCCACAGTCAATACTACCAGGGGTATGGTAAATATCCAGCCACGTCGCAGCGTTTCTCTAAACGGTGGGATCTGACCTGGGTCCAGAGCCTGCACGCCGGGCAGGCGCAGCGACATAAAATGCACCTGTGAATAGATACAGACGTAATAAAGTATCGCGGGCAAGGTGGCGGCGATGGCGATTTCGCTGTATTCAATTCCGGTATATTCGGCCATGATAAACGCAGCCGAACCCATCACCGGTGGCATGATACTACCCCCTACGGAGGCGGTAACTTCAATTGCACCTGCCAGTCTCGCAGGGTATCCGAGCCGTTTCATGATAGGTATATTCACCGAGCCGGTTGTCACCACATCGGAGGTTGGACTGCCGGAAATCGTTCCGTACAGACCGGAAGAGATCACAGCTATCTTTGCTGGCCCGCCGGGACTACGCCCACTCATAGCGGCGGCGAGGTCAAAGAAAAATTCACCGCCTTTGGCCTGTTGCAATACGGTACCGAACAGGACGAACAGAAACGCATAGGTGGCAGCCACATGGACCGGCAGACCGAGGATACCGTCGGTGGTGTATACCATGATATCGAGGAAATGGTTGTAATCGATGTAGCTGTGCTGCAATACACCTTTCAGGTGATTGCCGAGAAAATTATAGGCAATGAAAACCAGTACCAGCGCGGTCAGACCGAGACCGGTAGTCCGGCGTGTGATTTCCACGCTGAGTAATAGCATGGTCCAGCCAAACACCAGCTCCCATCCCTCAAGTGGAAACAGCAGGGATATTCGTTCACTCAATACACCTGCATTAAAGACAAAGTAACAGCCGGTAACCAGACTGACGAGTGCAAGTGTCCAGTCAGCCAGACCGGGCCTGTGTAAATCCGAATACGGAGTCGGTCCAATGACCAGAAAGGCCAGGGCATACATCAGCGACAGGAAGATGGATGTCAGTGTCCAGGGGCTGACAACCACAGCGACTGCCGCATAGATGACCCAGATACAGAGCAGGACAGAATAAAACGTGAGCAGCTGTTTGAGTAGGCCTGTCGGATGGCGATGAATACCGACGGAAAACCAGAAATCCGCCTGCAGGTATCTGGATTTTGACATAACGATTCTGTTTATACGGGCAGGTAAAGAGTCGACACAGTGGCCACGCTTATCTGATCAACCCGGCTTCTCGCAGTGCGCGTTCAGCTCCGGGGTGCCAGTCAGCCACCGCACCTTCCGCAATACCTTGCAGCGTGGTTGCCTCGGTAAGCAGCCGATGCGCTGACCGGAATTCATCCAGATGATCGATCAGCGCCTTTGTCAGTGCGTAGGCAGTATCTTCACTCATCGATTTATTGGCAACTAGGACGGCCCCCGTACAAACGGTGGTTGAGTCATGATCGAGAAAAGAATATTCGTCCTTGCGAAAGCTGCACACCTTGCCGCCAATACTGGCGGCGACCTTTTCCGCAATTGGTACGGTCAAATCCAGCATCATTAGCGGAATTGCGTTTGCCATTTCAGTCACGCTCGCATGGTGATAAGACACGCCAAAATTGGCAAGATCCAGACGTCTATCGGCCATCAGTCCAGTCTGTTCATTGGTGGCAGCACGCACTACCTGCCCACCCCAGTTCTCAATATTCGCAACGGAGGCACCAATCGCTTCAAGGATGGCGATACCAGTATCGCCATCCATATTTCCTGCGCGATTGACCGCAACACGAATAGCAGGTTTTTTCGAGACGATATCTGCAACTCCGCTAATGCCATGTTTGTTCGCATAGTCCCGGTTGATGAGTAGATGGGTGGCCTGAAAGCGTGATTCAGAATTGAAAAGCCGGAATAAAACACGCAGGTCTTTTTGCGGCTTGCCGCGGAATACTCCGGTGCCTTCCCAGGCAGACTTCAGCTCCATGTCAGAGACTATCCCGAGGGGCACCTTGTTGTCCGTAACCAGACGTGCGTTGGCAAGCCCGCCACTACTGGTTTGATAGGTAATGGTCGAACCTGGATAGGCCTTGTTGATGACCTTGTCCAGACCGACGCCGAGTGCGGACCACAGGCCACCCGGACTGGCACCGCTGACAGTCAGGTTCTGGACTCCGAAAGAGTCTGCTTGCACTGGCAGGGCCAGCATGCACGATACCAGGACCCATGCTGACAGTCTGGAGACCACGAACAGACCCGCTAGTTTATTCAACACGTTCCCCCCACATCCTTAAAATAGCAGCGAGAATAAAGTATCTGCCTGTTAAAATCCAGATTTAAGCAGACAGTGGAGGTGGGGCTAGTTGTCTTTCGATGGCGGGACTACCGAATAAATTTCTTCCAGTGTGGTCAGACCGTTGGCCACTTTTTGCGCCCCGCTAATGCGCAGGTTACGCATACCCTGTTTTTCAGCGGCATCGTAATATAACTGCAGGTCATTTCCACCTCATTACCTGTCGGGGTGCGGGTCTTGATGCGGCCGTCCTGTGGTCTACGTTTGTCAGTGACATCCATACGCCCCAGTGATTTTAGACGACTGGTGATGGCGCCCATCAACACTATCGGGAACTCATGCATCAGATGCAGTACACCATCTATGCGGAACCTGACCCTGCCCTTGTCGCGGCGGGGTTCGAGATGGATATCGCTGGCACGTTGTTCAAAGGCAAATTGCAGAACCCAGTCGACCAGACTGACGATATGCCGGTCATTCGCATCCGGCTCTCCGGAGCGGCCGACATCGACCAGCTGCTCAAAGTTCTGCACCATGCTGACATTCTTGTTCTTGCTGTCAGACACCGCGCCAAGGATTGAACGGCTGACGCCATAAAATTCAACCAGATAACGTTCAATATCTTTCGGATTAACTACCACACGTTTGATAGTGCGTCGAGTAATCCTTTCAAGTTCTGCTTCCCAGGCGTGGATAAACGGTTCACATGTGGCAACCGTAAGTTCGGTCTCCGAGACTGTAACCGGTAATATTTTCAGGTTATTTGCATAGGCCTGTGACACCACCCCTGTTACCCGGGCCACATCAATTTTCAGTGGATCGACCCGGAAATACTCCTGCCCGGTCTTTTTAGCCAGCCAGCGGGTCAGTTGATCCAGCGTCAAAGGGTATGAGGGCCTGGAATTGCTGTGTAAGGCGTGGTCGGACACTGTTACCAGCGGATGTTGTCTGTCATCGCGGGTCAGAACGTCGAGGAATTGTGCGATCTGTTGTGCAGTCACGATACCGTCTGCTTGTAACTGGTCAAGCACATATTGTACTGTCAAGGCTTGTTCAGAAGGCAGTTTTACGGAGCTGACCATGATCAAAAATACCCTGTTTTCATCTGACGGGAACGTTTATCTGTAATAAAATTCTGTTAAAATAGATTATAATTAATGCAGTATACACGCCTGTTTTACCCGCACAGCTAACTGTGGAGAGTATTATGTATTTTAAACTGCTGACGATTCTAGTAGCCCTGACCTTCTCAATGAACCCGCACGCACAGGCAGGTTCGGATGAGGCAATCAAGGAAGCGATGAAGGAACTGTTCCAGGATATCGAGATTGATCGGATCGAACAATCGCAGATACCGGGACTGTATCTGGTTACCGTCGGAGCCGAGATCTTCTATGTATCGGGAGATGGAAAATATCTGTTGCGTGGCGATTTAATCGATCTGGCTCAGAAGAATAATCTGAGCGAGCAGGCGCGAACGGTAGCGCGGGTTGGAATGATCAATAAAATATCGGCAGGTGAATATATCGAGTTTGCCCCCGAAAAGCCGGCGCATACTGTATACGTGTTTACTGATATTACCTGCGGTTTTTGTCAAAAACTGCAACATGATATCGCGGATATCAACGCACAGGGTATTGCGGTCAGATATCTGGCATTTCCGAGGGACGGTTCCAATACCGCTACGTCCAAAAACATGGAATCAATCTGGTGTGCCAAGGATCGGCCACAGGCATTTTCTGATGCGATGATTGGTCTTGGGGTCAAACCGGCCGATTGTGAAAATCCAGTCAATCGTCATTTTGCACTTGGTCAGGCGATGGGTGTGCGTGGTACACCTGCGATCTTTACGGAAGACGGTCGTTATTTGCCCGGGTATTTGCCACCGACTGAATTACTGCGTGCCGTCAGAAATGATGTTGATGCGGACGAACAATAAGGCCAACAACGTAAGTCTACTTTTGCGTCACCGTTTTAGTTCCAAGCCCGGTAACTGACCTGATAACAACGACGGTTTTTACGCCGTCGTCGATGTTTTCAAGCTTTACGGGCAAATAGCCGACATCAGGGGCGCTCCCGAACACCGAATTCCTGTCGCTGTCTGCCCGGTGCCTTTCCATTTTTATCGTGTTCAGATTACCGAGTGCTGTCTCCAGCGTCTCCTCCCCCAGTTTCTTGAAAACATATATTTTTTCCGTACCGCCATCAGCGACTGTATAACGCAGACTCGATTTACCGGCCTGCATGTCCAGCATAATGGAATACTGATAGAGCAGCTTGTCGAGAATGCCTTCAGATGCTGTCATACGCCACGGTGAACCGTTTACCGAATTGGTGACCAATCCAGACTTCCAGTCAAACTCAACGGTTACATTGCGGTCCCTGGATGTGCCGGTGTGCAGGTACTGGTAAAACAGCGGGACGACCTTGCCTTTTGTATATTGCCAGCGGCTTTCCTCAATGATGCGGTCCTTGCGGAACATGGAGGCAAGGCCGGTAACATTCGTTTCGGATCGGTACAGCAGGTTGCCGTCTGCTTGCCGTGTGAAGCTGCGTTCCAGTCGCGCAATCTTCACGCCACTCCTATACACATCGTATTCGGCCTTGAACTCCGGCAACATCTGGCCTGAGGCCTGGGCGGAGACGCCCATTGATCCGAGAGCTATAATAATACCCGCTGCGAGTGCGACTATACGCATAATCAAAAGCGGGTCTCCTGCGGTATGATAAGATTGGCCATGTTTGATTATAACCCTTTTTACAGGTATAAATATCCTGGAATTACCTTACTGTTTAAAATTATAAGTCTGATATAACTTCATGAATAACATATATAAAACAGCATAGATTAATGTATTTTATCTATACTACTGTTCTTGGATTTCTGCTGCCATTTGTCTTGATAAGGTTATTCTGGCTGGGACGACACAACACGGCTTATCGCCAACGCTGGGGAGAACGCCTGGGTTATGCACCGGCCGTAACAACGGCTAAACCCCTGGTCTGGGTCCATGCGGTTTCTGTTGGCGAGGTCCAGGTTTCGAGGCCGTTGGTCCAGCACATACGAGACAATTATCCACAATACGGGATTATCATCAGCACTGTTACGCCGACCGGTGAGGCTGCGGCCCGTCAGATCTATGGCTCAACCGTCGAACATAGATATTTGCCATACGACCTGCCATTTGCCCTGTCGAGATTTCTCAGGATCATCCGGCCTCGGGTCTTGCTGGTGCTGGAAACCGAGATTTGGCCTAACCTGTACCGGCAGTGTAAGGTTGCCGCTATACCCGTGTTACTTCTTAACGCGAGATTATCTGAAAGATCGCTGAAGGGATATAGTATCTTCAGTTCATTGACCCGTGACACATTGAACAGTGTTTCAGTCATAGCTGCACAATCGACCGCAGATGCTGACCGGTTTATAGCGGCAGGTGCGCCGCCAGATACAGTCATGGTTATGGGTAACTTGAAGTTTGATATTACGATTCCCCCGAGCGTGGTCGAACGGGCTGAGGTGATACGTCGGCAATTCTCCGTTAACCGGCCGGTATGGATAGCGGCGAGTACGCACCAGGGTGAAGAACAAATTGTGCTTGATGCGATGACGCGTGTACTGGAGAAGGTTCCTGACAGCCTGTTAATCATCGCTCCGCGCCATCCGGAAAGGTTCCAGACTGTATTTGAATTTTGCGTTAACAGGGGTTTTACGACCGCCTCTTATACTGATCCGGGTAGTTACGATACCGGGACACAGGTATTGATACTGGATATACTCGGGCAGCTACCTGCCTATTACGCAGCAGCAGACGTCACGTTTGTGGGAGGTAGTCTGGTTCCGGTAGGTGGCCATAATATGCTCGAGCCGTCCTGTGTGGGAGTGCCGGTAATAACAGGTCCTCATCTGTTTAACTTTACCGAGATAGCCAGACTACTGGATCAGGTGGATGCGTTGATACGGATAGAAAATGCCACCCAGCTTGCGGAGGAGGTAGTCAGATTGTTTGCGGATGCGAATCTGCGATTTAATATCGGGCAACGGGCAAAACAGGTCGTACTGGAGAACCAGGGCAGTATCAACCGTGTGGTCGCACTGTTGAGGAAATATCTTTAGCTCAATTTGACGGGCTTATTCTAGTAGCTGCAGGATTTCATTAACGCGGGTAAATTTTTCCCTCGGTTTATCCACACTGAGGCCACGGCTGATCTCCAGCTGGTCGATCTTTTGCCAGTCCTGATACGTCACAATCTTTATTCCTGCGGTTGACAACAGTTGCAGCGGGTCAATCTTGCTGTTCACCGTCCTTGTTTTGCCGGATTGCTGCAGATCACTGAGCAGTGATGCGACGGTGGCCACACTGTCGGCACGGTTTGTTCCAATAATGCCAGTGGGACCGCGCTTAATCCAGCCAGCTACATACTGGTAAGGCAATACGGTATCGCCATCTATAATACGGCCGTCCCGATTGGGAATCAGCCCCCGTTTTTCATCAAAGGGCAGGCCGGCAAGCGGTTTACCTCGGTAACCTATGCTGCGAAATACAATCCCCGTTTCGATCTCGATGAATTCAGCCGTACCCTGAGCTGATT
>CAMBTO010000077.1 GCA_945870865.1 Klebsiella pneumoniae
ATGAAGCGGATCTGTTGCAGCGGTTTTATGAAGGCATAGAAAAATACAGCCCCCGTCTGGTGTCCTGGAATGGAAGGCGTTTTGATCTGCCGGTCATGCATTATCGCGCCCTATTACATGGTGTACAGGCACCGCGTTACTGGGAGACAGGTGCAAATGACCAGAGTTACAAGTGGAATAACTATATCAGCCGTTATCACGACAGACATACAGATCTGATGGATGTACTTGCTACCTATGAAGGCCGCGCGGTGGCCCCGCTGGATCAGATTGCGACCCTGCTTGGTTTTCCTGGTAAGATGGGCATGAGTGGTGACAAGGTATGGGACAGCTACTCTGCCGGAAACCTTCCCGCCATCCGCAATTATTGTGAAACCGATGTCTTGAATACCTTTCTGGTCTACCTGCGTTTCGAACTGATACGGGGTCATCTGAACGCAGATACATACGAATACGAATGCCAGCGCGTACGCACGATGTTGCAGGACGAGGCCCGGCCACATCTGTTGGAGTTTCTGGATAAATGGACAGCGGGTGCTACGCGCAAGCGTAAATAACGAGCGATGTCCAGACGCCACAAACAATTGCCTGACGCACCCGGTGAGGCCACGATTGAGTCACTGTCTCACGAGGGCAGGGGCATCGCCCATATTGACGGCAAGATTATTTTTATCGACGGGGCCTTGCCCGGCGAGACGGTCAGGTTTAACTATACCGGCCAGCGTTCGCGTTTTGCCGAAGGTGCTGCTTTTGAGGTCACCAACCCGTCTCCCGATCGTGTAGATCCGGGTTGCAGTTATTTTGCGATTTGTGGTGGCTGTAGTCTGCAGCATATGAGTCCACAGGCACAGATCGCCCACAAGGAGCAGGTGTTATTTGAGCAGTTGCGCCATATTGGCGGTGTCGAACCAGCGGACAGGCTGCCACCACTGACCGGTCAGGTCTGGGGTTACCGCCACAAGGCCAGGCTCGGTGTCAAATATGTCCAGAAAAAAGGCAAGGTACTCGTCGGGTTTCGCGAGAAAAACAAACCGTATATTGCCGACATCGACAGCTGTGAGGTTCTGCACCCGCTCATAGGTAAAAAACTGATCGCACTGAAAGAGCTGGTCAACAGCCTGCAAATCAGGAGCGAAATTCCGCAGATGGAAGTGGCGATTGGTGATGATGACGCCATGATTGTGTTACGCCACATGGTTGATTTGCCTCCGGGCGATCGGGCGCTATTGCAGCAATTTGAGGCAGAGCATGGCATTGGATTTCTGTTGCAGGGCAACCATGCCGAGACAGTCCTGCCGCTGGCGGAAAACGGTGCGGACAGGTTGATGTATAAACTGGATGACTACGGCGTGCAGATGGAGTTTACACCGCTGGATTTTACCCAGATAAACTTCCGTATTAACCGCGACATGATCCGTCAGGTCATTGAACTGATGCGTCCGGAGAAAACCAACCACTTGCTGGATCTTTTTTGCGGGCTGGGTAATTTTACATTGCCGCTGGCCCGCCATGCGGCCTTCGTGACCGGGGTGGAAGGGGCGACCCGACTGGTTGAAAAGGCCCGGTTGAATGCAGTTAAAAATGCAATAGATAACGTTGAATTCCAGAAAGCTGATTTATACCTGCCTGCGATACAGGGTGAATTCTTGCGCGGTCGTTTCGACAAGGTGCTGATGGATCCCCCGCGCAGTGGTGCACAGGAAGTGATTGAGCAGATGAAATTCAGTCAGGTCCACCGACTGGTCTATGTCTCTTGTAATCCGGCCACACTGGCAAGAGATGCAGGTTTGCTGGTCAAACTGCATGGGTTTAATCTCGTCAGTGCAGGGGTCATGGACATGTTTCCGCATACCACCCATGTGGAATCGCTGGCCGTATTCGAGAAGAACTGATCGTTGCCCATGAGGGATCCCCGATTCCAGATTGATATTTACCTCCAGCAGCAGGTCTTGCGTCTGCACAAGGATAGTCAACTGATTGCTGAATATCCCGTATCTACCGCACGTAACGGTGCGGGCGAAAAAATGAACAGTGAATGCACACCGCGCGGACAGCACCGGATAGTGGAAAAATTCGGGGATGCATGTCCCGTCGATACCGTAATGGTAGGCAGAAAACCGACCGGTGAAATCTATACACCACAACTGCGTGCCTGTGATCCCGAACGTGACTGGATCCTGACCCGTATCCTGCGTCTCGATGGCCTGGAAGACGGTCTCAACCGGGGCGGTGATGTAGACACTTATGAGCGCATGATTTACATACATGGTTCACCGGATGATGTGCAGATGGGCGCTCCGGGTTCGCATGGATGTATACGCATGCGCAACGAAGATGTGCTCAGTCTGTACGTTACAGTCCCGATCGGGACCACTGTCAATATTCTCGATTAGCGGACGGTTATACAGGTGATGCTCTGGTCATCATTTCATCATCTGTGTAAACCGATTACGTCCTGCCTCGTTTTTGTATCCTGTAAACCGAAATTAACCTGTTCTATGGAGGACAGCACCATGAGTAGACAAATACTGACAAAAACCGCGATTCTTTGCAGTCTGGTCGCCAGTCTGGTTCCGGCAACAATGGTTATCGCTCAGGACGAACAGGCAGACCGGCTGGACGGACTGTTTGTACAGGACAATGATGACCAGATAGACATGGATGAGCGCAAGGCCGAACGTGAGGCACGTATGGCGGAATTTGCAAAGGACAATCCTGAGGCCGCCGCCCGTATGCAGGAGCGCCGTGCCGAAATGGAACAACGCCGATCTGAATTTGAAGCCAAATATCCCGAGGCCTCCGCAGAACTGAAAGGCTGGCGTGCAGAGGAAAAGACCCTGCGCAAGCAGGATCGCGAGCAGATGCAGGCCCGCAAGCAGCAGTTTGATACCAAATACCCGGAAGCGGCGGCCGAGATGAAAGCCTGGCGTGAGCAGGAACGGGCCGGACAAGAACAGCGCCGTGCCGAGATGGATGCGCGTAAACAGGAGTTTAAATCCAGATATCCGGAAGCGGCCGCTGAGATGCGTCGTTTCCGGGAAGAGGGTGGTGGCCCGCGCGGTGGCGAACATCGTCGGCCACGCATGAACCGCGCGCCTGGCGGTTAATTACGACCGGTTTGAAATCGTGTATCGGCAGCAAGTCAGTCCGGCCCTTTCCGGGTTGGCTGCTGCCTCAGGTCGGTCTAATCAAATACACAAAATGGGTCGTGAAAAGAAATATAAAACAGCAAAATACTGTAATTTACAGTAGTCGGAAGCCGGAATGTCAACCTGGTTTCCGGTTATACGTTCTAAACCTTATGGAAATCCAGGTGCAAGTTACTAAAATGTAGTCAGGGAAGCGGGTGTTCATGATAGGCCCCTGTTGCGGGTCATTGATGAAACGATAAATATTTTATAAGGGGATGCACTCTGGTCGGTCATAAGGAGCTAGAACAGTTTCTCGCAGGTATAGAGCGGCGGGCCTTTCGTATGGCTGAAATGGCGACCGGAAATCCGGATGATGCAATGGACATCCTGCAGGATGCGATGTTCAAGCTGGTGCAGAATTACTCAGGGCGTGATCCGAAGGAATGGAGTGCCTTGTTCCATACCATCTTGCAGAGCAGGATAACGGATTATTATCGACGAAATGCGGTCAGGAACCGGTTCCGGGTCTGGTTCGGTCGAAAAGATGATGACGATGATGAGCCGGACCCGCTGCAGATGCTGGAGGATGAATCAGGCAGTCGGCCTGACAAGGAGCTGGAGATGGCGATGACAATGAAACAACTGGACGCGGCCATCCGCCAGTTGCCACGACGTCAGCAACAGGCGTTCATGCTCAGGGCACTGGAGGGTATGGATGTGGCCGAGACAGCGAGCGTGATGAAATGTTCGGAAGGCAGTGTCAAGACCCATTACTTCAGGGCACTTGCCGTATTGCGGGATAAACTGGATGAGTACATGATATGAACGAGGAACAAACAGACGCATTGGCAGAAAAGATCCGGGCCAGGTTTGACCAGAGTGTAGCGGCGCTGGATGGGGCGACCTTGTCCAGGATTGCACGTACACGTTACAGTGCCCTGGAGCAGAAACGAGGCCCGGGCGCGGGACGCGGCTACTGGTTGCCTGCAGGTGCACTGGCTTCAGCCTGTCTGGGCATGCTGGTATACAGTCTGACCCCGCAAACTACTGTAGAAGAGAAATCATTCGTAGATGAAATCGAAATTATTTCAGAACTGGACCTTTATGAAAATCTCGAGTTCTATGAATGGCTTGAGCAACATGAAATTCCCTCTTAATGGGCTGCTACTGATAATCATGAGTCTGTTACCTTTACCCAATCGAGCCCAGACGCTCTCCAACGAAAGCGTAGAGGCGTACCCCTCGGCCGAATTTCTGGAATTTTTGTCCGAGTGGGAGACGGATTCTGGCGAGTGGGCCGGGCCTGAGCAGTTTGAAGATGATTCGTTTGAGCAACTGTTTGAAGATAATGAAAATACGGATACCGGGATCGAAGGTGTTGAAAATGCTGAATAGACTGCCTGGCCTTTTGTTGATGTTAGTTTTGCTGTTACCACCGGTGGCCGGGGCCCAGCAGACGGGGTCCTGGGACAGTCTGGCACTGGAACAGCAGGAGATATTGAAACCTTATCAGCAGAGGTGGGACGAGTTCCCTCCCGAGCGACAGGCTGCCTTGCAGAGGGCGGCAGAACGCTGGAGCAGGATGTCCCCTGAAAGTCGCCAGCATGCACAACGTCAGTTTGACAGATGGAGAGAATTAAGGCGTGACAGGAAACTGGTGGTAAGTCGGCGGTTTGAGCAGTTTAATAATCTGTCTGCGCTGGAGCAGCAGCATCTGAAGCGGCGTCAGGAATGGTTTAACAATCTGTCGCCAGAGGTTCGTACTGCATTACGTGAACGATGGGAAACGATGACACCGGAGCAAAAGCTGTCATTCAGGCAGGGCCCGAACCGGATTTCTGCCGAGGATCGTGAGGCACTGCGTGAATATATGCACAGCCTGACACCAGACAAACGGCAGGAATTGTCCCAACGCTGGCAGTCCATGTCACCCGAGGAGCGCAGTACGCTGATTGAACAGGCAGGCAGACAACGCATCGAGATCCAGACCGGTCGCGAGATACGGCAACGCCGGGACAATCAGCCGGTTGTGCCTCCCATGATAAACAGGAATCCTGACATTAATCCGGGCCGATAAGTCTTGTCGGTAACAGCTATGGATTCCCCGGGCATATGCATCGTCTCCGTCCTGCGAGCGTCTGATGTACAGGACTAATGACTTACCCCAGTCAGTCAAATCCAGTAAGTGAGTTACAGGCGGAAACTTGTCTGAATTCAGCATTTGATTCAACCGGCGACTATGAATACCATGGCTGTAATTACACCGTGAAATCCGGGTGTTCATGTGGTCAATATTCCGTGAGGTGAGTTTTTGAGTCTGGGTCCTGTCATGCTGGATTTACGTGGTCCTGAAATACAACAGGACGAGATTGATCTGTTGCGTCATCCGCTGGTCGGAGGTGTCATCCTGTTTTCCAGGAACTATGCCGACTCGGCTCAAGTGGTGGAGTTGATATCCAGGATACGTCAAGCCAGGACCTCACCATTGATTATCGCGGTTGACCATGAAGGTGGTCGTGTCCAGCGCTTCAGGGATGGGTTTACCCGGTTGCCTGCCGCGGGCCTGTTTGGTCGAATCTATGATAACGAACCTAAACTGGCGCTTGAATATGCGAACCGGACCGGATGGTTGCTCGCACAGGAACTGCTGGCAGTTGGGGTAGACTTCAGTTTTGCCCCGGTACTGGATGTGGATACCGGTCGGAGCAAGGTGATAGGTGATCGGGCCTTCCATCGTAATATTGATGCCTTGAGCACACTGGCGCGGGCATCGATAAAAGGCATGAAGTCGGCCGGCATGGCCGCCGTCGGCAAACATTTCCCGGGGCATGGTCACGTGCGTGAGGATTCACATGAAACCGTCCCGGTCGATGACCGCCGTTTTGAAGATATCATGATGAACGATGTCGTGCCGTTCGAGCGCATGATAAGTGCGGGTATTGCAGGCATCATGCCTGCGCATGTTATCTATTCCAGTGTCGACAGTCGGCCGGCCGGATTTTCCTCAATCTGGTTGAAACAGGTGTTACGTCATCAGCTGGGTTTTCAGGGCGCGGTATTCAGTGATGATATCAATATGGCCGGCGCCGGCACTGCCGGCAGCTACCCGGAGCGTGCCGATGCTGCCCTGGCAGCCGGTTGCGATATGGTACTTGTGTGTAACAACCAGCAGGCGGCGATTGAAGTAATCGATACCATCAGGCCAGAAATAGACCCACCCTCACAGGTGCGCCTGATGCGTATGCGGGCGAACAGTGAACCGTTAACGTATGCAGGCCTGAGACAGGATCGCCAGTGGCAGGAGGTATCTGCAATGGTTGCGGGTCTGGATGCTGCGCCCGAGCTTGATCTGGGAGACGATGACGTCCATTCATGAATTGCGACACCTCCTCCCTGTTTCCGTTATAATTCGGCCCTGTCAGCCGGGTGGACCGACAATTTTGTCTTGTTGAAATCATAATGTAGCGCAAGTATGAATATAGAATTTACGAAAATGCATGGACTGGGTAACGATTTTATCGTTATCAACGGCATGGATCAGCCGGTGAACCTGACCCCGGGGCAAATACGCGCCATGGCTGATCGTCATACCGGTATCGGTTTTGATCAGTTACTGCTGCTGCAGAAGAGTACCGACCCTTCGGCGCATGTACATTACAGAATATTCAATGCCGACGGAAATGAGGTTGAGCAGTGTGGTAACGGTGCACGTTGCATAGGGCGGTTTCTGCATGACAATGCGCTGGTGAGTGGCGATGTCATCAGTGCAGAAACGGCCAGGGGCCTGATCCATATCTATCTGGAACAGGGTGATTCCGTCAGGGTCAATATGGGAGTGCCCCGGTTTGATCCTGCAGAGATACCGCTGCGTACTTCACAACGCCAGTCAGTTTACCACCTCAGCTCTGCCGGTCTGGAAACGGATTTCTACGCACTGTCGATGGGTAATCCGCATGCCGTTATCCTGGTTGACGACGTAAAGACTGCCAGTGTCGAGAGTATCGGGCAGTTGATCCAGGTTAACCCGCTGTTTCCCGAGAGTGTTAATGCAGGATTTTTACAGATAGTGGATCGTAAAAATGTCCAGTTGCGCGTCTACGAGCGCGGTGCAGGCGAGACACTCGCCTGTGGTACCGGGGCATGTGCGGCTGTGGTCGCCGGTATCCTGGCCGGCAAGCTCGATAATGAGGTTACTGTAAGTCTTGCGCGTGGGAAGTTATTAATTACATGGCAGGGAGAGGGCTCAGATGTATGGATGACCGGCCCGGCTGCAACTGTTTATGAAGGACACATATCACTATGAGTAATGATGACAACGGCAACCAGGCCGTGGACGCCGCCGAGTCAGTTTCCCGGTATCTGCTCACGCACCCGGATTTCTTTCTACGCCATCCTGATGTGCTCAGACAGATACAGGTACCCCATGGCAGCGGAGATGCTGTATCACTTGTGGAAAAGCAGGTCTCGCTGCTGCGTGAACAGAACGAGCAGACCCAGAAACGATTGTATGATCTGATTGAAATTGCCAGACAAAACGAAGAGCTCGCCAGACGTATGCATGCGCTGGCCTTGACGTTGATGGATGCTGCCCGTCCCGCAGAAATATTCACTACCTTGTAT
>CAMBTO010000078.1 GCA_945870865.1 Klebsiella pneumoniae
TGGGCATCATCGTAGTCTTGTCCCAGGCACTGTTGTCTATCCAGCCATCCGATGCAATCAGGTTAATGCTAACAACCGGCATATAAGCGCCTTGGCAAAACATTCCCGGCTCAAAAACAATATATTCTATACGACGACCCTACACAGAAAGAGGTGACTCCAGAGACTGTGCAGAATGTAATTTGCTGGCGTGCAATTGAACCTTAACGGCGAGTTTCATATGTGCAACTAATTGGTTTTACATTCTGCTTATGTGGCAAGCATAATCTATGCAAACAACAGCGTAATGTCCATGTTTAGATAGAAATACGAACCTATAAGCGCATGAGCGGATCCAGAGGGTTTACTCCGGGACGGAAAGGTTTTCGACGATCGATATCGGTCAAGTGATAGACCTTACCTATCCAGTTATTGATGACAGTCTCGGCGCTGTCATGCCAGGTATTATCAAGCGTAGGCACAATCAGATGCTCGGGAAACAGCGGCGGAGTAGTGTTTCGGCGACGTGCCAAAATGACGCGATCACGATATTCATCAAGTAAGGCAGCATTAGTGATGCCGAAATAATTCTCCGGGAACTGCGGGTATTCATTCAGTCCCTCGTATATATATCGACCGACCTCTCGTTTGTACTCCTTCATCAGGCTGTTTGTATCGTATTCAAGATGGCCCTGACAGAATACAATCCGGAATCCGTCTTCACTAACAGCCAGGTGTACACCAGCCTCTGCACTCTCGACCAGGATATCCAGACCGGCCTGTTCAAACTGGGCGCGATCAACCTGATTATAACGCGAATGTGGTACGTCAAACCGTGTATTCACACCGGTCACCAGTGGATGGGTCTTGTCGGTCACACGGTGTGGATATACACCCCACCGCTTCTCTGGCAAGGGCCTGCGTTTCAGGCCATAACGAAACTCCAGCAACGCATGGGTAGCCAGACAGGAACACAGGGTAGAGGTGACGTTGTCATATGCCCAGTCAGTAATCTCCTTAAGCGGTTTCCAGAATGATTGCGCCGACAATTCCGCACCAACCACGTTTGCGCCGGTAATAATCAAGGCATCAAGTCCCTGTCCCTTGATTGCATCAACATCCATATAGTACTGATCGATATGTGCCCTGCCTTCATCGCTGCGATGGATCTCTTTCAGCGTAAATGGATACACATAAAACTGTGCAATCTGGTTGCTCTCTCCTACCAGTCGCAGAAACTGGCGTTCGGTGGCCTCCAGCGCCTTGTCCGGCATCATGTTCAACAAACCGATATGCAGCTCACGGATATCCTGATGAACCGCATGTTCACAGGAGATAACGGTTTCACCCTCCTGACTCAGGCGGGAAAAACTGGGTAGACTTGAATTGGCGACCAATGGCATTGCGTTATGTTCCCGTTGTTCAGGCCTGGCTGTCCAGCACCCTGGAAATGACCCGGATAAAATCCTTCTCGTTTCTGACTGATTCTATGTCTTTCGTACTGACCGTATACCCGTGGTTATTGGCAATCGCCTCATAACGCGGAATGCGTGAGTAGAATAGTCGAGGGAATACCCAGCGTACAAAATCATCCGGATTAATCAATGCAGCATACTCCAGGCAGTTTAGCTTCAGGTATTCAGCCAGCTGTTCGTCCAGGAACGTCTCGCGGTAATATAACGGTTTGGGATCCGATTCTGCACGTTCAATCAGCGCCTTTTCATTTTCTTCAGTCGCCTTGATGTAGATAATCAGCGTATGTTCGGCAAGCCGACTGATAACCTGCTCATCATCCAGTTCACACAGACTGCCGCTTGCATCATTGATGAAATGATCATACCCGTAGATTTTGTAGGCCTTCTGAATAAACTTCGCCACATCATTCATGGCAGCAACTTCTGCCTCGCGATGCAAGGCCTGCCTGTGTTTGAACTCACCCAGACCAATACCGCCCAGCCCCGGATTGCCTAGTTTACCAAGATAGGAAGACAGGGGTTTCAGGTTATCAATACTGAGGTTATTGGCAATGTGGATCGAATCCGATCGCAATAATTCCTGCAGAAAAGGGATCTGCATCGCCTGTAACTTGATGTTGTCGAGGATGACCTCATCCAGGTAACGGGTACCAATCCGGTAATCACAGGAATAGTGAAACCAGTGGCTCTTGCGCAGAATATTGGCCAATCGGGTCTTGCCCACACCGGACATGCCGAGCAGCGTAATCGCTTTTCGGTTCCAGGATCTGAATTGCTTGCCAGTCAGTTTCATGCTGTTGGTGTCGTCTTGAAGATAGCGAATCGTACCCTAAAGTTGACCGTATTTACACATCCACTATCGTATGCGGGGAATATAGATTGGGGACTGGCAGTACTACGAAAAAAAGGGGCTATAAGCCCCTTTTTTCCATTATGCAGGATCAGGAATTCAGCTACTGCTGTCTTCATGCACAGCTTTCATGCTGAGGCGTACCCTGCCCTGACGATCAATTTCAAGTACCTTGACCTTGACGATATCACCTTCGGACAACTTGTCGGTTACATTATCGACACGCTCTTCCGAAATCTGGGAAATATGGACCAGACCGTCCTTGCCCGGTAACACGTTCACAAATGCACCGAAGTCCATGATCTTGGCAACACGACCTTCGTAGATCTTGCCCACTTCGATATCGGCGGTAATCGCCTCGATACGTGCACGGGCGGCATCACTGGCGGTCTTGTCATTCGAGTAGATCTTGACTGTACCTTCATCATCAATATCAATCGTGGTCCCGGTCTCCTCAGTCAGTGCGCGGATTACTGCACCACCCTTGCCGATTACGTCACGAATCTTTTCCGGGTTGATACGGATAATGGTGATGCGTGGTGCATATTCAGACATTTCCTGGCGCGGGGTAGTAATACCGGCCGTCATCTTGTCCAGAATATGCAATCGGCCTTCCTTTGCCTGCGCCAGGGCAACCTGCATGATTTCCCTGGTAATACCATCTATCTTGATGTCCATTTGCAGGGCGCTGATACCTTTTTCAGTTCCAGCTACCTTGAAGTCCATATCACCAAGGTGATCTTCATCACCCATAATGTCGGACAGCACAACAAACTTGTCGCCTTCCTTAATCAGGCCCATCGCTATACCAGCAACCGGTGCTTCAATCGGTACACCGGCATCCATCAACGCCAGACTGCTACCGCAGACTGAGGCCATTGAACTTGAACCATTAGATTCAGTAATTTCAGATACAATACGGATGGAATAAGGGTATTTTTCCATGTCCGGCATGACCGCCATCACACCACGCTTGGCCAGGCGACCGTGGCCAATTTCGCGACGCTTCGGACCTGCCATACGACCAACCTCACCCACGCAGAACGGGGGGAAGTTGTAATGGAACATGAATTTTTCCTTGTACTCACCCTCGATAGCATCAATGATCTGTGCGTCACGCTCGGTTCCGAGAGTCGCAACGACCAGTGCCTGGGTTTCGCCTCGGGTAAACAGGGCGGAACCATGTGTCCTGGGCAATACACCTACCTCGACGGTAATATCACGGATGTTCTTCGGGTCTCTGCCATCAATACGTGGCTCACCGGCAATAATACCAGCACGCACAATTGAGCTTTCCAGACGTTCGATCACTTCACCGATCTGTCGATCTGTCCAGGGTTCCGGATGGGCCTGCAGGATAGAAGCCGTTACCTCGCTGTGGATCTCTTCAATTCTGTCACGACGACTAAGCTTGTCTGTTATCAAGTAAGCCTCATGTAACAGGTCAGAGCAACGATTGTCCACCTCGGCATAAAGATCTGCATCCTTTTGCGGTGCCTTCCAGTCCCAGGCCTTCACCTTTGCGGCTTGTGCAAATTCAACGATATTTCTGATAACGACCTGCATCTGCTCATGTCCGAAGGTCACAGCACCCAGCATGACTTCCTCTGACAATTGTCTGGCCTCTGATTCAACCATCAGCACGGAAGTGCTGGTACCGGCAACAACCAGGTCCAGATCTGAACTGGCCAGTTCATCACTGCCCGGATTCAGCAGATAATTGCCATCCTTGTAGCCAACACGGGCGGCACCAATCGGTCCATTAAACGGTACACCGGACAACATGATCGCAGCCGATGCACCTATCATTGCGGGAATATCCGAATTAATCAGCGGGTCGAGTGACAATACATTTGCAATTATCTGGACTTCATTCTTGAAATCCTTGGGGAAAAGCGGGCGTATGGGACGGTCTATCAGGCGGGAAGTCAGTATTTCTTTCTCGGAAAGCCTGCCTTCGCGTTTGAAGAAACCACCAGGTATCTTGCCAGCAGCGTAGGTCTTTTCCTGGTAATCGACTGTCAGCGGGAAGAAGTCTCGATCCGGGCTGGCATCCCTGGCAGCTACGCAAGTGACCAGTACCACGGTCTCCCCCATACTGACCATCACCGCACCAGATGCCTGCCTGGCTATTCTGCCGGTTTCCAGGACGATAGTCTTGTCGCCATATTGAAATTCTTTGGTGACTTTGCTCATATCAATTCCCCAATATTATCTTGAAATTTAAAGTAATTACGACGGTAAACAAAAGAAGGACTAGCATGGACACATAATGAGGCAATTTCTTGTGCTTCAAATCATGTGTAACCCATGCTTGTTACAGGTACTTACTTACGCAGACCGAGTCTGGATATCAGTTCGCGGTACCGGTTTAAATCCGTGCTCTTGAGATAATCCAGTAATTTCCGCCGATGATTAACCATTCTCAGCAGACCCTGACGGGAGTGATTGTCTTTCTGGTGAACCTTGAAATGTTCAGATAAATCAGTAATTTTTGCGGTCAATAACGCCACTTGAACCTCGGGTGAACCGGTATCTTCTGTCTTTTGCTGATAATCTTTCATAACTTCAGCTTTCTTTTGCTGATTTAATGCCATCTGGTATTACTCCTGAATTCTGCCTTTAGAAACGGCGCGTATTGTACCTATGAGATCCGATATGAACAAGGTAAATCACGCTATTTTAACCGCCATTTTTCTCAAACCAGTGCGGTATTAACCAGTCGTCTTGGTGCAATCCTGCCATCATCCAGCGCCTCCGCCACACCCAGAAAACGCCCGTATTCATCGTAGATACGCAGCATGCCGCCGGTTGGCGCATGCGGGATTATAACCGGCTGCCCCTGTACCAGATAACGTGCAACGGAGGATGACAGCTTAATATCAGGCAAATCCTGGATGACGGCATCAATTGGTTGCAGGCAAGCATCCAGCGCGTCCATACCCTGCTCTGACAGGCGGGCCAGCTCATCCAGACTAATCATACCGGACGGGAACGGCCCGACGGCTGTGCGTTGCAGCCCGGTTATATGGGCGCCACAACCAAGCTGCTTGCCGATATCCTCGACCAGAGTACGGATGTAGGTACCTTTGGAGCAATGTACTTCGAGACCAAACCGGTCGCCGGCAAAGTCAGACAGGCTGATGCTGTATATTGTGACCTCACGCGGCTGCCGCTCAACCTCGATCCCCTGATACGCAAGCGTATACAAACGTTGCCCCTTGTGCTTGAGGGCGGAATGCATCGGAGGTACCTGGCTAATGACCCCCGTAAAATCAGTCAAAACCTGGTTAATGTCAGCCGCTGTCAAATTACCAGGCACCGGACGCGTCAGTGTGACCTTACCATCGGCATCACCGGTCGTCGTCATAACACCGAGATGACATTGTGCCCGGTAATGTTTGTCTGCATTGAGCAGGTAGGAGGTAAATTTGGTCGCCTCACCGAAACAGAGTGGTAACATCCCGGTCGCCGGTTTGTCCAGGCTACCGGTGTGGCCGGCCTTGGAGGCATTAAACATCCTCTTTACTATCTGCAGTGCATCATTGGACGTTATGCCAGCCGGTTTATCCAGTAACAGGATCCCGTCGATGTCCCTGCCACGCGACTTGCGTTTTTTATTATTCATTCGTTGTCCGTTTTATCCTGTTTATCATCACTGTTCCGGATGACTGAATCAATCAGGGCAGACAGGTAGGTGCCGCGCTCCACTGAATGGTCATAGACAAATGCCAGACGGGGCACAGTGCGCATCGTCAGTTTTTTCGATAACAGATGCCTGAAATGCACTGCCATATCGTTTAGTATCGCCACAACGTCGTCCTTGCCCAGGTGTGTGCCCAGACTGGTCACAAATACCTTTGCATTCAACAGATCCCGACTCAGGTCGACTGAGGATATGGTCACCAGTGACAAACCTGGCATGCCCTGTTCACGCTGTATCATTACTGCCAGCTCACGCTGCACCTGATCAGCAACCCGCATGTTACGACCGAATTCTTTAGGCATAGGATCTCATCTCCATGTCAGGGACATGCTGTTATATATTTCACTCTGATTCCGGATATGTAAGAAAGAGGTCAGGATTGAAATGGCCCGGTAATACTCCGGAAATCTGAGCGGACTAAAGGCTGCGCTGATCAGATACCACCCGGCATCCTGCCTGACTGCAGGCTGACAGGATGCCGGATGATACAGTACGGTAATCAGATACTGCGAGCTATCGTGACGCGCTCGAATACCTCAATCTGATCTCCGATTGTGATTTCATTGTAATTTTTCACGCCGATTCCACATTCGGTTCCCGACTTCACCTCATTGACATCGTCCTTGAAACGACGCAATGATTCCAATTCACCTTCAAAAATTACAATATTGTCACGCAACACACGTATTGGATTCTTCCGGCGCACAACACCGGTGGTCACCAGACAGCCGGCAATATCACCCAGTTTTGGCGACTTGAATACTTCCCTCACCTCGGCGATACCGATGATTTGTTCACGAATTTCCGGTTCCAGCAATCCGCTGATCGCCTTCTTCACATCATCGATCACATCGTAGATGATGCTGTAGTAACGGATTTCGACACCTTCATCGTCGGCAAGTTTGCGTGAGGCGCTGTCCGCACGCACGTTAAACCCGATAACAACACCTGTCGAAGCCTTGGCAAGATTGACGTCGGATTCGGTTATACCACCCACACCGCTGCTGATAATCACCACCTTGACCTCGGCGGATGAGAGACGTTTTAAAGAGTCTACCAGTGCCTCGGACGAGCCCTGCACATCTGCCTTGACCAGCAGGTTGAGCACGGCACCTTCGGCCTCACCCATTTGCGACAATACATTTTCGAGTTTGGATGCATGTTGTTTGGCAAGCTTGACCTCACGGTATTTACCTTGACGAAACAGGGCAATCTCACGGGCCTTCTTCTCATCCGGGACAACAATAATTTCATCACCTGCATTCGGGGTACCGGAAAGTCCCAGTACCTCTACTGGCATCGATGGGCCGGCTACCGTCACTTCCTTGCCATTTTCGTCATACAACGCGCGTACACGACCGAACTCATGCCCGGTCAGGATGACATCACCCTTGTTCAATTCACCGTTCTGTACCAGTATGGTTGCCACCGGACCTCGTCCACGGTCGAGTCTGGACTCAATAACCACGCCGGAAGCCAACCCCTTGTTAGCCGCC
>CAMBTO010000079.1 GCA_945870865.1 Klebsiella pneumoniae
GTTACCGCCACGGCTTTCATGCTGGCAATTTCGCTGATGTACTGAAACACCTGGTCGAGGTCGCCATCCTCCAATACCTCAAGAAAAAAGATACGCCGTTTTATTATCACGATACCCATGCCGGTGCCGGACTTTACAAGGTAGCCCATACCTATATGCAAAAGAACCGTGAATATGCTGGTGGCATCGGTCGTCTGTGGTCCGCCAAACCAAAATCACAGTTACTCCAGGATTACCTCGGAATTATACGTCAGCTGAATCCTGATGGGGCGTTGGCGGTGTACCCCGGCTCACCTGAAATTGCCGTGCACATGTTACGACCGACTGATCGTATCTGGCTGGGTGAACGTCATCCAACCGATTTTCGCATCCTGTCCGAACATTATCGTCGCAAGGCGGGTGTCAGTTGTGAAATGATGGATGCCTGGCAGGGACTCAAGGCCAGACTGCCCCCACGCGAGCGGCGCGGTCTGATCCTGATTGACCCCTCCTATGAGCTTGAAAATGATTACCGGCAGGTCAGCCGTGGTCTCGAAGATGCACTGCAACGATTTGCAATGGGTACCTATGCTGTCTGGTATCCGATCATCGATGCCAGGACGACCGACAATCTGTTACGCCGGTTCACTGTCTTGCCCTGCAAGGAAAACCTGCATGTGAGTCTGGATATTGGCAAGGTAGAAGGCGGCCCGTCCATGCATGCCTGTGGCATCGTCATACTGAATCCTCCGTATACACTGGAGGCAACGCTGAAGGAAACGCTGCCCGAATTACTGGCCCTGCTATCCGCGAACAAACACGGTGATTATGTGGTGGAAAAACTCCGGGGCAGCTAAAAAAAGATGGTTCGCGGCAGATTATGCTCCACATCTTATACCACGCTCATACAGCCTCATGCCGGTGCAGAAAGGCCTCAACCTCACTGAGGTTGCCTGTTTGCTTCATCGGGGGCAAGCTCTTCAAAAATATCCTGCCATACGATTTGGCGGTCAGTCTGGGGTCACAAATCATCAGGATGCCATAATCGTGTGTGTCCCGGATCAGGCGGCCGACCCCCTGTTTGAGTGTGATGACCGCCTCGGGTAACTGGTAATCCATAAACGGGTTTCTGCCCTGCTCTTCCAGTTTTTTCATCCGCGCCTGCAAGACCGGATCATCCGGGGTGGCAAATGGCAGCTTGTCGATGATGACGCAGCTGAGTGCCTGCCCCTTCACATCGACGCCCTCCCAGAAACTCTGCGTACCCAGCAACACCGCATGCGGTGTATGGCGGAAGGTCTCCAGCAGTTCTGTCTTGGGCGCATCTCCCTGCACAAAGACCGGAAAATCAATGCGTGATCGAATAGTTGCCGCCGCGATTTGCAGGGCTCGATGGCTGGTAAACAGCATAAATGCACGTCCCCGGGTCAGTTGCAGCACCGGCAAGGCGGCCTCAAGTACCTTGTCGGTATATCCCTCGGCCCGTGGGTCGGGCATGCCAGCAGGCAGATATAACAAAGCCTGCTGCCTGAAATCAAACGGGCTTTCCCAGCTCTGCTGCCTGAGTTCATTGAGGCCCAGCTGTGCAGCAAAATGGCTGAAGCTGCCCTTCACCGTCAATGTGGCCGAGGTATAGATACATAAACAATCATAGCCTGCCATACGTGACTGGAACGTATCGGCGATATCAAGCGGGGTCTGATGTAACAGGAACCCGTTACCCCGCAGCTCCAGCCACTGAACATGGTCCTCGCTGTGAGACTCCATATAACTGTCGAGTCCGTCTATTAATGTCGCACAACGTTTGAAACAACTATCCAGATCCTTGCCACGATTCGCGAAGCCCTCCAGTAACTGATGAGCCTCGTAGCAGCGCTCCATCAAACGCGTCATCGCCTCGCGCACACCGGCTGTTTCACGGATGTGGTACCAGGCGATCCGGCCTTCCTGGGCACCTAATATCAGGCGTAACTGTCTGACCGCGGTATCCACCTTGTCGAGCACACCAGGAAAGTCCGGCATGTCCGCCGCCTCGGTGTAATAGGCCTGTTTGCTGTCGCGTACCCAGTCATTAAACTGGTGACTGCTGAGAGTCTGGCTGAAAAACTCCGAGGCCAGGTCCGGCAATTGATGGGCCTCATCAAAGATAATCACATCCGCGATGGGTAACAACTCACCGTAACCCTGATCACGCAGGCTGAGATCAGCGAGCAACAGATGATGATTGACCACCGTCAGGTCTGCTTCAGATGCCTCACGCCGTGCGCGAAATACGAAACAATCACTGTAGTGACTACATTCCTGACCCAGGCAGTTATCCGTAGTCGAGGTCACAAACTTTCTGACACTCGCATCTTCCGGCAGATTCGTCAGTTCGGCGAGATCACCACTAACGGTTTGTTGCGACCAGACGCGGATGCCAAACAGATGGGAGATATTCACCGCATTCATCCCAGCAGTATCGACCTCGACCAGATCCAGCCGGTGCAGGCACAGATAATTCGACCTGCCCTTTAACAGTGAGGTATGGATCGCACGTCCTGTCGCTTGCTGGATGATCTTCAGGTCACGTTGAAAGAGCTGATCCTGCAGATGTCGGGTGCCGGTAGAAATAATGATCTTCATACCAGAGAGGATCGCGGGGACCAGATACGCAAAAGTCTTGCCGGTACCGGTACCGGCCTCACAGATCAGTGACTCCTGGTCCGCGATTGCACTGGCTATCGCCTCGGACATCTCTATCTGTTGCGCACGGACGGCGTAATCGGGTATCAATTCTGCCAGCGGTCCGTCAGCTGACAGGATATCGGCGGGTGTAAGCATGTAAACTGCCCTGTTTATGCCTAGTTGCAAGTAAAGGTAACGACCTTGTCTATCGAATCATAACCCAGAACCTGCATTAATAAACGATCAATTCCCAGTGCCACACCGGCACAATCCGGCAAGCCATGCGCCAGTGCATCCAGCAGATGTTCATCCAGATGCACAGGCGCACGCCCCTGCTGTTGACGCCGTTGATTGTCTGCCTCAAAACGGCTGCGTTGTTCAGCGGCATTGGTCAATTCATGAAAGCCGTTGGCGATCTCTACACCATTAATAAACAACTCGAAACGCTCCGCCACCGGGGTGACACCCTCACGGATGCGAGCCAGTGCCGCCTGACACACCGGAAAATCATCTACAAACTCCGGTCTATCCACACCGAGACCTGGCATGACGGCCAGACTGAACAAAAAGTCGAGTAATACCGACCGGATATGCCCGGCACCTTGCAGCCCCAGTTGGGTCGATCGCGACTGCAAGTCAGCATCTGTAGCCTGGTGCGGATCCAACCCGGTAGCCGCTGCAAAAACCGCTGCATAAGGACGGCAGGTGGGACGGGCCAGCCCAAGCAACACCAACAGGTCACCCATCTCGTCCATCAGTGAGTGATGATCGTAACCGGGCCGATACCACTCCAGCATCGTAAACTCGGGCTGGTGCTGGCGCCCGATCTCCTCGTCGCGGAATACACGGCAGATCTGGTAGATGGGGCCACTTCCAGCCGCCAGCAATCGCTTCATTCCAAACTCGGGCGAGGTATGCAGATACAGACTCACTGCAGAGGTGGTGGCCGGGGAGGTAAAACGAGTGGTAAAACTGGTCAGGTTCGGATCGGTATTGCCGGCATGGGACAACACCGGTGTTTCAACCTCGAGGATGTTGCGTGCCGCCATAAACTCGCGGATGATTGCCAACAGACTGGCACGTTGTTTTAAAACTTCGAGGGATGCGGAGGGTTGCCAGCTATTAGACATTAACAATTTCCATCATTCGTCATTCCCGCGAAAGCGGGAATCCAGTGAAATAAGTCACCCGCCCAATAAACACTTCATGAAAATCCGGTTATTTACAGGATACTAAAGTATAAAAAATGCTTCTATAACTGGATTCCCGCATTCGCGGGAATGACGGTAGAACCTCAAAGTGAGGTGTCTCAATCCTCACCCATCATGTCACTTCACCCTCGACATATATGCACTGGTACGCGTATCGACGCGGATGGTCTCGCCCTCTTCCACAAACAGGGGCACCCTCACCACTGCACCGGTCTCCAGCTTGGCCGGTTTGGTGCCGCCGGTAGCGGTATCACCGCGCAGGCCCGGGTCAGTTTCGGTGATCTTCAGGTGCACGAAATTCGGTGCGGCTACATACAGTGGTGAGCCATTCCACAACGTAACAATGCATTCTTCTTCCGACTTGATCCACTGCGAGGCATCCGCCATCGCCTTTTCATCGGCAATATACTGTTCAAAACTACCCGGATCCATGAAGTGCCACAACTCCCCGTCTGTATACAGGTATTGCAATGATACCTCGACCACGTCCGCGCCTTCACAAACGTCACCTGACTTGAAGGTACGCTCAAGTACCCGTCCGGTCTTCAGGTTACGCAATCTGACTCGATTGAAGGCCTGGCCCTTGCCCGGTTTCACATGTTCGTTCTCGATTACCGAGTACGGATCGCCATCGATCATCAACTTCAGGCCGGACTTGAATTCACTGGTACTAAACATTGTCATACGGGTATACCCCTTCCATTTCAATGGGTGCGCAATAAAGGCGCGTATGATACCTTGAAACCAATGGATATTTCGAGATGGCAACACGAATTACGCGAAGTTATTCGGGACCCGGGGCAATTACGGGAAAAAACCGGTATCGCGGCAGCGAACGGCACCTTTTCCAGTGCTGCTGCCACTTCTTTTCCGCTCAAAGTACCACTTTCGTACGTAAACCGCATGCAAGCCGGCCAGGCGGACGACCCCTTGTTACGCCAGGTCCTGCCCCTGGCAGAGGAAGATCTTACCCATCCGGACTACACCACCGACCCACTCGGCGAGGTTGATAGCACCGCGACACCGGGGCTGATCCGGAAATACGCTGGCCGCGTGTTACTGGTGACCACCAGCGTTTGCGCCATCCATTGCCGTTATTGCTTCAGGCGGCATTACCCCTACAGCGAGAATAACCCGGCACAACAAAACTGGTCAGCTGCGCTCGACTATATCCAGAGCGACACCAGTATAGAGGAGGTCATCCTCAGCGGCGGCGACCCCTTGTCACTGTCGGATGAGCGGCTGGGTATGCTGATCACAAAACTGGAACAGATCCCGCATCTGCGCTGGCTGCGCATCCATACACGTATGCCGGTGGTACTACCGTCCCGGATTACGGACAGTCTGCTCCAGATACTGACAGACAACAGATTTAAACAGATGATGGTCATACATGCGAATCATCCAAACGAGATCGAGGCCGATGTACTGCCGGTATTACAGCGCTTGCACGACAGCGGTATGCAATTGCTGAATCAGTCAGTATTATTAAAAGGCGTCAATGATAACGCCGAGGTCCTACGTGAGCTGAGTCTGCGCTTGTACAGCAATCATGTGTTGCCCTATTACCTGCATATGCTCGATCCGATCGCTGGCGCTGCGCACTTCGAGGTGGAAGAAGCCCGGGCAACCTCCATCATCGAAACACTACGGTCCAGCCTGCCAGGCTATCTGGTACCGCATCTGGTCAGGGAAATCCGTGGTGCAACATCAAAGACACCGGTCGTTGGATAACAGTTCCGGATTTTCTGGGGGATCAGCCATCTGGCTATAATCGTTCAAGACACGCTGTGAATACGTCCATGTACGCTCGAGCGCCGCATCCCTGCGGCTAACGGTCTTTCACAATTATAGCCAGACGGCTGATACCAAACTTTATTGAAATCCGGAACTGTTATTTAGTTTACGCGTCGCCAGCGTGACAGACCCACGGCCACCAGAAAACAACTTATTGAAGCCAGATAAAACCCTCACTGGAACCGGTCCGGTGTCGCCTCATAATCAAACAAGGCATACAGTAACTGTCCGGCCAGCGAATCTTCTGCCACCAGAAATAAGCTATCCCAAACCGCCGGCGTCGCAGGCAACCAGCCCGCCTGCACCAGATAGGTGGCGGCCTGCAACGACATACCGGACGCTATCAACGCGAGGATGACAGGAAACACCCTGTTGGCCGTCCGGTCCGGCATCATGACCAGCAGGTAATAGATAATCGCACCGACACTGGCACCGATGGCAACGCCGATAGTCCCACCTGTCAGCAGCGCCGTTATCGATTGCCGGGTCGCCATATAGCCATAACTGAACACGCTGAGCTCGCCACCCTCGTGGGTAATACTAATGCGTTCATGCCTGAATGCTGCCTGTATGACTATGGAGCAGGAGTGTAGGCCTGAAATCTTAAGAATTACTTAACAGTGCCGTCCCGATAGTCCGCAAGCGCATTGTAGTGGGCTATCAAGTCAGCCAGCGTATAACTCGCATTGGCAGGACTCGGATTCGGTGTCACAAAAAATCGGGTCTTGCCCAGACGATACAACTGGGGTCCACAACTGACTGAGTCTGTCTGTGACTCCGCATAACGCAGAAAATTGCTGTACGTCATGATTCCGTTGAACCAGGCGATGCGCGGCTGAAAGTCGAGTAACTTCTGTTTCAGTTCCGCCGCCCCCTTGCGAAAATCGGTCGCACGCAAGGCATTACCCATCGGCGTTGGCCGTTTGACAATGTCGGTAAATCCGATGTGATTGTTGGCAAACAACTGCTCCAGCGCGGCTACGCCGGGTACAACCGATTGATCCAAAAGACGCGAACCATTCAGTGCAGCCCAGAAACGGTTACGCGGATTGGCATAGTAATACCCTGCCTTGACTGAGATCGGAGACGGGTTCAGCCCAACCAGTACGATCTCAAGATCAGTACGCAGATAGTCAGGCAGGGTTTTCATGCACCTGGTAGCTCGGGGATAGACTTAAGTCTGTCCCCGGACGACCCGCTACTGGAGCTGTTTGCGACAAACGTAGACAAAGGCGGGGGGGATATTTCTCATGACAAACTGGCAATCCACTTCTTCATAAACCGATTCAAGCTGTGCCTGCAACTGGAGCGAATACTGGAACGCGATAAACATGCCACCGGGACGCAATGCCTTGTAAATGCTCTCCAGCAGTTGTGATTGCTGGTGTCGATCAAAATTGGCAAAGGGAAGACAGGAGATGATGCAATCGGCATGCGGATAACCAAGACTGAACAGTTCGTCCTGCACATGGAACGCGTCCTGTCGCATGATGACGTCGTTGAATCGTCGTTTCAGATCATGCAACATCTGCTCGTCTTTCTCAAAGCTGATAAAGACCGAACCCGTCGCGCGTCTGCTGTTGATTGCCCGGGTAACGACACCCGTGCCTGCCCCGAGTTCAACAATGACCTTCGCATGTTCCCATTCAACCTCCGCCATAATCGAGGCCACCAGTACAGGTGAGCTGGGTACAATACTGCCTATTGAAGAGGGTGAGTTGAAAAACTTTTTCAGAAACCGTACTGAACTGGTCATATTGACGGGACTTCC
>CAMBTO010000080.1 GCA_945870865.1 Klebsiella pneumoniae
AATTCGGTGGGGACCTCCAGCGCATCGACGGCCTCCAGTAGTGTGACACCCACTACCGTCCCCGGCGCACCGACGAGTGTTTCAGCCACCGCAGGGCAAGGACAAGCTACCGTGAGCTTCACGGCACCGGCCTCGAATGGCGGCGCTGAGATTACCAGCTACACCGTGACCTCCAGTCCGGGGAATATTGCCGTGAGCGGGGCAGGCTCACCCTTGACCGTGACCGGACTCACAAACGGCACGGCGTATACCTTCACCGTGACGGCGACCAATTCTGCAGGGACCTCCAGCGCTTCGACGGCCTCTAATAGCGTGACACCCACGCTTACCACTCCCACGGTCACGGTCTCCGCGAACACTAAACTACTAACGTTCAGTTGGTCAACAATTCCTGGTGCGACGTACTACCAGCTGTTTAAGAATATAAATGGTAATGCTGGGTACACTCAGGTGGGCTCTAACCTGCTCTCCTCGGCGACGAGTGCAACGGATTCTATTGGGGTGCATGTGCACGACTGGGTCAATGCCAGTTATATCGTAAAAGCCTGCAATATCGGGGGATGCGTCAGCTCCGCTACGGTTTACACCACGAGCGCGATGATTGCGGCCATTGGTTACTTCAAGGCCTCCAACACGGGGGCGGGCGACCTTTTTGGTTACGCGGTCTCGCTCTCTGCGGACGGCAACACGCTGGCGGGGGGGGCGTATCTTGAGGACAGCAGCACGACCGGCATCAACAGCACGCCGAATGAATTAGCTGCAAGCTCCGGCGCGGTCTATCTCTATTGAAGATTAATATTTTATAGGTGATGCGGGGTGAGATTTTATTGCTAGCCATGACCACGGACGGTTTTGGTTGGGCCGTAGGATTGTCCACCCAGTACCCGTTAACTGCGCACATTGTAGAGTATACGTGAGCTAGGTACCATCAAACTGAAATGGGGGGTGCCACCCCGGTGGGGTCTGGCTGGGTGCGATCAAGACGGTGAGTAGCAGGGCTAAGTGATAGTAATGTCTATCTAAATAAACGCATTATTATGCCTACGGTAAAAACGCCATTTATAATTCCGGTCACCATGGCAATGCTATCCTTAGCAAGTTCCCGTTTGATGCCTGGGAAAACTTGAATGTGTCCCGGTGTAAACGTGCGAGCCGCAGCTTGTTGCACGGTGTGCTTAATGTGCCGGGTGCAAGCCGACAGATACATGTGATATGCGTCCATCTGGATCAGATCCGCCTGTTACGCAACCAGCAAATGAAACGTCTGGCGTTTCGTATCAGGGAAAGCATCCCCGCTGATGCTCCGTTGATCGGGGCAGGTGATTTTAATGACTGGAGCGATCATGTCAGCCGGTTGCTGTTTGCCGAACCGGCAATGAAAGAGGTACACCATACATTGAAATTGTATGAATTCGGTGTCAGTCGGTCGACCCGGGTGCACTGGGTATAATGAGGCAACCACCGGCGTTCCCGTCCTTTCTGCTGATTGAATCTGTAGGTCAGGGTAAACTACGTTAGTTCTATTATTACGTCTTTACAACTATTCAAATATAGTTGTATAGTAAAAATATGGAAAAATTAGAAGCTACGACAATATTCGAGTCACTGGCATCCGCGTTACGGCTGGATATCTACCGCCTGCTGCTCAAAAAGTACAAAACAGGCATGGTGGCCGGTGAGATCGCCTCGACCCTGCAGCTTGCGCCGACAAACCTGTCATTTCATCTGAAGGCGCTGACACGGACTGGTCTGCTGACAGTCGAGCAGGAAGGCCGGTTTCAACGCTATCGCGCCAATATCACGCAGATACAGGCACTGATTGCCTCTCTGTCGGAACAATGCTGTGAAGGGCAACCGGAACAGTGTATGGACGCCGACACGGTCTTCAGATATTCGGCATGCAATTCCCCCGGCCTCCCTGTTGCCAGAAAAAACAATTGATGCGGGTATTATTTCTATGTACCGGCAATTCCTGCCGTTCGATCCTGGCGGAGGCCACCTTCAATAATCTTGCGCCGGAAGGATGGAAGGCACACAGTGCCGGTAGCCATCCCACGGGTACCGTACATTCGCGGTCACTCGCCTTACTGGAGCGGGAGGGCATATCGACACAAGGCTACTCCAGTAAATCGTGGGACAACTTGCCGGTTATACCGGATATCGTCATTACCGTGTGTGCGAGTGCTGCAGGTGAAACCTGTCCTGCCTACCTGGGTCCGGTACTGAGGTCACACTGGGGCGTTGATGACCCTGCGCATGCACGTGGCACGGATGAACAGATTGATGAGGCATTCCTGGGGGCTTATCGTATTCTGCGCGCCCGAATAGAGGCAATGCTGGCACTGCCTATGGAAAAGCTGTCTACTGACCCCGTCCGTCTGAAGGTGAAACTGGATCATATCGGTACACTTTTCACCTGAACGCGGGATAGGTATGAGCAAAATACAAGCGATAGGTCTGTTTGAGCGTTATCTGTCGATCTGGATCGGTCTTTGTATACTCACCGGAATAACGGCAGGGAGTCTGCTGCCGGGTTTGTTTCAGATACTGGCCAGTGTTGAATACGGTTCAGTTAATTTCATCGTGGCGGTACTCATCTGGATAATGGTGTACCCGATGATGGTTGCAGTGGATTTCTCCAGTCTGAAGCGCATTCATGAGCGCCCTGCGGGCCTGGTTATCACGGTAGTAGTGAATTGGGTGATTAAACCGTTCACGATGGCGGGTCTTGGCGTATTGTTTTTCCATTATCTGTTCGCCGATATGGTCGATCCAGACAGCGCCGACCAGTATATTGCGGGTCTGATATTGCTGGGGGCAGCACCCTGCACGGCGATGGTATTTATCTGGTCGCAACTCACACGAGGTGATGCGGCCTATACTCTGGTTCAGGTCTCATTAAATGATGTGATCATGATTTTTGCCTTTGCCCCGATCGTTGCTTTCCTGCTGGGTATCACCGACATGGACGTGCCGTGGACAACATTACTACTCTCTGTTGTTTTATATATCGTAATCCCCCTTGTTGCCGGTATGGTGACACGGGTAAGACTCGGGGCCAAAGCAGCTAGTGCACAAGCGCGTGAAGTGGAAATCGCCAGATTCAATGCCAGGCTAAAACCCTTGTCCATACTCGGTTTGTTGACCACAGTGATATTGTTGTTCGGTTTTCAGGGGCAGACCATCCTCGAACAACCACTGTTAATCGGTCTTATCGCCGTTCCTTTACTGTTGCAGTCCGTCGGTATCTTTGCGATAGCCTATGCTGCCGCATGGTTATGGCGGGTTCCGTTTAACATCGCCGCGCCATGTGCGTTGATCGGTACCTCCAACTTTTTTGAACTGGCCATAGCCGTGGCCATCGGCTTGTTTGGTCTTGATTCCGGGGCGGCCCTGGCGACCGTGGTAGGTGTACTTGTTGAAGTCCCGGTGATGTTGTCACTGGTGGCATTTGCCAACCGGACCCGGTCATGGTTTCCCGAATCCAGCTGACTTTAGAGTTGCAGTATCTTGTGCAGCCAGACAGAAATATCCACAACTTCCTCCGCACACACACTGTGTTGCATCGGGTAGGTCTTGTATACCGGAGAGTATCCAAGTTTTTTCAGTGTTGTTATCGCGTGTTGTCCCAGTAATTCCGGTACGATCGTGTCGTACAGCCCATGACAGACCAGCACTGGCATATCGCGATTACCCGGCGCGGGTATCAATGTGTCGTGGGTGGCGTGATACGTAGACAGGGCGAGCAGGCCGGCGAGTGGTTGTGGGCTGGCCAGTGCCACCTGGTAGGCAACAGCACCACCCTGTGAAAATCCGGCAAGCACGATCCGTTTACTGTCGACGCCACGTTCAATCTCGCGATTGACCAGTGCGTGGATACGTTCTGCAGAGAGCAGAATCTGCGCATGATCTATCTGGCGGTTGATACTTGCATCAAGGATGTCATACCAGGCGGGCATGACCATCCCGCCGTTAATCGTGACCGGAATAGACGGGGCATGCGGGAATACGAAACGTATTTGCGCCTGTTTTGGCAATCGCAATTCCGGGATGATTGGTTCAAAGTCATGACCATTCGCACCCAGACCATGCAGCCAGATGATGCTGGCATTCACGCTCGGGTTTGTTTCTATTTCTACGCAAGGTAAATAAGACATCGTTTTTTTACTTGTTGTTAGTGTATGGGAAGTTGCGGCTGGTAAGCTATTGTCACAGGTGCATTATTGACTTTCAAGATGGCTAATATATCTGCCCGCTCATGGCAGGATACACTCTACGGGGGTATGCTGTAAAAGAGAGTTAACCATTCCCGACCAGTGCGGTGTTCCGAGATAGTGACGGCTGGGCGGCGTATGTGGTCAGTCAAAACCGTGCCGAATTGCGCAAGGTCGAACCCGGCCAGCGTGGCGGCATCTACACCCGTGTCCTGTCCTGACTGGAAGCGGGCGAGAAGATTATCAATCATCCCCGGGATAATCTTGAGGTTGGCAGTCGGGTCAGATCACGTTTATCTTTATTGATGAAACCTCTGGATCGTCCCTATACTGTAATCCAGGCCATCAGAAGGCGGGTATGCTTATGACAGGGATATTTCGATGAATCGATACCGGGCGGCATGTGTGTCGGCAATTTTACTATTGCTGGCCTCCACGGTTTATTCACAGGGCCGTAGTCGGGGCAGGGTATACCAGAATGAACCGCCTGCGACCGAACTGGTTGTGGCGCGATTGCATTTCGGTACCAACGGCTATATTGGACATCGTGGCTGGGCCCACAATTACCCCGGCTCGGACGAGAACCTGAATGATTTTATCCGCCGTGCGACAGGTATCAATATTGATGTGATGTCCTACCGCGTTGTAGAGATGTCCAGTGACGAACTTTTTGATTATCCGTTTGCCTACATCTCCGAACCCGGGGAAATGGCCCTGACGGTGGCAGAGGTGAATAATCTGCGCGAGTATGTGCAGCGTGGTGGCTTTATCCTGATGGATGATTTTGACGGTGCAATCCAGATAGCTACGATGAAATCACAGGTATATCGGGCCTTCCCGGATCGACTGTTTGTCGAAATCGGGACAGACCACCCGATTTTTAATGTGCATTTCCAGCTGGATAATCTGGAGGGTATGGCACCTTACGTGCCTGGTGAAAATATCAGTTACCACGGAATTGTTACCGACAGGGGCGATGTGGCGATTGCGGCCGGTTATAACAATGACCTTGCCAATTTCTGGGAATGGTATTACCTCGGCGAGATGCCCTTGAAGCCGGCAACTGATGCATTCCGGCTCGGTGTCAATGCGGTCGTCTACTCGATGACACATTGACGGGTCCCGTATCTGACCGTCTATAGCGGATAGCTATTCGATAAATGGCAGATATGGGATAATGATAAAGTGTGTAGCAGACCAGATTCATAATGATTTCATAGTAAAATCAAAACAACGGAGGGAGTGAAGCATGACGATTTCGATGTATCAGGCGACCGTACCGGTTTGTGTCCAGGCATTAACCAATCTTGATCAGATGCTGAAGCAGGGAGAACAGTACGCTGCTAAAAAGAAGATCAGCCAGGAAGTGATGTTGAACCTGCGGCTGGCGGCTGACATGTTACCGTTGACCAAGCAGATCCAGATTGTCTCTGACACGGCCAAGGGTGCCGGTGCCAGACTGGCCGGTGTAGACAATCCCAAATTTGATGACACTGAGAAGACATTTGAGGAACTCTATGTCCGTATCGACAAGACCATAAAATTCCTGAACTCGATTAAGCCGGAGCAGATAGATGGTACCGAGGGCAAGGAAATTGTGCTGAAACTGGGGCCGGAAGAGGCACGTTTTACCGGCATGAATTACCTGCTGGCGTTTGTATTGCCGAATATGATGTTCCATGTAACCACGGCGTACAATATCCTGCGTCATAATGGCGTAGAGATAGGTAAACGCGATTATCTGGGTAATATGCCGACTTTATAACACTGTAACGAAATGCGGTCAGGGCAGGGCCACCCTGTCCTGACTGCTTCGGAGCGGAGATGGTATGAGATGCTGATAGTCACACATAATATCCGGATTCCCGACTCCGAAATCGAGGTTACCGCGATACGTGCCCAGGGTGCGGGTGGCCAGAACGTCAACAAGGTATCCTCCGCCATACACCTGCGTTTTGACATCAACGCATCCTCCCTGCCGGACACGGCGAAGCAAAAATTATTGCAGTTACATGATGAACGCATAACCAGTGAAGGTGTTATTGTCATCAAGGCACAGCGTTTGCGCACGCGTGAACGTAATCTGGAGGATGCGCGGGATCGTTTGCGAATACTGATCGCCAACGCGCTGCGGGAACGCAAGAAACGCAAGCCCACCCGGCCAACCGCCGGATCAAAACAGGCACGTATGGATCAAAAGACCCATCGCGGCAGTATCAAGAAGTTGCGCAAGGATATTCCACATGACTGAGATGAAGCCCTCACGTAGAACACCCATCACCAAAAAAATACTGTTGCTGCTTTGTCTGCCGTTCTGTGGCATGTTCATCTATGCCGCCAGTGGAGATGACTGGCGCACGGCCGATCGTTCCAGTGCCGGTCTGGCACCGGATCCCGTACAACACAGCGCAGCCGTTATCCAGGTCTATGCTGCCCGTACTTTTGGCTGGCGTGGTGCGCTCGCGGTACATACCTGGATCGCCACCAAGCCCGTCCATGCCGAAAGTTATACAGTACATCATGTCATGGGCTGGCGCGCGCGCCGCAATCTGCCGGTGGTGGTCTCTGATGCCGATATTCCAGACCGCGCCTGGTATGGCAGCGTACCCACAGTGCTCGTTGATATTCGTGGAGATGAGGCCGCTAAACTTATACCTAAAGTAATAGACGCCGTGCAGTCGTACCCGTATGTCGGAAAATATGTGATCTGGCCTGGCCCGAACAGCAATACATTCACCGCCTGGGTTGGCAGACAGGTCCCGGAGTTACAACTCGACCTGCCATCTACCGCTATAGGCAAGGATTTTCTCGGTGAGACGGTAGTTGAGAATACCCCCGGAGGCAGTGGTTACCAGTTGTCCCTGTATGGTCTGCTTGGCGTGAGTCTGGGTACGTACGAAGGACTGGAGTTGAATCTGCTTGGACTGAATTTCGGGATCAATCTGCTGAAGCTACAGCTAAAACTTC
>CAMBTO010000081.1 GCA_945870865.1 Klebsiella pneumoniae
TAGACTCCGGTGCGGTCTATGTGTTTACCCGCACCGGGAGTACCTGGACTCAGCAGGCGTATGTGAAGGCCTCCAATACGGGGGCGAACGACTATTTTGGCGTCTCGGTCTCACTCTCTGCGGACGGCAACACGCTGGCGGTGGGGGCTGCATACGAGGCCAGCAGCACGACCGGCATCAACAGCACGCCGGATGAATCCGCTGCAGACGCCGGCGCGGTCTACCTCTATTGAAGAATAATGTTTAATAAGTGATACGGGGTAAGATTTTTATTGCTGGCCATGACCATGGACGGTTTTGAGTAGGCAGTATGGTTGTTCACCCAGTACCCGTTAACAACGCACATTACAGAGTATACGTCAGCTAGGTACCATCAAACCAAGACAGGGGGTGCCACCCCGGTGGGGTCTGGATGTGCCGGGAAATTAAAGGGGGTAGGGGGTATCTTTCGTTTAATAGCGCGAAATGATGCTGTCATATGCTAACCTCTATTTTGTATCCTGATATTAGCGGTTGGCATTAGGCCTGTGCTTGGTGTAAACAGGCTAGGCTGACAAATATAAATGCGGGTAAGAATGAGGGTAACGTTACTTTCGACACTAAAAATAATCTATTATAAACAGTTAGTTAGGCGTTCGATTCGAATCCCTCTCTCGCCATTTCATCATCCTCTCTCGGCCATTCCCACCATTATCAGCGATGTGCGTTATGCCTGATTACGCCACCAGTATCAGGCCTGGATATATCCGCCAGGATGAGGCCGTGCAACTGTCTCCCGCTACATATGACCCAATCCCGAATTCCTGCCCTTGTCAGTACGGTTCGAAATTACTTTGCAGCCCATAACCATTGATTCCCATGCCATACGCAGTTTCGCGGGAATGCCTTCTGGCCTGTCCCCCAGATTTTGGAGAATGTCGTAAATGAGTACGATAGAAGTAACTGAATTACTGGGTGATGGTATCGGTCCGGAGTTACGGGAGTCGGTGTACACCATTGCAGAGGCTCTGCCGCTGGATCTGAAGTTTATCCCGTTTGACCTGTCGCTGGAAAACCGCGAATCCAGTAACAGTCGCGACCTGTATGAACATGTCTATCAGTCGATGAGCCGGACCAAGCTGGCGATTAAATATCCGACTGTGACCAAATCGTCCAGTCCAAATGCGGTTATCCGCAGGATGTGCAACTTCAGTGTTATTCTGCGTCCTGTTATCTCTATCAAGGGCATCAAGTCGAACTTTACCGAGCCACTGGAACTGTACATCGTCAGGGTGGCAACCGGTGGTACCTATGATGATCCGGGCCAGATGATAGGCAAGGACTCAGCGGTGTCACTGCGTATCGTCGAGCGCACCCCGGTACGCCAGGCCGCCCGGTTTGCCTTTAACATGGCGAGAGACAAGAACCTCAGCGTGACCTCTTCTTCCAAGCATACCATCCAGCGCACGACCGACGGCTTCTTCCAGAGTATCGTCGATGAAGTGCATCAGGACTTCAAGGAAGTAAAACACCGCATCGAATTGTTCGATGCCTTGCTGGCGAAGATCATCCTGAAGCCGGAAGATTACCAGGTAGTTGTGGTGTTGAATGAATACGGCGATTTTCTGTCAGACATGGCCTGCGGCCTGATTGGCAGTATCGGTATCGGTGCCAGTGGCAACTACAGTTTTATCACCGAGAACAACGTCGACCGGGTGGACATCGCCATGTTTGATCCCTCAGGCGGCACCGCGCCGGACATCGCCGGACAGAACAAGTGTAACCCGACCGCAATGTTACTGGCGTTTGGCATGATGCTCGATCAGATGGATCGCCACGACCTTGGCCATAAACTCCGCCTGGCTCTGTTCTCATCGATTGCCGAGGGCAAATGCACCGGTGATATCGGTGGCAAGATGGGGACGAAGGAATTTACCAGTCTGGTAAAAGACATATTCAAAGAGAGTTTGTAGATTTGCAACGGGGGACAGACTTGTGTCTGTTCCCCGGTTTCTAGCTTTTCAGCCCGGTACCCCGTTTCAGTAATACCAGTGCGTACACAGTCAGCGCTACAGTAAACAGCAGGATAATTGCGAATGCCTGGGTGATATCAATATCGGCCACGCCGAGTATGCCGTAGCGGAATGTATTGACCATATACAGTATCGGGTTAAACCGGGACACGCCCTGCCAGAACGCCGGCAACATATCGATAGAATAGAATACCCCTCCAAGATAAATCAGCGGTGTCAGCACAAAGGTCGGGATGATGGAGATGTCATCAAAATTGCGGGCATACACCGCATTGATAAAACCACCGAGTGAAAACAACACCGACGTCAGCGTCACTATCGAAATGACCACAAAATAATTGTGTATCCGCAGGTGGGTAAACAGCAGCGCGACGATCGTCACCACCAATCCTACGATCAGCCCGCGGGCAACGCCGCCGAATACATAACCGGCGAGGATTACCGCATCAGGGATCGGTGCAATCAACATCTCCTCGATATGGCGCTGGAACTTCGCGCCAAAAAACGAGGAGACCACATTCGAATAACTGTTATTGATGATCGCCATCATGATGATACCGGGGGCGATAAACTCCATATAACCAAACCCACCCATCGAGCCGATGCGCGGGCCTATCAGACTGCCGAAGATAATAAAATACAGCGTCATGCTGACCGCCGGTGGCAGGATGGTCTGGCCCCAGATACGCAGGAAGCGGCTCACTTCCTTGATGATGATGGTGAGAAATGCCGTCAGGATTCTGTCGTTGCCCATCTCAGTTTGCCTGTTTGTGCTTGTCTTCGAGCAAGCGGATGAAAAGTTCTTCCAGCCGGTTCGATTTATTGCGCATGCTGACGATATTAATACCGGCATTGCCGAGTTCCGTAAACAGCTCATTCATATTCTGCTCCTTGCCTATCTCCGCCTCCAGCGTCAGCGGATCGACCTGCTTCAGATTGAACCTGCCAGAATCCGGCAGATTCGGGCTGGGTTGTTTCAGATCGAGGATGTAGGTCTGTGTACCCAGGCGCGACAACAGTTCCTGCATCGAGGAGTCCTCGATGATATTGCCCTTGTCGATAATCGCAATGTTCTTGCACAGGCTTTCGGCCTCTTCCAGATAATGGGTGGTCAGCACGATGGTGGTACCATTTTTATTGATTTCTTTAAGGAAGGTCCACATCGAACGCCGTAGTTCCACATCGACTCCGGCGGTGGGCTCGTCCAGTATCAGCAGTCGGGGTTCATGCATCAATGCACGCGCTATCATCAGCCGTCGTTTCATGCCGCCGGACAGGGTACGCGAACGGTCATTTCGTTTTTCCCACAGCCCGAGCTGGGTAAAATATTTTTCGGCGCGTTCACCGGCCAGCTTGCGCGGGATACCGTAATAACCCGCCTGGTTTAGCACGATCTCAAGACAAGTCTCCCATTGAGAGAAATTGACCTCCTGCGGAACCACGCCGAGACAGGACTTTGCTTCATTCAACTGGCTGTCCATGTCATGGCCAAACACGCTGATTTTGCCACTGGTCTTCGTCACCAGAGAGGAAACGATGCCTATAAGTGTGGATTTGCCGGCACCGTTTGGCCCGAGCAGCGCAAAGAAATCGCCGGTCTTCACATGCAGGTCGACACCTTTTAACGCGCGCAGGCGGCTCTTGTAGATCTTTTCCAGTTTGTTGATTTCGAGTGCAAACATGAGGATGGTGTCAGGCCAGATCGCGCGTGTGTAGTGATGCCCTGTTATCGTTATCGGCATCAGACAAAGAGCTGAAAATAGGAATCTGGTGCAGGATACCTGGGTCTGTTAACTGTTCGATCAAGGTAGGTTCTCCTTAAGGTTCAGACGTAATTAATTGCTGACATTATACGTCAGTTATATACGATATTGTTACCCATCAACCGTACAGGAGGCTATTCTGCTCGAAACTGCGCCCGGTTTGGCATTTCGACTGGGATGGTGAATATCAGGGCCCCGTCCCGGAAGGGGGTGCGTTAATCGCACGGAGTGCGCTGCGAGCGTGTTGCTAAGTGTGAATTACAGTCAAAAAAAAGCCCTTCGGTATGGCTAACCGAAGGGCCTTTTTTAGTCTGATTTACTGGCTTTTGCCCTTGAACGTGCGCAGTGCAGCGTTAAACAGCTCGGCGATCGCATTCATGTCATCCACGGCCGCATTGTGGGTGGCGTCGATGCGGGCCTTGAACTCGTCGGCCTGTTCTTTCGGGGTGTCTCCCTTGATCTGGGAGGTAGCTTCCTTGTCCAGACAACCCAGAAATTCATTGCCAAGCGCGAGATAAGCCTTCATGTCCTGCTGAGACTTGATCATCTCTGCCTCGGTGGCAGTGTTACCGTTTACGATTGTGGGCTTCGTCGGATAGACGCAAGCGCCACTGAATTCGATTTTATCCTGAGAAAAGGTATTCGCTGAAAATACGGACACCAATGTAAACGCAACCATCAAAACAGTTTTCTTCATAAAGAGCTCCCGATGCTAAAAAAATAGATTAGTTTTAAAAAACAATGGCTTATCAATACGGCCGATAAACCAGTCCACGTTACAGTCAATATATGTTACATTTTTTGTCGAAGTTAATAAATTAATATTCACCATTGTTAGTGGCCCCACCCATTCCACTACCTAACTGTCGAGCAGCCTGATGGAAGTAGATGAAACCCTGTTTCGATTCCCGTGTGATTTCCCGGTCAAGGTCATGGGGCGTGCCACTCCAGATTTTGACAGTCTGGTCGTCTCTTTGGTTCGGAGGCACAGTCCTGATATTGGCGAAGGTGCCGTCCATACCCGCCTCAGCAATGGTGGCCGTTACATGGCCGTTACCGTCACGATACAGGCGCAAAGTAAGGCCCAGCTGGACAGCATTTACCAGGAATTGACCGCCGAGAGCAGGGTGCTGGTAGCGCTGTGAATGTACCACAAGCCTGGTGGCTCGGTACCGTTGATTATTCCGGCACGTTTGATAAACAGCGGGAATTTACCGACACACGTGATGAGCAAACGGCAGACCAGGTCTGGTGCCTGGAACACCCGCCGGTCTATACACTGGGCCTGGCTGGCAAGCCGGAACACCTGCTGAATCCGGGCAATATCCCGGTCATCAAGACCGACCGTGGCGGTCAGGTGACCTACCATGGCCCCGGCCAGCTGGTGGTCTACCCCTTGCTTGACCTGAAGCGTCGGGGCATCTCGATCCGTCACTATGTTTTTTTGCTGGAGCAGACCCTGATCGACCTGCTCGACAGCTATGGCATCAAGGGTGAGCGTCGCCCGGGTGCCCCCGGTGTCTACGTAAATAACCGCAAAATTGCCGCGCTCGGCATTCGTGTCCGCCATGGATGCTGTTATCATGGGCTCGCAATAAATGTGGATATGGATCTGACGCCGTTTGCGGGTATCAACCCCTGCGGGTATGCGGGACTCGAAGTGACCCGCCTGTCGGATCTGGGTATGCAATTATCCGTATTGCAGGTATGCCAGAACCTGCTCCCGCTCCTGGTGGGACAACTCGGCTTTGACAAACGGAATCTACCGCTTGTTACGGACCTAACCTGAACAGAGCTTGAATATGTCAGACACGATAGACCAGCAGCAACCTGTAAAAGAAGATCAACGCGGTAAACTGAAGACCTCCCGGATCCCGATTAAGGTGGTTCCGACCGAGGGTCCGTTGCCTCGCAAGCCGGAATGGATCCGCGCCAAGGCGCCGACCGATCCGAAGGTGATCGAATTGAAACGGCTGCTGCGCGAGAAGAACCTGCACACCGTCTGCGAAGAGGCCGCCTGCCCGAACCTCGGCGAATGTTTCGCACACGGCACGGCGACATTCATGATCATGGGCGATCTGTGCACACGCCGTTGCCCGTTCTGCGATGTCGCCCACGGCAAACCGAAACCGCTGGATCTGGACGAGCCGGAAAACCTGGCTGCGGCCGTTGAATTAATGAAACTGAAATATGTGGTTGTCACCTCGGTTGATCGTGATGACCTGAAGGACGGCGGCGCCGGTCACTTTGCCGCCTGTATCAGTGCACTGCGCCGCCGCGTACCACAGACCCGCATCGAGATCCTGGTGCCGGATTTCCGTGGTCGTATGGATGTTGCACTGGAGATCATGCACAACTCACCACCGGACGTATTCAACCATAATCTGGAATCAGTACCACGTCTGTACAAGAAGGTCCGCCCCGGATCTGATTATGAATGGTCACTCGATTTGATCCAGAAATTCAAGGCCCAACACCCGTCGGTACCGACCAAGTCCGGTCTGATGCTCGGACTCGGTGAAACCATCGATGAAGTGAAGGCCGTCTTAAGCGACCTGCGCGCACACGACTGCGACATGCTGACGCTGGGACAATACCTACAACCCAGCCGGTTTCATCTGGCCGTCGAACGTTTCGTCACTCCGGAAGAGTTTGCTGAACTCGGCGAGTATGCAACCAGCATCGGTTTCAAAAACGTCGCCAGCGCACCGATGGTCCGCTCCTCCTATCACGCCGACCTGCAGGCCTCGGGCGGTAAGATCGGCTGATAGCCGGATTGCTGTAGCCCATGTGCGGCTAAATAACTGTTCCGAATGGGTAGACACAGGCTGGTGATTCGTCATGCCGGGTTTGCCCCTGCATCCAGTAATAGAAGTCCGCCTGACAGGTGGGCATTTGTTCCACGGGCTTTCCCGCTGTCGCGGGAAAGCCGGCAACGTAATCTGCACACCCATTTGGAGCAGTTATTTAGCGACAAATAAATCGAGCGAAGGCGGGCTGGAATTAAGTCGTTATTCCGCTATGGCAGCCCTTATGGTACTAATTCTATTCTTTATCTTTTCCTTCAAGCATAAC
>CAMBTO010000082.1 GCA_945870865.1 Klebsiella pneumoniae
CGATCTTTGATGGCTACCAGCGTTCAAAGGAATGGCTGGCCGAAATCAAACCGGATGTCGTTATTATTGTTTATAATGATCACGGTACCGCCTTTGCGCTCGATGTTGTCCCGACCTTTGCACTGGGTGTGGCCGCAGAATACCCGCCGGCCGAAGAAGGCTGGGGACCGCGTCCGGTACCGGTGGTCAAGGGCCATCTGGAACTATCGCGTCATCTGGCCGAATCACTGATCTTTGATGAATTCGATCTGGCCATCGTCAATGAGATGGCGGTCGACCATGGTTTGACTGTGCCGCTCAGCCTGATGTGTGGTCAGCCGCAGGAATGGCCGTTCAAGGTCATTCCGCTGGCGGTCAATGTGGTGCAATACCCGCCGCCGACGGGCAAACGCTGTTTTAATCTGGGCAAGGCCATTCGCAAGGCGGTGGAGAGTTTTGATCAGGATCTGCGTGTGGTTGTGTTCGGCACCGGCGGTATGTCCCACCAGTTGCACGGCGAGCGTGCCGGTTTAATCAATCGCGAATGGGACAATAAATTCTTGGATGACCTGACGGCAGATCCGCAGCGTCTGGTTGCCTTGCCGCATATCGAATACATGCGCGAGACCGGTGCCGAGGGCATCGAGATGGTCATGTGGTTGATCATGCGCGGCGCGTTGAACGACCAGGTGAAAGAGGTCTACCGTTTCTACCATGTGCCGGGTTCGAATACAGCAGTAGGTAACATCATCATCGAAAATATGTGAGGATCGTATTTCGGAGAGCAGGAAGTAAAGGATTGTTTTTTAGTCTACTCACCTGATTTTAAATTTAGAAACAAGCAAGGAGACAGGATATATGAAAATTTGTATGGTTGGTCAGGGCGCATTCGCGTGTAAGCATCTGGATGGTTTGGCAAAAATACCGGGTGCTGAGGTTGTCTCGATTGTTGGCGGCAGTCCCGATACGACGCAGGCCGTGGCTAAACAATATGGCATTCCGCACTGGACCCTGGATCTGGATGAAGGTATCAATCGCCCCGGAGTGGAAGCGGTAATTATCACGTCACCTACCCATATCCATGCAAAGCAGGCCATTCATTGCCTGAATGCAGGCAAGCATGTTGAGATTGAAATTCCAATTTCTGATTCGCTTGCTGATGCGAAGAAAATTCTGAAGACCCAGAAAAAAACCGGATTGATTGCGATGGGAGGCCACACCCGTCGCTTCAACCCAAGTCATCAATGGATTCACAAGAAAGTCCTTGCCGGAGAGTTGAAAATCCAGCAAATGGATGTGCAGACTTATTTCTTCAGACGCAAGAATATTAATGCAGCAGGAAAGCCACGCAGCTGGACAGACCATCTGTTATGGCATCATGCGGCGCATACGATTGATCTGTTCCAGTACCAGACCGGCGAAGCTGCAACCCAGGTGACAGCGATGCAGGGACCGATGCACCCCGAACTGAAAATAGCGATGGACATGAATATTGGCCTCAGGACGCCTTCCGGCGTTATTTGCACCTTATCACTGTCATTTAATAACGATGGACCAATAGGTTCATTTTTCCGCTATATCTGTGATAATGGGACATACCTTGCTGTTTATGACGATCTGTTTGACGGTAAACAGAACAAGATCGATGTTTCAAAGGTTGATGTCTCCATGAACGGTATTGAATTACAGGATCGGGAATTTCTTGCCGCAATCAAGGAAGGACGTGAACCCAATTCAAGCGTTGCACAGGTTTTGCCAACGATGGAAATCATGGACAAGGCAGAAAAAATGATGAACAAGGCAGGCTAGGGACAGACCGTCATGCATTCAAGAAAGCTGGGTCAATTCAAGGTCTCCGCGCTCGGGCTCGGCTGCATGAACATGTCGCAGAGTTATGGTAAGCCGGATCGTGCCGAATCGGAACGCGCATTACATCGCGCACTGGATATCGGTTATACCTTTCTTGATACCGCCTCGCTGTATGGTTATGGTCATAATGAAAAATTGCTTGGCGAGGTCCTGAAGGGCCGTCGTAACGAGTTTGTCCTGGCCAGCAAGTGTGGCCTGTTCCGCGACAAGGTGACCGGACTGCGCACACTGGACGCCTCTCCGGAAAAGATCCACCAGATCTGTGATGAAAGCCTGCAAAACCTGCAAACCGATGTAATCGACCTGTATTACCTGCACCGCATAGACCCGAAGGTGCCGGTAGAGGAGAGTTTTGGCGCGATGGCCGAACTGGTCAGCGCCGGCAAGGTGAGGTCGGTCGGTATCTCCGAGGCCTCCTCGGCGAATATCCGTCTGGCCCACAGTGTATGCCCGTTGACTGCCGTGCAGTCTGAGTATTCCTTGTGGACCCGTATTGCTGAATTGAAGGTATTGTCCACCTGCCGGGAACTTGGGATCACCTTTGTTCCGTTCAGCCCGCTTGGTCGCGGCTTCTTAACCGGCAAACTGAAGGACACATCGACACTAGGCGAAGACGATTTACGCATGACCATGCCGCGCTTTCTTGGCGAAAATTTCACCACGAATATCCACTTGCTGGAGGCCTATGAGGCGATTGCCGCCGAAGTCGGTTGTACTCCTGCACAGCTGGCACTGGCCTGGTTGCTGAACAAGGACGAGACCGTGATCCCGATACCGGGCACGAAACACGTGCAGTATGTTGAGGAAAACGCCGGCGCGGCGGATATCTCACTGTCTGCCGATGTGATGAGCAGGTTGGATCGCTTGATAAACGATAACACAGTGCTGGGAGAGCGTTATAACGAGACCTTTATGAAAATGATGGACTCGGAAAATGACAAAATCAAAAGGGTCAGTGTCGATTGATATCGCGCCCCAACTGATAATGAACCCACCTGTTTTCAATCGTCACTGACCCTGTTGATCATGCGTATCGCGGTGTTCGGTCTGGGGGAGGCGGGTTCGCTGATAGCGGCGGATCTGGTGAGCGCCGGTGTCAGCATCTGCGGATACGATCCGGCGCCGGTAAAGACCCCGCCCGGTGTAGCCCGGTTTGATAATCCGATCGATGCCGTAAAAAATGCAGATGTGGTGATGGGTATTACCGCCCAGGCCGATGCGGAACACGCCCTCCGCCAGGCACTGGAAGCGATCCCGGCCACGGCCTTGTATGCCGACCTGTCGACCAGCTCGGCCGGGGTAAAACGCAGGCTGGCAGAAATTGCCGGCGATCGTGGTATACAGTTTGTCGACATCGCACTGATGACTATCGTGCCCGGCTACGGTTTGAAGACTCCGGCGCTGGCATCCGGTCCCGGCGCAGAACGTTATGTGTCGATATACAGGCCGCTCGGTGTGCTGGTCGAGGCCATCAGCGCGGTTCCCGGTGAGGCTTCCACCCGCAAGCTATTACGCAGTGTGATGATGAAGGGACTGGCCTCGCTGGTGGTAGAGGCGATGCGTGCGGGACACGCCGCCGGTTGTGCTGACTGGTTGTGGAAGAATATGGCCGAACAGCTGACGGTGGCCAATGAAGTGATGTTGTCACGACTGATCACCGGTACCGGGACACATGCATTGCGCCGTTTACATGAGATGGAAGCATCGATGGCACTGCTGGAAGAACTCGGTGTCGACCCGGTGATGACGCGCTCGACCGTGCAGAGTCATAAAGACGTACTTGAACAGGGTGTGCCGCTGATCCCGACCAACAAATAAACAGAAGAAATTACTCATGCAAACCGCTATACCGTACATGCAGTTCCGGGGAGGCAGCTCGAAGGGGTTGTACTTCCTCGCCTCCGACCTGCCGGCCGATGAGGCCCTGCGTGATCGCGTCCTGCTCGCGATCATGGGCGGCGGTGACCCACGCCAGATCGATGGCCTAGGTGGCGCACATCCGCTGACTAGCAAGATAGCGGTGGTCAGCCGCTCAAGCCGCGATAACACCGATGTGGATTACCTGTTTGTGCAGGTGGTCGTCGGTGAAGACCGCGTTGATGTCACCCCGAACTGCGGCAATATCCTCGCCGGTGTAGGACCGTTTGCCATTGAGACCGGTCTGGTAAAGGCGCAGCCGGATGAGACGCCCGTCAGTATCTTCATGATCAACAGCAGCAACCGCTGTGAGTTGATGATCAGGACGCCGGGCGGGCAGGTGGAATACCAGGGTGATGCGCGCATCGACGGTGTCCCTGGGACCTCCGCACCAGTTATCTGTAACTATATGGATCTGGCCGGTTCGGCCTGCGGTTCGCTACTGCCTACCGGCAATGTGGTCGATGTAGTTGACGGTATCGAGGTCAGCTGTATTGATAACGGTATGCCTGTGGTTGTATTGCGTGCACAGGACTTCGGGATCACCGGATATGAAAGTTGTGAGGCAATGAATGCGAATACGGAATTAAAGGCCCGTCTCGAATCAATTCGTCTGCAATTGGGACCGATGATGAACCTCGGCGATGTGAAGGACAAGGTAGTGCCGAAGATGTCGCTGATCGCCCCAGCAGTGGCGGGTGGTCATGTGTGTACCCGTACGTTTATACCGAAGGTGTGTCATTCCTCCATCGGTGTGCTCGGTGCAGTGTCTGTGGCTACGGTCTGCATCATGCCCGGATCTGTTGCCGAAGGGTTAGCGATTGTCCCGCAGGGCAAACACAAGAACCTGTCTGTAGAGCACCCGTCTGGCGAGTTTTCTGTCAGCCTGGATGTAGGCGGTACGACTGCAAGACCCGAGGTGTTAAACGCCGGTCTGTTGAGGACGGCACGATTATTAAGCAAGGGGGTAGCGTATATCCCCGATACTATCTGGAGAGGAAAATAACATGGCCAAACCGTGCATGCCACCGGACCCGAATACCCGTAAACCGGCGTTTAAAATGCCACCGAAAGCGTGTGACGCCCATTGTCACGTATTCGGCCCGGCGCACAAGTTTCCGTATTCGGAAGACACCACCTATACCCCACCGGATGCGCCCAGGGAAAAGCTGAAGGAGCTGCATGATATGCTCGGTGTGCAGCGTGTGGTCATCGTGCAGGCCAGCTGTCACGGCACCGATAATTCAGCCATGCTCGATGCCATCGCCCATAATCGCGAAAACTATCGCGGTGTCTGTATCGCCTCGGATGACTATTCCGATGCGGAGTTCGAGCGTCTGCACGAGGGTGGCATCCGCGGTGTACGTTACAACTTTGTCAAACACCTGGGTGGTACGCCGAATCTGGATGATATGCGCCGTGTGGTTGAACGTGTCAAACCGATGGGCTGGCATCTGGTCATCCATGTCGATGCGCCCGACCTGATTGAATTTGAAGATCTGTTCGCCAGTTTTGATCTACCCAAGGTGATAGATCATATGGGCCGTGTACCAACGAATGGTGGTATCCACCAGAAGCCATTCCAGATCCTGCTCGACTTTATGCGCCGTGATGATTTCTGGGTGAAGGTCTGTGGTTCCGAGCGTATCTCGCAGGGAGGGCCACCGTTCTATGACGCCATCCCGTATGCGCAGTCGCTGATCGAGGTTGCCCCGGAACGTATCCTGTGGGGCACGGACTGGCCGCATCCGAATATCAGCAAGTTTATGCCAAATGATGGCGACCTGGTTGATCTCGTGCCGCTGTTTGCACGCGACCGGACCTTGCAGCAAAAGGTGCTGGTCGACAATCCGGCCCGTTTGTACGGTTTTGATGATTAAGTATTTACCAGGAGCTGAACTTTATGAAACCCGTTGCAGTCCGAAATATTGAGCGCGCCGATGCGGCTGTTGTAAATGAACTGGGCAGGCTCGGTGTGGCCACCGTACACGAGTCACAGGACCGTAGCGGTTATCTGAAGCCGTATATGCGCCCCATCTATCCGCATGCACGGATTGGTGGCAGTGCAGTTACGGTGCTGGCGCAGCCGGGAGATAACTGGATGGTGCATGTTGCCATCGAGTTGTGCCAGCCGGGCGATATCCTTGTTGTGGCCTGTACGACCGACAACACTGATGGAATGTTTGGTGACCTGCTTGCCACCTCGGCGATGGCGCGGGCTGTGCGCGGTCTGGTCATTGATGCGGGCGTGCGCGACATCATGGATTTGGAGCAGATGGGTTTTCCGGTCTGGTCGCGGGCGGTCTCGGCGAAGGGTACGGTGAAGAATACGCTTGGTTGTGTGAACGTGCCTGTTGTGTGTGCAGGGCAGCTGGTGACGCCGGGTGATGTGATCGTGGCGGATGATGATGGTGTCGTCGTTGTGCCGCGTAAACAGGCTGTCAACGTGCTGGAGCAGGCGCGGAAGCGTGAGCAGAATGAGGAAGGTAAACGCAAGAAGCTGGCCGGGGGTATACTGGGTCTGGATAT
>CAMBTO010000083.1 GCA_945870865.1 Klebsiella pneumoniae
TGGTGTTGCGTTCAAGGTCGATGCCGGCGTTATAGTCTATGTCGCTCCAGTTATTGGAGATGGAGATACTACCGGCTGGCTTGATAGACGCACGGTTATTATGTTCGATATAGGACTTCCAGCTGACTTTGGCCTCATCTTCCTGGCGCAGGTAGATATTGGCGACCACGGACTGGCCCTGCAGGTCTATCCCACCGTCTTGTCCACGCACCAGTTGTATCCGCTCGACCTGACTGGCAGGGATGCGTGCCAGTGTGGCGGAGGGCAGGTCCTGTTTGGCGCTGAGGCGTCGATCGTTGATCAGGATATGACCAACGGCCGCCGCAAAGCCGCGGTTGTCTGTGCCGTCGTCCAGCTGAAACCCCGGCAATTGCAAGACCATATCCAGCGCGGTATTCGGACGATAACGATCAAAAAATGACGCCGGATATTCGACGACCTGTGCAGAGGCAGTGTCTTTGGTGTCGGCCGGTTGGGCATATAGGCTGCCAGACAGAGCCACGTAACACAGGCCACTGATGACCACTGACTTAAACACATACAACATTTGATCCATGTTTCGCTCCATTTATAGTGACGCTGGCGATCAGCCCGTATTCAGCCGATCGTAATCGCTTCAAGTTTGCGCTGACCCAGCCGTTCGGCGCCAGTCGTGGTTATGACCACTCCATCGCCTGTCTGTGTACTCGGTGTATCCAGTCCCGGCATTTTTTCCAGCGTATGACGTGGTAGTGATTGCTGAGCATATACGCCGGACGTGCCGACTTGAAGCAACAGACCAGTTGATGCCACGGTTGACATCAACAAGGTACGTCTGTTGATACCTGCTGTATATATTTTGTTTGACATATATCCCCCCCCGGGGGGGGGACGGTTGTCCATTCGAAATCCGGATGCAAGAAATCCGGTTATACAGACAAACCAAAGGATACGCCATGTAGTGTTTGCTCTGCCAGAGATTTCCAGATTGAATGGTCCTGGAGTAGACTGGTTGTTTATACGGATCAGCCTGATATCCGTCCAGATCCATAACTGTCCCGGGGGAGCCAGATGAAAATGTATACACACCTGTCTGCAATATGCGGTCTTGTCGTCCTGCTGGTGCCCGGATCGCTCTATGCGCAGCAGGATGGTGCATCGCTGTTCGAGAATTATTGTGCAATCTGTCATGTGGCGAGTGGTGGTCAGCAAGCGCTTGGTCCCGAAATTGAAGCACTGCGACAGATGACACCGGAACACATACTCGATGTGATGGAAAACGGTGCAATGAAGGCGCAGGCCGCTGAACGCAGCCGGGTGCAACGGCAGCTGCTTGCCGAGTATCTATCCGGCAAGCAATTCGGAACGGCCCTGTCAGAGCCAATCTCCCGTGCTGCCTACTGTAATGGCAATACAACCGCGTTTAATCACACACCGGTCGGACCTGCATGGAATGGCTGGGGTCCCACCACCACAAATGCACGTTATCAAACCACCGACGCGGCCGGTCTTGCGGCGGAGGATGTGCCGCGTCTGAAACTGAAATGGGCCTTTGGTTATCCCGGCGCAACTTCCGGCGGTACCCAGCCGGTCGTCGTCGGTGGTCGGTTATATGTGGCCACGGCGATGGGTGATGTCTATGCGCTGGAGGCAGACACCGGTTGTGTTCACTGGTTGTTCCAGGCGGACGCGGGAGTACGCAGTGCCATCACACTCGGCAAGGTCGATGGTGACGACAGGTTGCTCGCTTTTTTCGGCGATCAGGCTGCCAATATGTATGCCCTCGACGCCGAAACCGGCAAACAGGTCTGGAAACAGAAAGTGGATACACACTCACGGGCGATCATTACCGGGGCACCAACGCTGCACAAGGGACGGCTGTATGTCCCCGTCTCGTCACGCGAGGAGTCGCAGGTCGCTAATCCTAAATATGTGTGCTGCCAGTTCCGTGGCAGTATGGTTGCGCTGGCCGCAGCCGACGGCAAGCAGCTGTGGAAGACCTGGACGATAGATGAAGAGGCAAAACAGATCGGCAAGAACAGTATAGGCACCCAGCTGTGGGGGCCGTCCGGTGTGCCAATCTGGAATACGCCGACCATCGATGAAAAACGCAATGTCTTCTACATCGGCACGGGCAATAATTATTCGATACCGGCGACAGCCGCCTCGGATGCCATCATGGCATTTGATCTGGATACCGGTGAGATCAAATGGACAAAACAGGTGGCAGAGAATGATGTCTGGAACTCCAGCTGCCGTGTCGAAGGTGCTCACCCTTATACCTGCCCGGACCGTGACGCACCTGATACCGACTTTGGCAACTCGCCTGCGCTGGTGACAGTTAATGGCCGTGACCTGCTGGTCGCTGGCAACAAGCTGGGTCTGGTCTATGCGTTCGATCCGGATGACAAGGGCAGTATCCTCTGGCAGACCTCGACCGGCAAGGGCATGGCCAGTGGCGGCATCATGTGGGGTGCTGCAACCGACGGTAAAAATGTCTATGCAGGCAACAACTACTTTAATACGAAGGAGCCTGATGAAACCGGTGGGGTTACTGCGATCGATCTTCTGACCGGTAACAAGATCTGGTCTGTGCCCGCACTGTCATGCACGGGCCGCGAACGCTGTAAGCCGTCCCATGGCGCTGCTGTGACTGTTATCCCCGGTGTATTGTTTTCCGGGACGATGGACGGACGGCTGCGTGCGCTGTCAACTGTCGATGGCAAGGCCCTCTGGGAGATGGATACTGCACGCGACTATGAGACTATCAATGGCGTAAAGGCGAACGGCGGGTCGATGAGTAATGCAGGGGCAACAGTGGTGGGTGGTGTGGTGTATGTCAACTCTGGTTATTCACACCATGGCGCGATCATTCCTGGTAATGTGCTGCTCGCGTTTACAGTGGAATAATCTTGGTCAGGCCAGCATCCGGTTACCTGATTTACTGTTTCGAAATTCATGCAGCCAATCTGAACAGAATTTCGGAACAGTTTTTTAGATAATGGGACCACCAAGAAACCCAAGATTGGCAGGGTAATCCGGTCGGCCTCCGGCGACGCCGAAATTTCTCAGGTTAGGCAGCAGGGATGCGAGTTCGCTGTCACTTACACCAAACCAGCGTGCAAGTGTTGCGGCGAACTGATCAACAGATGTACTCGGCAGCAGTCTGCCCTGTCCTACATGCCACTGGTCATCCGGGCTGGAGGTGTCTGTAATGCTGACCGGTGGAGGCTTGCCGTAAAACGCTGCGCCCTGCACGGCGCCACCGACCACCAGATGATGTGAACCCCAGCCATGATCCGAGCCGTCCCCGTTGATGGACAGCGTGCGTCCGAAATCAGATGCCGTGAACGCAGTGACCTGATTAGCTACGCCGAGCGCGACAGTGGCCTGATAAAATGCTGCCATCGCCTGATCGACCTGTTGCAACAGTGGCGCATGACGAGTGCCGAGATAATCGTGCAGGTCAAATCCACCCAGCGAGACCATGAATACCTGTCTTTTTGCGCCCAGAGTATTACGTGCGCCGATAACCTGGGCGACGGTGCGTAACTGGCTACCCAGACTGGTTGCCGGAAATGCTGTAGTCAGGTTTACCGAGGAAAAGCCCGTGTTGATACGGGTCGCAGCGGCCATACTATTCCGCATAGTCAGGTTATATTCATTTTCAAGCACGTGTGTTCGTGGTTGTTGCAGCATACTGGTGAACGCGTTGCGCATTTCGGCCGTACCAAAAAAGCTGTTGGTAGACATCGCCGCGTCAACAAGTACCGCGGAACCGGTGCTGCTAACCTGATATTGACGGGCTGCCACACCGGACAGGAATATGTTATTTCCAGTGACACTGATACATGTAAAAAGTGGATCGGTATTATTGCCAATAGCCAGATCGCCAATTTTACCACCCCATCCCAGGGTTGCTCCTTCCGGCGCAAAGGATTGCCAGGTGGACTGCTGGTCATTATGTGAAAATAACTTGGCGGGCATGGGGTAGTCGCGAAAGTTCTGCAATTTATACTGTGCCCGTGTCAGCGGCACAATCAGCGGTCCGATATTCAATTGTACAGCCGCCTTGCCGGAGTTGAACAGACTGGTAAGCCCGGTCATATCAGGATGCAGTGCGTATTTGCGACCTCCCGGCAACGGAACGGTAGGGCGTAGCTCGGTAGCCGCGAGATCTGTCTTCTGCATGACCACTGGTGAGGTATTAGAACCGGCTCCTGCACCGCGAATTGCCAGATACTTTCCATAACTGACATCGTCAAAATTTACTACCGTATTTGCGTAATCATTACCACCCAAAAAGAAAACACATACAAGTGCTTTGTAGTCCGAAGCGCTGAATGCCGCGGCCTCGCCCATCGCCGCCAGATTTATCATCCACGGGGCGGCGAGACTACCCATCGCTGCCTGAACAGATCTGTCGAGGAATGTGCGTCGTGTAATAAAGTCCTTGTCCCGTTTCATGGTCTGGCCTATTTTTGTATCAGATATTCCGGGCTGGCCATCACGAATAGGATAGCTTTCGCGATGTAATTGCGTTTGGTTGTATCTGAACTGGCTGTTGTACTGCGGTCAGTATTCAACGCATTAACTATCAGATTGACTGTGACGGAAGAAAGTTGCCCGGCACACAGTATCCGGTTGAGGCGATCAACGAGTGCTGACGGGTTGCCTACCAGCGTTAGTTCAGTGGTGTAAGCAGGCACAATATCAAAACCAAGACTGCCGATGGAAATTCCCTGGCTGAGGATACCGTCCAGATAATTCAGGTACGATGGTCCGGTGGTCTCGTTGACAATCTGAAATTCCGGTGCAGTAAATTTCATAAGTGCCAGTGCCTGGCTCGGCGGAACATAGCCCGGTCTGAAGAAGTTGAATACCGACGGTGCCTGTAGCGGACTTTGTCCCAGAGAGTTAGGGGCCGAGAGATTGCCGATCCTCCAGGTTCCGCTGATGGAGCTAACCTCGAACGTATGTGCCCACTGGGCGATACGTACCATCGGTTCCCGTAATTTTCCAAACGTAGGTGAATCCTGGTTGGCGGTATCGTTTGCCTCGCTATCGAGAAGTACAGCACGAAATACGGCGGCCAGACTACCCCGTACGCCCTGACCGTTATTGTTAAAGGCACTGGCCACTCGTGCAACATATGCCGGTGAAGGGTTGCTGGTAACCAGTCGCTGGATCATCTGCCTGCCGAAAAACGGTCCCACGTTGGGATGCATGAACAGTGTATCAAGTGCGATCCGCAGGGCCACCGTGCCATCTGTGCCGGCCCCAATTTGAGTGCCGAGGAAATTCGCCTCCAGTAATGAATGCCGTGTCGGGTTCAGGACCATACGCCGACGTGCATAACCGACATTACGGACCCGGCTAGTCGAACCTGCCGGTGTAAAAAATCCCTCGGAATCATCTGACAGATAACCGGTAAACACCCGTGCCAGATTAGATACATCCACCTGGGTATAACTCTCTTCGGGTTGACCGTTGCTGCCGATAATGGCGGTGCCATCTATATTCAGTTTGAGCAGGCCGATGCTGAACAGTTGCATGACCTCGCGTGCGTAATTTTCGTCGGGGACTCGGCCGGCCGCGACGTTTTCTTTCTGGTTACCCATTGTATTCAGGAACTCACCCATCGCGGTGTTCAGCGTGATTTCTTCCAGTAGGGTCCGGTAGTTACCAAACGCATTATTTGCCAGCACGTCCCAGTAGGCGGCCATGGCAAATTGTGTCCAGTTCAATTGTACTCCGGCGGTACCGACAACGAAAAATTCAGATAGTGCCAAGGCTATACGCTGCCTGACACCGTCCGGTGCAGCCATGATCCGCTGCCAGGCCATGTAGTTCGCCTGTGTGCTGTTGTTGTAGTTGTTGTTTGAATCGATAGCAGAGTAACCCTGCGCTATCATCCAGTCCCAGGCACTCTGCGACGGGGGTAAGGACATCTGCTGGATCAGCCAGGTCTCCGCGCCCAGAGTGCGTAGCGCTGATATTTCATTCTCGGTGGAGGAAAACTGGGCCCGTTGCAGAAACCGGGCAGAAGCAAGGTCGATTTTTTGTATTTGTATTTATTCTGGCGTCAATACAGTGGCGGTCGGTGGCGATGGCGGTGGCGTTGGCGCTGGCGCTGGCGCTGGGGTAGATCCACTGCCCCCGCCGCCACATGCTGTGAGCAAAGCGGCGGTGCCACCTACAAGTAGCCGACTGGAATCTACATTTTCGACAGCTTGCCTTTCAGCCTCAGTCTGTGTGTTTATGGCGCTACAGTTTCCCTGAGTGTTATGAACAT
>CAMBTO010000084.1 GCA_945870865.1 Klebsiella pneumoniae
AGGTTGTGTGCCTGGTCAAACGTTTGCACTGGCCAATGAGGGTACGCCTGGCTTTGAGGCTCCTGAGAACCTCATTAATTGCAAATTTGAGGAATTGTCAAAAGCGGAGCCTTGGCATGCGGTTCTGGATTCGACCTACGAGTTTGATAACGGCGTTGAGTTGCAGTCCATCTCCGGTTTCAGTCATCATTACCACACCACCAATCGCCTCGCACACGGTTATGTCAACGCGAACCTGCGTAACCGCCAGGAGTGGCTGGATCAGTGGAGCCAGGAACTGCGCCTGACCTCACCGACAGGGCAGACCATTGAGTGGATGGCCGGTCTGTATTACCAGAACAATGACCTGCATTATGCGGTGGATGGCTGGCGTGCGAACGATGTAGACGCAATCAAGGCGAGCCGTTCTGAAGAAACTGCTGAGTGGTTTAGTGGTTTTGGCACGATGACCTATAACTTCTTTGATAACAAGGCCTCGATTGATGGTGGCTTGCGTCTTACCCGTATCGAGAAGGATGGCGTTGGTCAGAATTCCCCGGCTGAATATATCGTCATCAGCCCGATAACCGGAAAAGCGGTGCGCGTGCCTTACGGCATACGCGTCAACGCCAGTGGTACGACCTTCTTTGGTTCGACCACGGCTGAGAAGAACCTGTGGGCGAATGCACAGATTGTTGGTCGTGGCCCCTATGGCGAGATGTCGCCGGGTGCCGTTATATTCCCTGACCGATTCGCCCGCGTTTCCAATCAGATACGTGAGACCGAGTTAGACCCGCAGTTAGTGCTGCGCTACAGACCGAACGATGACCTGTCGCTGTATGCAAAGTACGCAACCGCCTTCAAGGCCGGTGGCTTTGATATGTCGGTAGCTGAAGTTACCCCGGTCGATGAGCGCTTTGTGTTTGGACCTGAATCCGCTGAGACCTTCGAGTTGGGTTCACGCGGCATGTTCCTGGATGGTCGGGCCCGTGTAGAGGCGACCTTATTCTGGACCGAATTCGATGGTATGCAGGTCGAATTCTTGCAGCGCAACGAGAGTTCCACGGTGGCTATCAATATCACCCAGAACATCGCCGGGCAACGTAACCGTGGACTGGAGTTGTCTGGTACATTCCGTGCGACAGACGCGCTGACGTTTGATAGCGGTGTCATGCTGCTCGATGCTGAAATGACATTCTTTCCCAATTCGCTGTGTACCGAGACGGAGACGCTGCTGGGCCAGTGCGTAAACGGCACGATCGATCGTTCAGGTCAGCCACCACGTCAGGCCCCTGACTGGAAAGGTTTCTTCAAGACCTCTTACGATGTGTATACCGACGAGACCTACAACGTCAATCTGGACGGTACCTTCAGCTTCTCGGACGGTTATATCACTGACCGTGCCTGGGCGTCTGTATCTATGATGGACAAGGAAGTGGATCTGAACCTGAGTGCTTCGGTTGATATTGGCGAACAGTGGAACGTCACGTTCTGGGGCAGAAACCTGGTCGAGAGCTTCAGCGAGACCTATTTCCCGGAAAATGACCCGATAACTACTACGGCAAACACCGCTGTCATCTTTGTGCAGGTTCCGTCGAATGCATTTGCCAGTTATGGTCTGCAGATTGGCTACGAGTTTTTCTAGTTAATACCGGTCGGTAAAACCAGCGGCGCGCTGAACTTATGTACAGCGCGCCGTTTTTTTTGTGGGTCCAATTGTGCAAGTAATTAGAATTTACCTGTCACAAGGGTAGATTTAAACCGATAGAATAGGGTATTGTTTTCGATTCAGGATCAGTTTTTTTTAAAAACAGATAATATGTGAAAATATATTGTCTGCTTGCAGTATTGCGGAATAATCAATTTTTACTAACGGGGGTTCAAAATGAAAATCGCGGGAAACACAGTTATACCCGGCAAGATCAACATGCTTGCTCTGGTCATGTCCGGACTGCTCGCCAGTACGGTTGCACAGGCGGGTCCATCACCCTATGCCACCACCGTCATCATCAATGGCAAGGTCATCGCTGCAGAGTCTGATGATATTAACAAGATAGGTTTCCATGAGGCCATCGCCATACAGGACAATACGATCATCGCGGTCGGTACCAATGCTGAAATCCAGAAGTATGTAGCCGACTGGACTGAGACAATTGATGCGAAGGGCAATACTGTTCTGCCAGGCCTGATTGACACACATAACCATCTTTACGAAAATACCTTGCAGGCGTTTCCGTGGGTGTTAAATACGATTCCTGAACTGTTGCAGGTCGAACTGTCGGCCAAGAGTGAAGAGGAGATGGTGGATGTGGCGCTGAAGGCTGCTGCTGCCCGTGCCAAGCAGATCCCCGCTGGTCAATGGATTCAAGTCAATCTCGCACCGGCCCGGATTGCCGTCAACGTCATCGGTAAAAAGATTACCAAACAGATGCTCGATGAAATCCTGCCTAACCACCCGATATTCATGAGTACACGCGGTGGGGCTGTATACAATACCGCCGGTATTAAGTCGATTGAGGGCAGGTTCCGCAATCCGATACCTGAAGATTTCTGGATAGATGAGGCGGCTGGATGGTCAGGTGATTATACCGATGGCCCACGTTGTATTCGCGGTGATGTCATCGTAGCTGATGCCCATCGTGAAAACGAATACACCAAGGGTTACCTGGAGGTCATGCAGTTAAATGCCCAGACCGGTCTGACGACACACAGTACCCATATCCAGTGCGAAAACGGGTTCAATGCATCTGTTCATCTGGATCGTAACAACCTGATGCCGATTCGCCTGTCCTGGGGTCATCGCTGGATGCAGCCGTTTAACCCACGTATCACCGAGACCTACTGGCGTATCGGCGACTGGACCGGTTATGGTTCCGAGATGATGTGGAGCAATGGCAGCAGTGCGGGTGCGTTTGACGGCGGTGGTGTTGCCTGGTGTACCTCTATCCCGGCGAAGACACCTGAACTGAAAAAGCGCGAGTTGTGCCCGACACCGGAATCCAGCACGGCCAATATGCGCCGTCTTGAGCATTACAAGGTACTGGTCGAACTGGCAGCGGCAGGACGTCAGACCGGTATACCTGGTTGGCATATGGCGGGTGACGGTGGTCTGAAGTTTTTCCAGGACGAACTGATGAAATCCGGCATGTCTCTGGAGAAGCTGCGTTCACTGCGTCTGCAGACAGACCATTGCCATTCGGTCACACCGGAACAGATCGAGCTGGCAGCACGTATCGGCCAGACATTCTCCTGTGACGCAACCGAGGTCCCGAGTGAAGTACTGAAAGCCGACTACGGTGATGAGTATCTGACACTGAATGCACCGGTAGGTAGCATGTTGAAGGCTGGCATCAAGGCGATGATCAGCGAGTTTGGCAGCCAGGGTGAAATCCGTTATTCACCGTTTGAAGATGGTGTTGCCTGGATGACGCGCAAGATCAAGGGCGAAGACTTCGGCGTACCTGAAGAGGCGGTGCCGGATCGTCTGACCCTGTTGCTGATGATGACGCGTTGGGGCGCCTACCAGTTGTGGCGTGAGAACAATATAGGCTCGATCGAGAAGGGTAAATGGGCCGATATTATCATCCTGAACGGTAACTATATGGATGTTGCTGTTGAAGATCTGGATACACTCCGTCCGATCATGACGATGGTTGGTGGCAAGATTGTGTATGAAGATGAGCCATTACGTGGCAACTTGCTCAGATTCAATACCGATCCCAATGTCGCAAAGTGGGAAATCAAGAAAACCACGCCGACCTCACTGTGGCGCTGGCCAGAGACAGGACCGGTGGTTCCGCCGCGTACCTGATGATGGGTGTTACGCTGTAACAGAAAAAAGGCGGACTTCGAGTCCGCCTTTTTTTATCCCCGCTGGTTTCAGCCAATGTTACTTATCATCAACAAGGGCAAGCAGTATCTGAATTTCAAGCGGCACCTTACCGTTAACATCAAACAGATTTTTCATATAATCATTCCACAGTAACGAGGCCTTCTGGTGCTCGCCGGTCTTGATCAGTGTCGTCAACAGCCAGGTGTACAGGAACTTTTGTTGTTCAACAGTTCGACCGGAGCCGGTATCCACTAACTCAACCAGAGCCGCAGTCATTTGCGGGTAATTACGAACGTTAAATGATGAGAACAGCGTCAGCCAGTGTTGCTGAACCGTGGTCGCTGGTCGTGCAGCACACTGTGGTGTAATTACGCGGATAATCTCATCCAGCTGGCCTTGGGTCAGCGTAGCGGCGGTCATGCTGAAGATGATATAAAACGAATCCTCCCAGACCGTCAGGTTGTATTGCTGCTCGCAGTTGGTTGCCGCTGATTGCAGGAAATTCAGGCTGGCAATCGGACTGATAATTGACTGGTCAAAGACCTTCTGGCTGAAATATTCATACAGTTTGTAGGCGTCTATCACCTGCTGATCGGGAAAATAATCGGTGCGACTCGGATTATCGACCCTGACACCGGACTCACCATAGAGTATGTCGAGTACAGGAACTGTGGACAGGCGCAGGTTCAGTAATTCAGTGACATTTTCTTGCATAAAGCGAGCCTGCTCCGCTCCCAGTTCCAGCACCGGGTAATAATCCGAGTTGGCGCGGATATCAATTTGCGCCAGAAACGGGTTATAGAGCGACTGGTCACCGATAAACCGGTAACGCAAGTCCTCCAGATGACGGACATGGACACGGGCAAGCTGTTGCCTCATGCTGTCCGGGCCAAAGATGGCCGGGTCCGGCATGGGCAGCGGCGAGTCCACACTGGCAAGTAATATCAGGTCGCCATCATCGGCAAAATAGATGCTGTAATAGGGGAAGTTTTCAGCAATGGCTTTCAGGATGGAGGTCAGCAGCGGTGTGTTCAATTCATAAATATGGATCCATTGTACGAGCATGCCGTCGCTGTTCAGATGCGCACGTGCCAGCGAATAAAACTCGGTGGTAAACAGGCTCGCCACACCACTGACCCAGGGATTAGACGGTTCCGAGATAATAATGTCATACCCGGACTGGTTACCCGAAAACCAGGTCCTGGCATCGTCAAGATGGATCCGGCTGCGCGGATCGGTAAATACCTTGTCTGTCGCCGGTCTGAAATGTCCGGCACCTTCAATGATGGCCTCTTCTATCTCGATTGTATCCACGCGCTCGACACCGGGCATCAACAGGGCAGTGTGGGCGGTCAGCCCGGAGCCCATACCAATATTGGCGATGGTCTTTGCCTGTGGATGGACCGACAGGGGCAGGGCGGCGAGCAAGGTCATGGTGGCCTCATCGATTGATGGCGGTGCACCGGCGGCCATCGTAATGGCCGCATCCGGTTTGCCATTCGTCATGATGGTGACCTTGGTTTTGTCCCATTCGGTTACTGTAACCGAGGCGGTTTTGCCGTCGCGGTGGTACAGAATGTCTGTCTTCTCATCCAGCTCGGTAATGCCGTGGCGAAATACCCCGGAGGCCATCATTTTGGTATTGAACTGGAACAGCGATGCGGCAATCACCAAAGCAAGTGAGATGGCTGTTGCAGCGTAAAGGACCGGGCGTAAACGCGGCGCCGTTTGATAAAGCGCAAGGAGAACCAGACCGATGCTGATATCTATCAATGCACCGATGACGATGGACCCTTTCACGCCAAGCAGTGGTAATCCGGCAAAGACTGTAAACAGCACGCCGCAAATCGCACCGAGTGTATTGGCGGCGTAGACCTGACCGATGCAATTTTCAGCCTGACCTTTCCGGAGTAGCGCATAGGTAAACAGCGGCAAGGTCATACCGGCACAGATGGTTGCCGGTAACATAATCATCAATGCAATCAGATGGCTGAAAACACTGAACAGGGCATAACCGGGCCCGGTTTCGTCCAGTGCCGTCATCAACAGTGACATCGCCTCAAAGCTGTATCCGTACATAAATATAGTCATCAGGGCCAACAGCCCCATCGCTATCTGCACACCGGCCGCATACAGTGCCGGGTTACTCAATTGGTCGATCTTCTTGCGTACCACATAACCGCCTATGGCAAGTCCGGTAATAAAGGCACTCAACATCAGTTCAAACGCGTAGGTACTGGCACCCAGCACCATCGATAACATGCGTATCCAGGTCACTTCATAAATAAACGATGCCATGCCGGTAAAAAATGACAGTGTGAGGAACAGGTGCGCACCGGTCAGACCACTGCTACTGGTGACTACCGGTTTACTGTCAGTGATTCTGGGGCGTGCCAGCACCCAG
>CAMBTO010000085.1 GCA_945870865.1 Klebsiella pneumoniae
AAAGTGTAGAACCTCAAGTACAGCCATGAACAGTCAACTCCAAAGTGTATCTAACTTGCTGATAGTTTACAGGAAATTCAAATGATACGGTAAAACTATGGTATGGTGGATTACATTCTGCTAGACATTTTTTAATGTACATTAAATAAATTTCGTAAGGTACGGCTTATGTTACATAAAACCGTCTTACTTCTGGTGCTGACAGTTGCCAGCTTATCTGTCGGGGCCCCGCCGGTACAGGTAAATCCGGTCCATCCAGACCAATATGAGGTCCAAAAAGGTGAGACGTTATGGGACATCTCGGCCCGATTTCTTACTGAACCCTGGCGCTGGCCCGAAATATGGAAGACGAATACACAGATAGCGGATCCTCATTTAATCTACCCTGGCGATATTGTTACCCTGTCCTATAACGGCAATACTCCTGTATTGTCGGTCAATCGTGGTGGAAGTGTTTCAGGCAGAAACGTGAAGTTATCACCGGAGATTCGTTCTGATCAACGTGACCGGGCAATCCCCGTAATACCGATAGACGTCATCCGGCAGTTTCTTCCCAGGCCGCTGGTTATCGGTGAGTCAGACATGAATAACTGGCCCTATATTGTTTCAAGTTATGAACAGCATCTGATCGCCGGTCCCGGTATCGAAATCTATGTGCGTTGCCTTGATGCGGCTTCCGGGGTAAACAAATATTCAATTTACCGGAAGGGTCCTGCCTATATCCAGAAGTCTGGGGACAAGACGGAGCCTTGTAGGCGGACGGACAGACAATAGCTGTACTCGGAAATGGGATAGATACTATTTATTCGGCAATTAATCGGGAAATGGCAGGAAAGATAACTGTCAACGGGGCTCTGGTATCAGATTTTCCGTTGTTTACCCGACTCTTACCACATAATTTCCCGCGACGTAACAGGATCATCAGTGGTTTATCTGCAGGTACCCTCGTTATTGAGGCCGCACTCAAAAGTGGTTCTCTTATAACGGCGAGACTGACCATGGAACAGGGCAGGGAAGTGTTGGCCATACCCGGGTCCATTCGCAATCCGCTCAGTCGTGGCTGTCATGCCCTAATACGTGATGGCGCAAAACTGACAGAGTCAATTGAAGATATTTTTGAGGAAATTTCCCAGCTGCATCATGTAATTACTCATAGTGATGACGTGAGTGCTTCCAGGCAAGGTGGGAATGAAACACTTGACGAACAATGTAAACTCCTGCTTGATAATATAGGATAGTATTCTGTTATTATAAATTGTTTGTTAAAGAAACCGGTATCTCCGCCAATTTAGCTGCAGCTAGGCTGCTGAGTTTAGAGCTCCAGAATCTGATTGAATCACTGCCAGGTGGTAGTTTCATACGAAAAAACCAGGGATTTACCGTACTTTTATGAAAGAAAGCGTTTTTGATGTATTAATGTACCTGTTTAACAACTACCTGGATGATGAGTATGAAATAAACACTGATCAGGAATATCTACGGAATGAACTGATGCAGGCAGGTTTTGAAGATAGTCAGGTAAACAAGGCCTTTGACTGGCTGGAAAGCCTCTCCATGCAATACAGGACGGATCACGGAGAATACCTGGTCAGTAAGATTTCCCACAGGATATTTAACGATCAGGAAATGGACAGGCTGGGATCAGAGTGCCGCGGATTAATCACCTATCTTGAGCAGGCAAATATACTGGATGCACAGGATCGTGAACTTGTCATAGATCGTGCAATGGCGCTTGAGTCTGAGGAAATCGATCTGTACCAGCTTAAATGGGTTGTCTTGATGGTATTACTGAATCAGCCGGGCAAGGAAGCGGCATTTACGTGGATGGAAGGTGTGGTAATGGACCAGGTTGATGCTGCCTACCACTGAGAAGAGACAGCAACCCGCGCAGGTTGCGTTAATTTATAGGATTGTATAAAAGAATGAGTGAAGCACTGGTAATAGTAGAATCCCCCGCCAAGGCGAAAACCCTTACCCGCTACCTGGGTGATGGTTTTACCGTTATGGCATCTTATGGACATGTGCGTGATTTGTTACCCAAGACAGGTGCTGTTGACACGGCAAGGGATTTTCAGATGCATTACGAGGTCATTGAAAAAAATGCCAAGTCGGTTGATGCGATAGCCAAGGCAGCAAAAAAGGCCGATATGATCTATCTGGCAACGGATCCGGACCGCGAAGGCGAAGCGATATCCTGGCATTTGTATGAGATTTTGAAAGAAAAAGGTGTGCTCAAGGGTAAGGAAGTCAAGCGGGTGGTCTTTCATGAGGTTACCAAAACCGCCATCCAGGAAGCGATTAAAAACCCGCGTGACCTGGCTATCGACTTGATTAATGCACAACAGGCCAGAAGAGCACTGGATTATCTGGTGGGATTTAACCTTTCCCCCCTGCTATGGAAAAAGATACGTCGAGGTTTGTCGGCTGGTCGTGTCCAGAGCCCGGCCTTGAGGATGATTGTCGAACGTGAAGAAGAAATCGAAAAGTTTATAAAGCGGGAATACTGGACGATAGATGCTGATCTGAAACACAAGAAACAGGAATTTACTTCCAAGCTGATTGTGTATAACGGTGAAAAACTTAAACAGTTCAGTATTACCGATGTAGATAGCGCCGAGGCAGCGAAAGCCGGGATCCTTAAAAAATCAGGTGGCGAAGTTGTTGTTGGGAATGTTGAAAGAAAACAGCGCAAGCGTCAGCCTTCTCCGCCGTTTATTACCTCGACCATGCAGCAGGAAGCCGTGCGCAAGCTTGGATTTACTGCCCAGCGGGCCATGCGTACAGCCCAGCAGTTATACGAAGGTATTGATATCGGCGAAGGTGCTGTCGGTTTGATTACCTATATGCGAACCGATTCCGTTACCCTGGCAGATGAAGCCGTAAAGGAAATTCGCGAATTTATCGGTAGCGGCTATGGGAAGGAGTTTGTTCCAGCGCAAGCACGTGAATTCAAGACGAAATCAAAAAATGCACAGGAAGCCCATGAGGCAATACGTCCGACATCCGTCGGATATGTGCCCAAGGATATTAAATCAAAACTGACGCCTGATCAGTTCAGACTTTATGAGTTGATCTGGAAGCGTGCGGTGGCAAGTCAGATGAGTCACGCAACTATCGATACTGTATCGGTAGATTTGAATTGTGGTGAAGGAACTATATTTCGTGCCAATGGTTCAACCATTGTTGAAAAGGGCTTTCTAGCTGTTTATGAAGAAGGTAGTGATGACGAGAAGCAGGAGGTCGAACAGAAGACCCTGCCTCCGATGGAAACAGGGGACAAAATCAAACTGATCCTGATAAGGCCCGAACAGCATTTTACCGAACCACCACCTCGATATTCCGAGGCCAGTCTGGTAAAAACGCTTGAGGAATACGGGATCGGGCGACCTTCCACTTATGCCTCTATCATTTATACGTTGACCCAGCGCGAGTATGTTGTGCTGGAAAATAAACGTTTTATTCCTACGGATGTCGGCAGGATAGTAAACAGGTTTCTGACCGAACATTTTAGTACTTACGTCGATTATGACTTTACCGCCAGACTGGAAGACGAGTTGGATGCGGTTTCCCGCGGCGAGAAGGAATGGATACCCCTGATGCATGATTTCTGGGGGCCTTTCTCGGAGAAAATCAAGGACAAGGAAGAAAATGTCAGTCGTAGCGAAGCTAATCAGGCGCGTGAACTGGGAGTTGATCCGAAGTCCGGGCTCCCGGTGACTGTACGGATGGGTAGATATGGGCCGTACGTGCAAATCGGGTCGAAGGAAGATGTGGATAAACCCAAGTTTGCGGGGTTGAGGCCAGGTCAACGCATTGACACTATAAGTTTCCCGGAGGCAATGGAGTTGTTCAAGTTGCCTAGAGTTCTGGGACAGACTGGTGACGGGGAGGAAATTGTCATCAATATAGGCAGGTTCGGGCCATATGTCAGGTATGGTAGCAAATTTGTTTCCCTGAAAAAAGATGATGACCCCTACACAGTCAGTCTGGAACGTTCAATTGAACTGATTGAGGAGAAGATAAAGGCGGACGCCGAAAAGCAGATAAAAATATATGAAACTGAAGGCATCTCTATACTGAATGGCAGATATGGTCCCTATGTTACTGATGGCAAGAAAAACGCCAGAATTCCCAAAGACAGGGAGCCGGCCTCATTGACGGTGGAGGAATGCCGAAAGATGCTGGATGAAGCGCCAATCAGCCGGGGAAGAAAGGGTAAGGCTCGCAAGGCCAGTTGACAGTGTTGAACTTAAAAGGTTTATAAATATGAATGATAATAGGCAATTTGTGGCGGTATTAATGGGATCGGACAGTGATTTTCAGGTTATGCAGCATACACTGGAAATACTGGAGAAACTCGATATCCCTTATGAAGTCAAGATCACATCCGCTCATCGCACGCCTGATGCAACCCATGCGTATGTAAAACAGGCGGATGCACGTGGTTGTGCTGTGTTTATTGCGGCGGCCGGACTGGCGGCCCATCTTGCAGGAACGGTTGCAGGCCTGACTATCAAGCCGGTTATCGGTGTACCCATGGATGGTGGTAGTCTCGGTGGTATCGATGCGTTGCTCTCAACCGTGCAGATGCCCGCAGGCATACCGGTGGCTTGTGTTGCTATTGGCAAGGCTGGCGCCAAGAACGCCGGCTATCTGGCAGCCCAGATACTGAGTTTGTCCAGCCCCGGACTGTCAGCTCTGTTGCAGGAAGACCGTGCAGAGAATGCCCGTGTCATTCTGGAAAAGGACACCGCGTTGGGCCTGTTGCACAACAGTAAAAATTGAAATACTGGCAGATATATTGGGCTGCAGAAACTATGGCAGCCGGAGGTGTGATAGCCTATTCTGGTGAGGGTGTATACGGACGTGGTGCATCACCATACGGCAAGAAGTCGGTCGAATGGATACTTGCTAAAAGGCCGTAAGCTAAACAGGGACTGACCAACATCACGGCCGTCTTGTTGGCCGGGCAAAATAATCCGTGCAGCAGCTTAGCGCTTAATTTTAATAGGTTTTTTTTATATTTGACCAGGCTGAATAGTCAATCTGGACGTGCCTTTAATCAGGTGACGAAAATTTCGTGTTTAAAACTAAAGGGTTAATGTTGACAGTCAATCAACTTTACTTGAAAATGCGCGGCTTGCTTATTTTTGGAGGGGTACCCAAGCGGCCAACGGGGGCAGACTGTAAATCTGCTGGCTATGCCTTCGTAGGTTCGAATCCTACCCCCTCCACCAAGTAAGCTTAAGTGGATAAACCAGTCTGAATCAGCTCTGTCTGGTATAGAGTAGGGATGCTGATTTATTAGTATCAGGGAATGATAAGTACCGGCTATGGGGCAGAAACCACGGCGGTAATCTGGATTGTAAAGTACCGAGTAATACCGTCACAAGTGATGGGAGTCGGGTTGGCGGGTTGAATCGAGGCGGGTGTAGTTCAATGGTAGAACCTCAGCCTTCCAAGCTGATGGTGTGGGTTCGATCCCCATCACCCGCTCCAGGTCTGCTTGAGCAGGATCTTGGCCCATATAGCTCAGTCGGTAGAGCACTTCCTTGGTAAGGAAGAGGTCACCGGTTCGAATCCGGTTATGGGCTCCATTGTATGTTATTGAAGTTACAGGATTTTATTTTTCCAATACTGTTTATAAAAGCAATTACGTAAGGAGAAACTTCCGTGTCCAAGGGAAAATTTGAACGAAAGAAGCCACATGTGAACGTTGGCACGATAGGTCACGTGGATCATGGGAAGACGACATTAACAGCGGCTATCACGAAGACGATGGCGGCGAAGTTTGGTGGCGAGTTCAAGGCATACGACCAG
>CAMBTO010000086.1 GCA_945870865.1 Klebsiella pneumoniae
ACGATGCAGGGTTATAATGAACCCGCCAGTATTGAACACGATCACTGAGTTTTTCTGCTATTGCCAGCTATCCGGATTCAATTGACCCGTTTCTGTTTATCATCATGCTGAAATCTCCCCCTCGTTAATGTCAGAAGCCCCTATACCTAATCGCTGGTTACTGCTGCTACGCGCCAGTTTTGGCATGTCATTCTGGCTGTTTGCCGGCTTCGCCGTCGTGATGGGGACGCTTTGCTATAACATCCTCGGCCCGGAGACCTTCAGCAAGGCCGTGAACAATGATGTGGCCCAACTGGTCGGTATATTGCCCCGTGTAATTGCGGCACTGACACTGGCCGGATTTATCTGGATACTGATGCCAAAAGACAAGTTTTCAAAACTGGTCGGACGCTACCGTGGTTTTAGTGGATTGATACTCGCGGAAATTGCCGGGATTATCACGCCGGGCGGCCCGTCCTCGGCATTCCCGTTTCTTGCCATCATCGGACGTGCGGGTGCAGACCGGGGAGTCCTGGTGTGTTATATCACCAGCTGGGCCCTGCTCGGCATCCAGCGCATCATAGTATGGGACCTGCCATTTATGGGAGCTGACAATACCACCATGCGGTTTTTTGTCAGTCTGCCGCTGCCGATACTGGCCGGATGGATCGCTCAAAAGTTGCCTTTCTCTCTCACGTTTGGTGATACGCGGCAAACCGGGGACAACAAACCGGCATGAACACAATGAACATAATCATGTACGCGGCGCCAGTTGTGCTTGGGGCCTATGCGCTGACACAACCTGACAAGAGCTTCCAGCAAGGTCTGCTGCGTGGTGTTGAACAATTCATGATCATCCTGCCACGCATGATATGCGCTCTGATCGGTGCAGAATTCATGGCCATGCTGATACCCACTGAAATAATCAGTGGTTTTCTGGGGACAGATGCCGGGATCGTTGCCATCCTAATAGGCAGTGTTATCGGCATGCTGGTGCCATCCGGACCGGTGATTTCCTTTTCCATCGCGGCCACCCTGCTGGGTGCCGGTGCCTCGGTTCCCGCAATCATGTCATTCCTGACCGCTTGGAGCCTGTTTTCTGCTCACCGTATCTTTATCTATGAAATACCGCTGCTCGGTATGTCTTTTCTGCGTCTGCGGCTGGCTTCTGTATTGATTCTGCCAGTGGTGTCGGGTATCTTGACGCTGGCAGCAATTGAACTGATATCCCTGACACTACCATGAGCCTGAAACTGGTAGCTGGTCGATCCTTGCGCACCCTATTAGATGTAATTTACCGATTCACGTTGAAGGAGATAGCATGAGCACAACACACACAGAGCACGAAGGGGAAAAGGAAGTCGTCTGGGAACGCTGGACGAAGAAACGCACCTTTGTGCGCGCCCTTGAAGGTAATTATGGCGAACTGGTCAAGGAACTGTTCAACCAGCCCCGTATCTATCCGACCCAGGATCTGAACTGGAAAGGCGGGCCACAAAATTACGGCAAAAAGGTAATCAATCCCCAATCTGCCAAGGTTGCCCAGTCGATTGAAACACATATTGATGTTTATTCCCCCGGTGGTCACGGCCAGCGCCACGGTCACATGAACAGTGCGGTGTTTTTCGTGCTGAAAGGCAAGGGCCATGATGTGCACGATGGCCGTCGTATAGACTGGGAACAGGGTGACGCGCTGATCGTGGAAAACGGTTGTGTACACCAACACTTTTCCGACGATCCGGATGGTGAATGTATCGTGCTCATCATGAAGGCAAAACCGCTGTTCCTGTTCATGCACCTGATATTCCAGCAAATGGTTGAGTTCCCGCCAAAAACGCCGGTTCCAGGTCAGGAAGACTATACACCACCGGCCTCCCTCTAGGCCGAAACTCCACACCGAATTCACGGAGATATCTTAATGAGTACAAAAATACCTTTTGTTGACGCAACCGAACGCGAGCGCGCACGTTCCGGGATCAATTCCGACTTTTATGCCCAAGCACTGGAAGAATCGAAAAAATTTCGCCAGGAATACCCGCAGAAGAAAAATGCGGTCAAATGGAACGAGATGCCGATGGAGCGTTCCGCTGACGGCCTGATCAAGCACATCATCAACGAAAAAATGAATACGAAGGAATACTGCCTGGATATTTACATGCAGTTTATTCCTGCTGGCGGGGCCACGGGCACCAGCCGTCACTTGACCGAAGAGGTTGCGTTTGTAATTGAAGGCAACGGCTATGATCTGCACTATGACGTCAATTTCAAGTGCGAGGTCGAATTTCAATGGGAGTGGGAAACTACACCGAAGAAGTTCGAATGGGGACCGGGTGATTTCATCTACATCCCACCCTATTGCGCACACAAGCGCTTCAATACCGACGCGAATGGCGAGGCGCGTGTTGTAGTAATGAACAGCCGCATGATGAAGGCGATTGGTTTTGACTGGTATGACCAGCTTGAGCCAGCGGCCGGATTCGAGGATTTGTGGGTACCACCTGCTGACTAGATCATCCAGGCCGGCCGTGCTCTGGCTGCCGGCCTGTAACTTCCATTTCCGGATTATTACCAATGAGGCAAACTATGATTAACAGATATATAACATGTGCACTGGTTATGCTCGCACTGACGGGCTGTGATTCTTCAGCACCTACTTCTTCTACTAATGCACCCGCACAATCGGCCACGCCGGCTGTATCTGCCGAGTCGTCAAGCCAGGCGGCTGCAAACCCTTTTGCAGGAAAGAATATCACTTATATCGTGGCGACGAACGCCGGTGGCGGCTACGATGCCTACGCACGTATGATAGGCAAGTTTATGACCAAGTATCTTGGGGCCGATAACATCATTATTGAGAATATTCCCGGCGCCGGTCAGATTGTCGGCACCAATACATTATGGAAGGCCAAGCCAGATGGTTTAACCATAGGGACATTTACAGCAGGTCTACTCTATAACCAGATTCTGCAACGTGATACGCTGCAGTTTGACCTGAAAGAATTTGTCTGGGTCGGCAAGGCCGCAGGTGAACCCCGCTCCATTGTGGTCTCGAAAAGTTGTCCTGTTCAGACGATGCAGGAACTGATTGATTCGAAGGAAACCATCAAATTTTCCTCGGCCGGAATCGGTTCGGCCTCCTATGTAGATACGAAGCTGCTGATTGAGGCGCTGAAACTGCCGCTGGAAGTGCTGGCTGGATTTGACGGCACCGAAGGTGAGATGTCGATGATGCGGGGTGAGGTCTGTGGCCAGTTTGGCACAAGTAGTTCGCTCCAGACGTTTGTAAACGCGGGTGAAGGACATTTCATCATGACCGTAGGCGGTACAATTGACGGCGTGCCGAACGTATGGGATTTCGTGAAGGATGATCGGGCAAAGAATATTATCACGCTGATTGAGGCCCTGGCAAAACTGGGTCGTGTTACCGTTGCCCCTCCTGGCCTTCCGAAGAACTTGTACGATCAGTGGGTGGCTGCCTACAAGTCGTCACTGACCGACCCTGAATTGTTGGCCGAGGCTAAAAAACTGGGCTTCCCGATAGAGCCTGCTTACGGTGAAGATGTGCAGGCTATGGTGGTAAATGCATTAAACCAGACACCGGAAACAGTTGAACTGCTGGCCCAGATAGTCAAGATTGAAGAAGAGTAGATAAAATCCGGATTGAAAAAGGTTCAGCAGGGACTGGACCTTTTTCTAACACCGTGGCGAATTTTTTATATACAATTCATCTTCAGATTTCAATGAATAAACCAGCTGCACAATATTGACCAGGAATAGATACCCATGGATATGAGCGGAATGATCGCGGCCCTTTTTACGGTGGTAGGTGACCCCTATCACCTGATGTTGATACTCATCGCGGTACCGGTCGGATTGTTTTTTGGTGCCTGCCCTGGTCTTGGCGGCAAACTTGGTATCGTTATGATGATCCCGTTTGTTTATGGCATGGACCCGATTCCCGGGGCGATATTTCTCCTGGCGATGCACTCCGTTGTTCATACCAGTGGTTCCATCCCGAGCATCCTGTTTGGCGTACCGGGTACCGGTGCGGATGCTGCCACCATTGTAGATGGGTATCCCATGACCCAGAATGGTGAGGCTGGTCGTGCAATGGGGGCCTCGCTGGGGGCCTCCGGGGTAGGTGGAATAATTGGTGCCTTGTTCCTGCTGGCGGTGATACCACTTTTACGACCGATAATCCTTGCATTCAGTCCGGCAGAATTTTTCATGCTGGCAATCTTTGGAATTACCTTTATCGCCATGCTTTCCGGCGACTCGTTAGTCAAGGGCCTGCTGACGGGATTTCTCGGACTGATGCTCGCGTTTATCGAACTCGACCCGAATACCGGTGCTCAACGTTATACCTTTGGCATGTTGTTCCTGTGGGACGGTATCGATGTTATCACTGTTATTCTTGCCCTTTTCGCCATACCGGAAATGATGGCGCTCGGTGTGGCCGGGGGTGCAATTGCTAAAGACCAAAGCTCTGCAAAACTGGACTACAATGGCGTTATCCAGGGATTGCTGGATGTATTCCGCCACTGGGGGCTGACCCTCCGTACCTCGCTCATTGGTGCATTTATCGGTCTGATACCGGGTCTGGGCGGCGATGCCGCCACCTGGATATGTTATGGACACGCAATCCAGTCGTCAAAAACACCCGAGCGATTTGGCAAGGGTGCTGTTGAAGGTGTAATCGCACCCGAGACGGCGAACAACTCGAAGGAAGGCGGATCGCTCCTGCCCACACTGTTCTTCGCTGTACCAGGGTCGTCCGGCATGGCACTGATGCTCGGTGCGTTTATCATGCTGGGTATCCAGCCCGGGCCGGCAATGGCAATTACTGGCCTGCACCTCGTCTACACACTGATTTGGGCGCTCGTCATTGCAAATGTAATCGCTGTACTGATGATTTTGGCTGTAGTTCCTTTACTTGGTTATCTCACCTTTATTCGCGGTAATCTGCTGATACCGTTTGTGCTGATACTGACATTCCTGGGGTCATATCTGGGTGCGAAAACCTGGGAAAACCTGGTGTTGCTTTTCGTGTTCGGTATGCTCGGCTACTTCCTGAAGAAGTACCGCTGGCCAAGACCACCATTTGTCATCGGCCTGATCCTTGGACCGGTTGCCGAAGACTCTTATCACAAGGCCATGGCGTTGTGGGGCCCAAGTTTCTTGTTACGCCCCGGGACATTACTGATGATCGTATTGATAATAGCGAGTGTCGCATACTATATCTGGCGTACCCGTAAAATGTTAAACAAGCCAGGAGTTCAGTTCCATGTCGACTAAAGTATTAATGCACGGTCGTGTATTGACCTCGCTGGTTATGCTTGCCATATTTGTGCTCATGACCCTGTTGGCCATGGACTTCCCGACAAAGGCTCGACTGATGCCTTTAATGGTAGGTATACCGGCGGTCCTGCTCGGACTGTTACAGCTCGTAATGGAATACCGTGCAGTATCCCGCAGCTATGCCGGGGACGCTGTTGATGCCCATCAGAGTCCGGACAAACCAGAAAAGGAAGGCCAGAAGGATGAAAACCAGATGATC
>CAMBTO010000087.1 GCA_945870865.1 Klebsiella pneumoniae
TAAAAGGTCGTTGAACCATAGACCCACGCTTGATCAGCTACGTCCCGGGCCGCTAAACCAGCCTTCAGTTTCAGCTGAGTCAGAAACTGGAGCGGATCAGTTTTTTACCGGGAAGTCCTGTGCTGTCGTTCGGAACCGCCGGTTGTAACCTGGCCTGCAAGTTCTGCCAGAATTGGGACATCAGCAAGTCCAGACAGATGGATACACTGGCCGATGCCGCTACGCCAGAAAAGCTGGCACAGGCCGCCGTGGCACTGGGGTGTCGTTCCGTCGCCTTTACTTATAATGATCCGGTGATCTTTCATGAATATGCGATCGACGTCGCCCGGGCCTGTCATGAACATAATATAAAGACAGTGGCGGTGACGGCCGGTTATGTCTGTGCGGCACCTTGTCAGCAGTTCTATCATTATATAGATGCAGCCAATGTTGACCTGAAAGCCTTTACTGAGCGTTTTTACCGGAATGTGACTGGTTCCAGCCTCAAACCGGTGCTGGAAACCCTGGTTTACCTGAAACACGACACCCAGGTATGGCTTGAGATTGCGACATTATTAATACCGGGTGAAAATGACAGTGACGCTGAACTGGAGGAAATGACCGGCTGGATAGCAGAAAACCACGGGCTGGAGGTCCCGCTGCATTTTTCAGCATTCCACCCGGACTGGAAGATGCGTGATATTGCGGCCACTTCCCCGTCTGTACTGATCCGGGCCCGCCAGATTGCTATAAATAATGATCTGAAATTTGTCTACACCGGCAATGTCCATGATCCGCAGGGTGGAACGACTCACTGTCCAGGGTGTGGAATGGCCGTGATTGTGCGTGACTGGTATGTTCTAACGGACTGGAATCTGGACGCAGATGGCCGTTGCAATGCTTGTGGGACGGCGTGTCCGGGCATTTTCGATCAAAGTCCGGGGGACTGGGGAAACAAACGGCAACCGGTACGTCTGGCATAAAGTATTGAATTTAAATCTAAATAGTACGGGTTTCCTTGAAATTGGATTCTATACGCTGTAGTATGCGGCACCTCAATTGCGGGGTGGAGCAGTCTGGCAGCTCGTCGGGCTCATAACCCGAAGGTCGTAGGTTCAAATCCTGCCCCCGCTACCATTTTCATGACGGTGCCCCGGTAAATCGGGGCCTTTTCGTTGGTGTATTAGTGTAATTTTTTGTTAAATTTGTTTCTGGCAGGATGAATAAACTCTGGCTATACTTTAGAGAAGTTTTACGCTAAGTTTCTGAAAAGTGGGCCTTGAGCCCATTTTTTTTTCAGGATTATGTATAAACAGAATCGAAAAATTGTTGAGTTAATAGAACCTGTGGTTTTGGCCATGGGCTACGAGCTATGGGGTGTGGAATACCTTGCCCAGGGTAGGTACTCCCTGCTGCGTATATATATTGACAAGGTAGACGGAATTACCATGTCGGATTGTGAGCAGGTCAGTCGCCAGGTGACCGGTGTGCTGGATGTAGAGGATCCCATACAAGGGGCGTATAATCTGGAAGTCTCCTCACCTGGCCTCGACAGGCCCCTGTTCACCTTGTCCCAGTTTACCCGGTATATCGATAATGATGCACGGTTGACATTATCGCTCAAACTGGATGGCAGACGTAAACTGACAGGAAAGATTACAGGTACGGACGAAAATCTTGTGCTGATGCAAGTGGAAGGCAAACTCTTCAAGGTTCCGGCGGATTCGATAGACAACGCCAGGCTGGTTCCGGAAATAGACATTAATAAAGGTAACAAGAGAGAGCATTGATGAATAAAGAAATCCTGATGGTTGTGGATGTTGTTTCGAATGAGAAAGGCGTCGCAAAAGAGATTATCTTTCAGGCAATCGAGGCGGCCCTGGCCAGTGCCACGAAGAAACGTCATCGTGAAGATATCGAGTCTCGTGTCTTGATCGACCGGGATACCGGAGATTATACGACCTTCCGTCAGTGGGAAGTTTTGCCAGATGAGATGGATGCGGTTGAATTCCCGACCCGCCAAATCAAACTTTCCGATGCACGCGAGAAGAACCCGGTCATGAATGTTGGTAATTTGCTGGAAGAGCCAATGCCTTCTGTCGAATTCGGTCGTATCGCTGCCCAGACGGCCAAGCAGGTCATCGTGCAGAAGGTACGCGAAGCTGAACGAAATCAGGTGGTTGATGCCTATCGTAATCGAGTAGGCGAGATGGTTGGTGGTATCGTCAAGCGTGTGGAACGCGGTAATGTGTCTATCGATCTCGGTAACAATGCAGAGGCCATCATTCCACGTGAGCAGATGATCCCGCGCGAAGCCGTACGTCCGGGTGATCGTGTACGTGCTTACCTGAAGGAAGTACGCTCTGAAATCCGTGGCCCGCAGCTGTTTTTAAGCCGGACTGCGCCGGAGTTACTGGTTGAATTGTTCAAGATTGAGGTGCCGGAAATCAATGAAGGCATGATCTCGATTATCAGTGGTGCGCGGGATCCAGGTTCGCGCGCAAAAATTGCCGTCAAGGCGAACGACGCGCGTATCGATCCGATTGGCGCTTGTGTCGGTATGCGTGGATCACGTGTGCAGGCGGTTTCGAATGAACTGGGTGGTGAACGTGTTGATATCATCCTCTGGGACGAAAACCCAGCCCAGTTTGTCATCAATGCGATGGCACCTGCTGAGGTGGCATCAATCTTGGTAGATGAGGATTCCCATAGTATGGAAGTGGCTGTTGCCGAGGAGAACCTGTCACAGGCGATTGGCCGTGGTGGCCAGAACGTGAGGCTTGCAAGCGAGCTGACCGGATGGGAATTGAATGTGATGTCAGTGCAGCAGGCGGATGCGAAAAGCGAGCTTGAATCACAGGAACTGGCAAAGCTGTTTATGGATCACCTCGGTGTGGATGAGGAAGTGGCGAATATCCTGGTGCAGGAAGGGTTCTCCAGTATTGAGGAAGTGGCCTATGTACCCGAGAGTGAAATGGCCGATATAGAGGAATTTGATCAATCACTGGTGAAGGAAATCCGTGATCGTGCACGTGATGTCATGTTAACACGCGCAATCGTGAAGGAAGAAAAGCTGGGTGATGTGACGCCAGCAGATGATCTGCTGACTATGGAAGGAATGGACGAGGCGCTGGCTTATGAACTTGCCTCGCGCGGTGTGGTAACAATGGAAGATCTTGCCGAACAGTCGATAGATGAGTTGCTGGATATCGACGGTCTGGATAAGGAAAGGGCAGGTAAACTGATCATGACCGCACGTATTCCCTGGTTTGCCACCGAGGAAAATAGTGCCGGGGAGAGGGCATAAATGCCTGAAGTTACAGTACGTCAATATGCGGATGTCATCGGCATACCGGTAGAGCGCCTGCTGGAGCAACTGCTCGATGCGGGTATACAGGGCAAAGTCGAAACTGATGTCATTACCGATAGCGAAAAGTCTGACCTGCTTGGTTTACTGCGTCGCAAACATGGCAAGGACACCGCATCAGAACCGAAAAAAATCACACTGCAACGCAAGTCAGTCAGTGAAATAAAGGTTCCGGTGTCTGCTCCGGGTAGCCGAACCAAACAGCGAGCCAAAACAGTCAATGTTGAGTACCGTAAACGCAAGACCTACGCCAAACGTGGGGCGATCGAAGAGGAAGAAGGGGCCCGGCAGAAGGCAATAGATGAAGTCGCTGCCCAGGCGGCCGAGGTCGAACGTCTCGCCGCTGAGGCTGTTGCGGCAGAGAAGGCCAGACTGGAACAGACCTCCGCCGAGGTTGCTGCTGCCAGTGCTGCCCTGATCGAAGCACGCAAGGAAAAACTGGCGAAGACAGAGAACAGGACGAATTCTATGGATGCGGCGGCGGTACCTGGGGCCAATCCGGTGACTGAAAAACAGGGCGCGGCAAAGACCGCGTCGACGGAAACGCCATGGGTCAAACCATCTGAACCCGGCGGTAAAAAGGCCGATAAGGGGATGTACCGGAAGGAACTGCATGTGGCCTCGGAAAAATCTGGCCGCCGCAAGAAGAAGCCTTCACGTACACCCCCTGTCGTCAGTCGTTCGTCACAGCATGCATTTGAAATGCCGACCGCACCGATCGTGCGTACTGTCGAGATCCCCGAAAGTATTACTGTCGCAGAACTTGCAGCGCGTATGTCCGTCAAGGGCACCCAAGTTGTCAAGGTGATGATGAATCTGGGCAGTATGGTCACCATCAACCAGACTATCGATCAGGAAACCGCGGCAGTTGTTGTCAATGAAATGGGTCACAAGGCCACTTTGCTGAAGGAAAATGCACTTGAAGAAGAGATCGTCCACTCTGCTGTCGCCGATGTGGACAAAATCACCCGTCCGCCGGTGGTCACGATCATGGGGCATGTGGACCATGGCAAGACCTCGCTGCTTGATTATATCCGTCGTACCAAGGTGGCTGCCGGTGAGGCCGGTGGTATAACCCAACATATCGGCGCCTACAGTGTGAACAGTTCGCATGGCAGGATCACCTTCCTCGATACGCCAGGACATGAGGCGTTTACCGCTATGCGCGCGCGTGGTGCCAGGGCCACCGACATCGTTATCATTGTTATTGCTGCTGATGACGGAGTGATGCCGCAGACCGAAGAAGCAATCAAGCACGCCAAGCTGGCCAAGGTGCCGATGATTGTTGCTGTGAACAAGATTGACAAGCCCTCGGCGGATCCGGAACGTGTGCGCCAGGAATTGACCAAGTTTGAGGTCATCCCGGAAGAATGGGGTGGTGATACCATTTTTGTAAACGTCTCCGCTGCCACAGGCCAGGGTGTAGAACAGCTACTCGATAGCATAATTGTG
>CAMBTO010000088.1 GCA_945870865.1 Klebsiella pneumoniae
ATGTCGCAATGATGGAGGCGACTGGCCCGAAAAAAATCTGGCCGACGCGCAAGTTCTTTGAGTCAAAATGGAATGAGCAGATCAACCGCCATCAGCGCTTCAATGATACGGACCATAATCTGGAGCCGAATATCAAGGAAGGCCCCGGCGGCCTGCGTGATATCCAGATGATAGGCTGGGTCGCCAAACGTCATTTTAACGCGCGCACCCTCGAAGAGCTGATCGATCACGGTTTTTTGACACAGGAAGAATTCCAAATCCTTGATGAGGGCAATGCCTTCCTGTCGCGAGTCCGCTTCGCCTTGCATATTATCAGCGGGCGTCGCGAGGACAGATTGTTGTTTGACCACCAGCGCAAGGTGGCCGAAAAGTTCGGTTATATATCGGAAAACAACAGTGCGATCGAAGATTTCATGAAGCGCTTCTACCACATCACCTCGGAACTGGCGCGACTGAATGAAATGCTGTTACAGCATTTTCAGGAGGCCATCATCTATGCGACCCGCCGTGAAAAGATTACCTCGCTGAACAAACGGTTCCAGGTCAGGAACAATTTTATTGAGGCGCGTAACCAGAACATTTTTCGCAACTATCCGTTCGCCATGCTCGAGCTATTCCTGCTAAAACAGCAGGATCCGAAAATCATCGGGGTACGGGCGAGTACCATCCGCCTTATCCGGCAATCACTGCATCTGATTGATGATGAATTTCGCAAGGACATCCGCAATCGCAGTCTGTTCATGGAGATTATCCGTCAGCCACGCCGGGTAATTCATGAGCTGCGACGCATGCATCGTTATGGCGTACTGTCCGCCTACATGCCGGAATTTGCTGCTATCGAGGGCCTGATGCAGTTTGATCTGTTTCATGTCTATACAGTCGATGAACATATCCTGTTCGTCGTCCAGTACATGCGCTTTTTCACCATGGATGAACACAAGGACCGGTTCCCGTTTGCCTATACACTGATGCAATCCATACCAAAGCAGGAGTTGTTATATCTGGCCGGTATTTTTCACGACATCGCCAAGGGCCGTCATGGTGATCATTCTGACCTCGGCAAACAGGACGCACTGACCTTCTGCCGCAACCATCAGATCAGCGAATACGATTCCCGGCTGGTAGCCTGGCTGGTGAAAAATCATTTATTACTGTCGATGACAACCCAGCGCGAAGATATCAGCGATCCGGGTATCATTAACCGGTTCGCGGCGAAAGTCGGTGACGAAATGCATCTGAATTACCTCTACCTGCTGACTGTCGCCGATATTAACGGCACCAGCCCGAAGTTATGGAACAGCTGGAAGGCGGCGTTACTGATTGACCTGTACAAGAATACCCAACTGGCATTACGCCGGGGTCTGGGTAATCCGATAGACAAGGAAGAACGCATCAGCGAAATACGCATGCAGGCGTCAAGACTACTCAGTGACAGCATTGGATCCGAAGCCGGCGTCGCCGCAATATGGTCCCAACTGGGTGATGATTATTTCATTCAGCATTCCGCTGACGAGGTTGCCTGGCACACCCGGGCAATCGCCAAATCATCAAAAAAAAACCTGCCGTTAATCCTGATCCGCGAGTTGACGGATCGGGGTGGTACCGAGATATTTATTTACATGCGCGATCATGACAATATTTTCTCGCGCGCCACCCAGACGCTGGACCAGCTTAACCTGAACATCATGGACGCCAGAATTATCACTTCCGCCAACGGGTTCACCCTGGACACGTTCATCGTGCTTGAGGAAAGTGGCGAAATTGTCGGGGGCCGCGATCGCAAGAAAGAAATCCAGACGCTGCTGCATAATAACCTGCTCGATTTTGAGACGCCGATCAAGACTGTCTCGCGGATCAAGTCAAGAAAGCTGAAAAACTTCCCCATACCAACCCGGGTCAGTTTTTCCCAGGATGAAAAGAATGCCCGTACCGTCATGGAAGTGACTGCCACCGATCGGGTGGGATTCCTGTCTGCCATCGGGTCGGCACTGGAACAATGCCGGACACGGCTGCAAAGCGCGAAGATTGCTACCTATGGTGAACGCATTGAGGACATCTTCTTCATAACGGATCAGAACAATCACATGATTACCGATGAGACCCAGTTCGAAATGCTGCGCAACGCGATAACAGAAGCACTGAAGTAAACACCACTATGCAATCTACAATACAGGCACCCCGCTCGGAACAGGAGTTACTGGACAGGGCCGGACAACTCGCGGGCAAGACCATTGCCCAGGCGGCCGCAGAACTGGGGCTGGTCGCACCTGCCGATCAGCGTCGAAACAAGGGCTGGACCGGACAGCTGGCCGAATGTTACCTGGGCGCGACGGCATCGACGCTGGCAGAACCGGACTTCCAGCAAATTGGGGTAGAACTGAAAACCGTACCGATGAGCAACCCGGGTCGCCCCGCAGAGTCAACCTATGTGTGTACCGTGTCCCAGTCTGACATCATCGGCAGTCGCTGGAAAACCTCTATAGTCAGGATAAAACTTTCACGTGTACTCTGGGTACCGGTAGAATCAGACAAATCAGTCCCTTATCCGCAACGGCGTTTTGGTACTGCGCAGTTGTGGAGCCCGGGCGCGGAGCAGGAATCAGTTTTGCAAAATGACTGGGAAGAGATAATGGAACTGGTCGCTACCGGCAGTCTGGACAAGGTCAGCTCGGTCCAGGGCAGGTATCTGCAAATGCGACCGAAGGCAGCCAATGCGGCAGCGCTTGGAAAAGCCTGGTCGAAGGAAGGCATACCGACATATACTCTGCCGCGTGGCTTTTACCTGCGCACCAGCTTTACCCGGACTATTCTTGGAAATAAATGAACCAGTCAATCACCCATGTACCACTCTGTCGCGAACGATCTGTAAACAACAGGCTTTTCATGAAGAAACCGGATTCGCTAAATCGTCGGCTGTGTGTTGCCCCGATGATGACGCATACCGACCGTCACTTTCGTTATTTCCTGCGGCTGCTTTCGCGAAATGTAATGCTGTATACAGAAATGATTGCCACCGGGGCGATTATCCATGGCAAACAATACCATCGGTTCGAGTTCAGCCCGCAAGAGCATCCACTGGCCATACAGCTCGGAGGAAATGATCCGGCGGAGCTGACAGAATGTTCACGTATAGCCGAACAGACCGGATATAGTGAGGTAAATCTCAATATCGGCTGTCCGAGTGATCGGGTCAAGAACGGTAATTTCGGCGCCTGTCTGATGGCACACCCACAACTGGTCGCCGATTGTGTTGCTGCGATTGCCTCATCTGTATCGATCCCGGTCACGGTCAAGACCCGCACAGGTATTGATAACCAGGACAGTTATGAGCACCTGCATCACTTTATCAGCACCGTGGCAGCCGGTGGTTGCCGTACCTTTATCCTGCATGCCCGCAAGGCCTGGCTGCAGGGCCTCAGCCCGAGACAAAACCGTGAGATTCCCCCTCTTAACTATGACATGGTCTACCGGATCAAGCAGGACTTTCCGGATCTTGAAATTATCATCAACGGCGGTATCCAGTCACTCGAACAGGCAAACGGGCATTTGCAACATATTGACGGGGTAATGATAGGCCGTGCCGTCTGTCACAATCCTTATCTGCTGGCCACTGCGGACCGGATAATATTCGGAAATGTTGCCCATTTGTATACACGTACAGAGATTCTTGAACGGTTTATCTCCTATGCAGAAGCACAACTGAGTCAGGGCATCTATTTACACCAGATGTTGCGACATTTGCTTGGCCTGTTTCAGGGTCAACCCGGCGCCAGGATCTGGCGCCGTTACCTCAGTGAAAACATGTACGACAACCATTCTGGAATTGAAGTAATTGAAGATGCGCTGCATCTGGTACAGGCGGCACACTGACGCGATGAATTATCTGACAACTTGAAGTGCGCCAGTCCCTGGCGCCGTTACCCTTCCGTGGCCTGCAATGAGGTGAGTCCGTTCTGAAGGCCTTCCTGGCAGCTCGTCCCGGACTTACCGCAGAACCATACTAGTCCGGATTGGCAGGGGGGGATATACCCTGTTTGGGGGATGTCAGCGCTGGAGTATTACTGTCCGGAACGCTTTGCCAGCCAGTCAGCGATAGCAGGCGGCAACATCTCCCGCGCACGGGCGCTGACATATATACCAATGTGGCCGCCGGGGAATTCCAGTTCTGTGTAGTCTGTTGATCCGACACATCCTTGCAATGCCTTTGACGCATCAGGCGGCACCAGATGGTCATCGCGTGCATAAATATTCAGTATGGGAACAGTGATCTCTTCCAGATTCACCGTCCTGCCTCCGATAACTACCGCAGACTTGACTAACAAATTCTGTTGATAGAATTGCGTGATAAATTCACGGTATGCCTCTCCCGCCTGTGCCGGACTGTCGAAGATCCATTTCTCCATGCGCAGGAAATTTTCTGTCTTTTCCGGATCGGCCATGATGTCGACCATATCCAGATATTTCTGTCCCAGCAGACGGAATGGTTTCAGCCTGTTTTCGTCAGCACACGTTTCCCGCTTGTCTTTCACGGGCGGTTGGATGGAAATCGCGGTGATGCTACGCCAAGCCCTTCAAGAATTCGTTGTGCCGACGCGCGGTCGCGGTTTCTACGAAAT
>CAMBTO010000089.1 GCA_945870865.1 Klebsiella pneumoniae
TAATTTTTACCCTCAAAATTACCCTCAAATGTTCTGGACGTTATTGTAGCTCACTGGAGACTATAAGAATATATTTTCTTATAATACAGACACTTGGCTGTGTCTAATGGATGTTGCTGGACGTTACTGGATGATGAAATGGCGGAGAGGGTGGGATTCGAACCCACGGTCCGCGAGCGGACACTCGATTTCGAGTCGAGCACATTCGGCCTCTCTGCCACCTCTCCGTTTTTACAACTGAAACTGCGGTACTGCCTAGGAAATCATAATAACGTGACCATACGCACATTATGCACCATATTACTGCAGTCAGATTATCTGAGTGCAAATCGTTCTGGCATTAATCCGGGCTGGTATTGTACTGTACACCCTGAAAAAAAACAGGTTCAGCGACATTTATTTATATGCGTATGATTAAAACTCGCATGGCAATTTACCCTGGCCTGTTCCATCTCTGGACTATCCCGACTGGAATATATCGCCGGATGGTAAGACTGGTTCTGCTGACCCTGCTGGTATCGGCCTGTACCAGTCCCGACTCCCGCATGGAAAGAATACTCGAACAGGGTAAGTTACGAATTGTAACTGCCTACAGTCCGACGAGTTATATGGTTGAGGACGAAAGTGAGAGTGGTTTCGAGTATGACCTCGCCAGAATGTTTGCCACACAGCTGAAGGTTCAGCTGGAAGTGGTAATCGCCCCGAACAAGGCAGGGATGATCGAAATGCTCAGACAAGACAAGGCAGACATCGCCGTTGGCCTGCTGAAAAGCACCTGGACCGGTGACACTGAGCTGGTGGCAGGACCGGATTATTATTCCGTGACTCCACAGGTCATTTACCACAGTAGCATGGACAAACCGGAAACGCCAAATGACCTGTACCCTTTTGCCCTGCATGTGCCGGACGGACTTGTCAGCACTTCAATATTGGAGCAAACCAAACAGGCACACCCAGAATTTGGCTGGAATATACATTCCGATAAAAGCGGCATTGATCTGATTGAACTGCTAAACAATGAACAGATTGCCTACGTAGCCACCTATTCGAACGAGCTGATACTAGCCCAGCAAAGCTACCCTGAATTACGCAGCGCGTTTGACCTAGCACCGGCCAGCCCGCTGATCTGGTTGACCCTGAAATCAGTCGATACCAGCCTGCAACAGGAGATAGTTTATTTCTTCAACACTATCAAAAGTAACGCTTATCTGGCTGAACTGATCGACTATTATTATGGTCCGGTGCGCGAGTTTGATTATGTTGACCAGCGCCGGTTTGTTGAATTATTTCATTCGCGCCTGCCACAGTATCAACATCTGTTCAGGCAGGCTGCGGAATCATACAGCTTTGACTGGCGCCTGCTGGCAGCAATGAGTTATCAGGAGTCACACTGGAATGAACGTGCACGTTCACCCACCGGGGTACGTGGCATGATGATGTTGACTCTGGATACTGCCAAACGGATGCAGGTGTCCAACCGGCTGGATCCGGCGCAGAGTATTGACGGCGGGGCCAGATATATTCGTGAAATGATAGACAAGGTGCCTATACGCATCCCCGAGCCGGATCGAATATGGTTTGGACTCGCTACCTATAATATCGGGTTTGGTCACCTTGAAGACGCACGCATCCTCACCCAGAAACGCGGAGGCAGCGCGGACAAGTGGCAGGACGTGAAAGAGTCATTGCCACTGCTGGCAAATGAACAATGGTACAGTCAGACCACCAATGGTCAGGCGCGTGGTGGCGAGACAGTCGTGTTTGTGGAAAATATACGGAAGTATTACAACTCCCTGATACAACTGACCCATGAAGATGTATCAACGACGAGTAAGACGGCCCCTGCCCTACCCGAACAAACTACCCGACTGCAACTGAAGGCGTTGTAACTACGGATGCAAGGCAAGAAATTTATGTTGCGATTGATTACTCCTCGGTCGGTTAGGCCTCATCTATCGGATTATGCTGGTACTGGTCATACAGAAAATCAACAAATGTTCTGACCTTCGCGGACAGATGCATACGATGCAGATATACCGCATGTATCGGACGTTTTGCACCTTCATATTCCTTTAATACCGAGATCAACCTGCCGGTTTTCAGATCCTTCGTCAGCATGTAGATTGGTAAGTGGATAAGACCACAGCCTTGGATGGCGGCGATGCGCAAGGCATCGGTTGCGTTTGACTTTACGGTGCCCTGTACATCAATCCTGTAGTGTCCCTGACTGCCCTTGAAAGTCCAGGCATCACCAGTGTGGGTCGTATGGGTCAGACAATTGTGTTCGAGCAGGTCTTCAGGTTTTTTCGGTACACCATTTTTTTCCAGATAGGCCACCGAGGCGCAGACAATCATTCTCGCATCGGCAATCTTGCGTGCAAACAGACTGGAGTCGCCGAGGTTGCCAATCCGGATCGCAATATCCAGACCTTCTTCGACCAGATCCGGCATACGTTCCGTCAGGATCATTTCAATACTCACATGCGAGTGGACCTTCAGATACTCAGCAACCATGCGTGACAAATGGAATGATCCGAATGAGGTCGGGGCCATGATTCGCAAGGTCCCTCGGGGTTCAGAACTCAATTGAGATGCAGACAGTTCTGTTTCTTCGATGTCATTCAGGATTTCCTTGATCCGATCCCGATAGACTGTGCCAACTTCAGTAAGACTGAGACTTCGTGTCGTGCGGTTCAACAGTTGCACATCGAGTTCATCTTCCAGACGGCTGATATGTTTTGAAACCATTGCCTTGGAGATACCCAGCGTTTGTGCCGCCGCAGAAAAACTACCGAGGCGGGCAACCTGCATAAACACCTTCATACTACTCAATTTGTCCATTTTCCACCCATATTGTTAACTAATGGTTAATTATAATTCCAATATATCGTAATTGTAACCCATATTGATAGATAGTATTGTTGCATTGCAATAATAATTACCTAGTTTAGATGAAAGGAGAAGGCCATGAAAGTGATAAATAAATTAGTCGTAACACTGTCATTGGCGGTCGCAATTACCCTGGTAACCGCCGATGAACTGGTGATTAAAAATGACATCAATGCGTTAACCCTGGGCACAGCAGAATTCTCTCCGGATATGCATGAGGCGCTGAAGATATCGCCCATTGGATACGAGCAGATAGAGATCGTTCCTCCCGGATATGATAAACCCGCCGTGATAGAAGCAAATACACGGAAAAACGGTATTGGTCTACATAATGGGAATTTACCGCTGTCTGGCGAAATTGTGGCCAGCGACGGGTTACTCGTACCGTAATCTGTTCCCCCCTCGACACATGGACGTGTTTTTTTTTTATTAAACCCCGATTTCCCGGTCGTTACCATATGTGTGGCACAGAAATGTTACAATGCCGCGAATGGAACCCTCTGATACCTATAAAAATCTTTCCCCCGATGAAATTCTCAATGTTATAGACCGGATTGGCTATCGCAGCGATGGTCGCATACTGGCCCTGAATAGTTATGAAAACCGGGTGTATCAGGTGGGTATCGAGGATGCAAAACCGATCATCGCCAAGTTTTACCGCCCGGAACGCTGGACCGATGAGGCCATCCAGGAAGAACATGATTTCACCCTGTTACTGGCAGGTTCGGATATACCGGTCATTGCGCCGCTGGCTGATGCCGATGGTAAAACATTATTTCATATGGATGGTTTCCGGTTTGCCCTGTACACGCGTGTAGGTGGCAGACCACCCGAGCTCGATAATCCCGATCACCTGACACAACTGGGTCGCACACTCGGCCGTATCCATAACTTTGGTGACCTGAAACCATTTGAACACCGTCCCGAACTGACGATCCGTGCGTTTGGTATCGAACCGAGTGAATATGTGCTTGCCCATAACTTTGTCCCGGCCGATTTGATTGAATCCTACAGCACGCTGGTCGCTGACTTGTTGAAGCGGATCGAACGGGGCTTTGCCCGGGCTGGCAAGGTGGATTTTTTACGTCTGCATGGAGATTGTCACCATGGCAATATCCTGTGGAATAATGATGCCCCGTTTATCGTTGATTTTGATGATGCGCGCATGGGACCCGCTGTCCAGGACCTGTGGATGCTGCTCTCCGGTGATCGTGAATACATGACGGCGCGGCTGTTTGATCTGATGGAGGGGTATTGTGAGTTCAGGTCATTTGAACTACGTGAACTCTATCTGATTGAACCATTACGTACCTTGCGCATGATCCATTATGCCGGCTGGATCGCCAGTCGCTGGGAAGATCCGGCCTTCCCGATGGCCTTCCCCTGGTTTAACAGCCAACGCTACTGGGAGGATCATATTCTCAGTCTGCGCGAGCAGGCGGCCATGATGGACGAACCGACACTGGACTGGGAACCGGAATAGACCCGGGATTATCTAGTAAACGCGCACCTGTCCAACTACCACACCCTGAAAATGAACCGGGTGAATGGGCGATTCATTGCCACCTCCAGTTCCACTCGATGACCGGCATGATGGGCAAGGTCATCGTCGCTGTGGCGGCTGACAACAATGACATTCAGACAAAAACAAAGCCTCCTGTTCAACCCGATACTGAATTGAA
>CAMBTO010000090.1 GCA_945870865.1 Klebsiella pneumoniae
ACCGGATTAATTGCCCAGCAATAAATCTGCGCTGACCTGCAATTTCCACAAATACTGTTAGCCTCTATCAAGTTCCAGATCAGAATTATGTGCTGACGGTGCCAGATAAAACAGGCCCGAACAGCTATCATTTGATTCATACTGAAAGCAAGAAATGTTAGTCTGTCAGCTCGAAATGGATTATCACCATAGCCTTGATAACCATGAAATAACCCGGAATAAACAAAGACATGAAAATTCTGTTAACAGGGGCAGCAGGTTTTATCGGTTCTGCTGTCACCCGAGTATTGCTGGACAGGGGGGATGAGGTCATAGGCATCGATAATCTGAATGATTATTATGATGTAAACCTGAAAAACGCCAGACTACGGCGATTGACCGATGACAACAGATTCACTTTTATTAAGGCAGACGTTGCTGACAGGCAGGATATTGAAACGATATTCAAATCGCACCAGCCACAGCGAGTCATCCATCTGGCGGCCCAGGCGGGTGTACGCTATTCAATCGAAAATCCGCATGCCTATATCAGTTCAAATCTGGTGGGGTTTATCCATATCCTGGAGGGGTGTCGTCATAACAAGGTAGAACATCTGGTCTATGCGTCATCCAGTTCGGTATACGGCGCCAATACCTTGATGCCGTTCTCCATCCACCATAATGTCGACCATCCGCTCTCCCTTTATGCCGCTACTAAAAAAGCGAATGAGTTAATGGCTCATACCTATAGCTACCTGTATAACATGCCTACTACAGGCCTGCGATTTTTTACGGTTTACGGCCCCTGGGGTCGGCCGGACATGTCATTGTTCCTGTTCACCCGAAAAATTCTTGCCGGTGAGCCGATCGATGTATTCAACAATGGTAATCACAGACGCGATTTCACCTATGTGGATGATATCGTCAACGGCGTGGTCCGTGTAACTGACAGGGTCGCAACCCCCAATCCGGACTGGACCAGTGATACACCTGATCCGGGTACGAGTAAGGCACCTTATAGATTATATAATATCGGGAATAACCAGCCGGTTGAGTTGATGCGTTTCATTGAAATACTGGAGGACTGCCTGGGTAAGAAAGCTGTCAAGAATTTTCTGCCGTTGCAGCCGGGGGATGTGCCCGCCACGTATGCGGATGTGGAAGACCTGGCCCGTGATGTAGGCTTTTCTCCGGCCACACAAATCGAGACTGGCATCGCTAACTTTGTTCGTTGGTATCGTGATTATTACAAGGTGAAATAATGACACATAATAGAAAAATATCCGTAATTGGACTGGGATATGTGGGATTACCTGTTGCGGTCGCATTTGGCAAACTCGCGAGTGTTGTAGGCTTTGATATTAACCGGAACCGGATTGCGGAACTGCAAAAAGGGCATGACTCAACCAAGGAAGTCGAAACGGCGGACCTGAAGGCGGCGAACATACTCTTTACCGCTGATATAGCAGACTTGAAGCAGGCGGACTTTCATATCGTAGCCGTACCAACACCTATCAATAATGCCAAATATCCTGATTTATCACCGCTCGTCGGCGCGAGTAATACGCTGGCCAAGGTATTAAAGAAAAATGACATTGTTGTTTATGAATCAACAGTTTATCCCGGTGCTACTGAAGAAGAATGTATCCCCATCCTGGAAAAGATCTCCGGATTGAAAGCGGGGATAGACTTTTTTGTGGGTTATTCTCCGGAGCGTATCAATCCCGGTGACAAGGAACATACCTTTACCCGGATCCTCAAGGTCGTCTCGGCACAGACGCCAGAGAGTCTGGACGTCGTCGCTGCAGTATATGGGTCTGTGGTAACAGCAGGTGTACACAGGGCGCCTTCAATCAAGGTTGCCGAAGCGGCAAAGGTGATTGAAAATACCCAGCGTGACCTGAATATCTCGCTGATGAACGAGCTTTCCCTGATATTTGAGAAGCTGGGAATTGATACCGGCGATGTGCTGGCAGCCGCCGGAACAAAATGGAACTTCCTGCCGTTTAAACCGGGTCTGGTTGGCGGACATTGTATCGGTGTCGATCCATATTACCTTACTTACAAGGCACAGGTTTCAGGGTACATCCCGCAGGTTATACTTGCCGGACGCAGAATTAATGATGGCATGGGTACGTTCGTGGCCGGTCAGGTCGTCAAGCAGATGATTAAACAAGGGTTTGGTGTGAAGGGTAACCGGGTAAACATTCTGGGTTTCACCTTCAAGGAAAACGTGCCGGACACCCGCAATACCCGGGTAATTGATATCGTGAATGCGCTGAATGAATTTGAGGTGGATATCAATATTTATGATCCTGAAGCCGACAAGGACGAGGCGCGCCATGAGTACGGAATCGAAATACTGGATGACAACAAAATGACACCCGGACACGCGGTGATTCTGGCGGTTGCACATAACGCATACAGGGAATTTGGCTGGGACTATATATCTCGTATGTTGATAGACGGTAAAGGCGTTGTATTTGATGTGACCCGCATTCTGGACAGGGAAAAAATCCCTGCCGGTATCAAACTGATTCGATTATAAACAGGCAGAGCTAATGAAAGTTTCAATTATTGGAAGTGGATATGTAGGTCTGGTGTCCGGGACCTGTTTTTCCGAGTTCGGTGCTGACGTTACATGCATTGATATTGACAGCAATAAAATCAGCAAGTTGAACAAGGGGGAAATTCCTATTTATGAACCCGGCCTCGATGAACTGGTGGCCAAGAATGTGTCACAGGGCAGGTTGAAGTTTACAGACAAGTATGACGATGTCATCGGAAATAGCGACCTTATATTCATCGCTGTCGGCACCCCTTCACGGCATGGTGACGGGCATGCGGATTTATCGTATGTGTTTCAGGCCGCCCGCGATATTGCTCCGTATCTGAAGGGATATACCGTCATCGTGGACAAATCGACTGTCCCTGTCGGCACGGCCCGCAATGTGAAACGCATCATCCAGGAAGTTAACCCGAATGCTGATTTTGATGTGGCGTCAAATCCGGAATTTCTGCGTGAAGGCGCAGCTATTGCCGATTTTATGCGACCGGATCGCGTGGTACTCGGTATCGAATCAGACCGGGCACTGGATGTGCTTCGAGAAATATACAGACCGTTAAACCTGATTGAGACTCCGATTGTCGCAACAGATCTCGAAAGTGCTGAACTGATTAAATATGCCAGCAACGCGTTTCTGGCCACCAAGATCAGCTTCATAAATGAAATGTCGATATTGTGTGAAGCCGTCGGTGCTGATGTGCATGCGGTAGCCAAAGGTATGGGGCTGGATGGCAGAATAGGGCGCAAGTTTCTCCATGCAGGCCCCGGATTTGGCGGTTCATGTTTTCCAAAGGACACCAAGGCGCTGGTCAGGATTGCCCAGGAAAACGGTGTGTCCAGCCGTATTGTAGAATCGGTGATGGAAGTAAATGAAGCACAGAAGGCAAGGATGATAAGTAAAATCAGGAATGCACTGGATGGCAATATCGCCGGCAAGATAATTTCTGTCATCGGTCTGACTTTCAAGCCAGGTACAGATGATATGCGTGACGCTCCGGCATTATCCATCCTTCCCAAACTCATAGAAGGCGGTGCGATTATTCGTGCCCATGACCCGCATGGCATGGACGAGGCAAAAAAACTGTTACCAGCCAGTATCAGCTATGTTGATAATCTGTATGATATATTCAATGGCGCGGATGCAGTTGTATTGCTTACCGAATGGAATGAGTACCGTGGTCTGGATCTGAAACGGGTCAGAAAGTCGATGCGTTCAAACAAGTTTATTGATTTGCGTAATGTTTATGTGCCCGCACAAATGGAACTGGAAGGCTTTGATTATTACTGTGTCGGCAGACAAAAAATGAAAAACGCATAAACATGAACCAGGTAATTACCAATCAGAATACAGTCTGGCACGAGGCGACTGTTACCCAACTGGACCGCGAACATTTAAATGGTCACCGGAGTTGTATACTGTGGTTTACCGGGTTGTCTGGATCGGGCAAATCCACTTTGTCCCATGCTGTTGAGGACATGCTATTCAAGAAGGGTTTTCGAACCTTTGTCCTGGATGGTGATAATGTCAGGAAGGGTTTATGCAAGGATCTCGGTTTTACAGATGCTGATCGTACCGAAAATATTCGCCGAATAGGTGAAGTGAGCAAACTGATGATGCAGGCAGGCGTAATAACCCTGTCTGCATTCATTTCGCCCTTTATAAAAGATAGACAGCTGGTGCGTGAACTTGTGGGATCGGATGAGTTTATTGAGATTTATTGTGATGCTCCGTTGGCTGTGTGTGAGACACGAGATGTGAAAGGCCTGTATAAACAAGCGAGGCTGGGATTGATCCCGGACTTCACCGGTATTAGTTCGCCTTATGAAAAGCCTGTTGCCCCTGAAATTACGCTACATACAGGTCGATTAACTGTTGATGACTGTACAATACGAGTAGTTGATTACCTGAATCAACATGGCCATCTCAAAACTCGTTGAAATTGAAATTACCTTCTGAACTATTTGA
>CAMBTO010000091.1 GCA_945870865.1 Klebsiella pneumoniae
GTTCCTTAATTTGCCGCGCGTGGCCAGATCTAGTAAGGTTTCATCAGGAACGCTACTCCAGAGGAAAAAAGAAATACGGGATGCCAGTTCAAGATCCGTTATCGGGTAGGCGCTTCCAACGGCGACATTGGCAGGTTCATCTTCCACTCGAAACAGGAACTTGGGGCTAACTAATATACCCTGAATTGCCATCCCTATGGCTGCGTCAAATCCTTCTTCCATTCGGGCCGCCTGGTAAAGTCCCAGAAGTGGCTGCGTATCTTGATCCGTCACGGGGCGACGATAGGCATAACGAACCAATCTTGTAAGAATCTCCTTTGCACAGCTTGTCTCTTCGCTATTGCGATCTGGATGGCAGGAAAAAATCTTCCTCCTGCTGGGAGTATCACCAACTCCTGACAAGTTATACGGCCCTTCCACCTCCACCGAAGCCACACCACCTTCCTGTTCTTCCTTGCCGACCTCCTCAGCTTTCATCCGGTCTCTTAGAAAAAAAACGCCTAGTGAACGCATTCCTGCCTTAACTGAGATACGGACATCTAAATCCTCATCCGATTTTTGCTGATCTCCCAGGCTGAATTGCCGGGCTTTAATCCCGTCTAGCATTACATCCATCTGTTTCGGAACTTCAAATCCTGTAATCTTTCCTGCATCTATCCCGAACTCGATACGCTTGAGTTTTGTTCGAATCACATACTCTCCATCTACTGGAAAGTAGTGGCGAACAATAATTCCTCCGCGCGAACCAAAGGGGAGCTCTTCACTGGCGCGATCATGCTGATTAAAGTTGTCCTGGAGGGTATAGGTTTCAATCACGCGTCCACTATCCGGATCGCCCACAGCCAATCGGCTGATTGTTTTAGCCGCAGACAGATAACCTTCCATTAATACCGGGGACAGCGACAGGACACCCGCGAGATTGTCGAACCCATGACTGGATGTCGCGTCCGGTGGAAACAACTTTTCCACATTGATTTCAAGGTCAAAAATGTCGCGAACGGCATTGGCGTATTCAGCCCGGTTTAGCCTGTGGGGAGCAGTACGGCCAGGATTGGGATATGCGACACTTACACGATCCAGTTCAGTTTCCAGGTGGTTGATTAGATATTCGTTGTCGTCTGGAGTGGGGTGAGGTAGACCCTGAGGAGGCATTGCCCCGGTCCGTAATTTGCGTACGACCTTTTCCCAGACTGCAGACTGCTTATCTACGCTATCCTGAATAACTTGATCCAGTGACAGACTACCGGTACGAAGCGTCTCGTTATGGCAGGTTACGCAGTAAGTCTGTATCATATTACCGGCTCGTGAACCGATAACAGGTTGAAACTCCTCAGCTGACACGGAAGTGCTGAATCCGATAATTATCCAAAGCAGGATATTCTGGAAGAAGTTGGTAAATCGTACTGCTCTGGAGTGTACCAACTTTACCGAATGATCATTTTTACCATTTGTCATACCTTGCTCTTCCCCCGGAAAAATACACAGCCAGTCTAGCCCGTTTTTGCTTATCTTCAAACACCACAGGTATCTGATAGACAATAGCGGAATGCCGCGTTGAGTTACAACTAAAAATGACCCGTCTCTCGTTGGTCAGATTATGACATATCCCGGGGCATTTGCATCAACATACTGACAGACAGGACCAGTCACATTACTCTTTAAATTGGGCTCATATTGCGGAAGAAACTGCTTTACCTCATTGACAGAAATTCCATTCAAAAGTGAAATAATTGGTTGGTCATTGTATATCCGCCCGGCATTTTATCGATGGGCTTATTAATATATACTTCTGCAGGTCAAGATTCCGTTCCGGCGTCTGCGAGTAGCCTTAGTCTGTATTTCAAATTCTGATAGTTATCATAATAGAGCGATACCGTGATTAAACATTACATTGATGCGAATAATCTGCTCGAGGATGCATTCAGACTTGCCGTCATTATCCATCATAGCGGATACCGGCCGGACCTGATCATCGGCGTCTGGCGTGGTGGTACACCGGTGGCGATGGCGGTACATGAATACTACGAGTATAATGGCATCCATACCGACCATGTCGCGATTCGTGCCGCCTCCTACACCGGAATTAACGCAAGAAACAAGGAAGTCGTCGTTACTGGGCTTGAATATGTGTTTGAACGGTCCCGCCCGGAACACCAGCTCCTGATAGTCGATGATGTATTTGATTCGGGTAACAGCTTCAGGACAATTCTGGAAAAACTGGAGATGCATTACGGCACTGAAATCCGAGAACGGGTGAGGATTGCCTGTCCGTGGTATAAACCGCATAATAACCGTACCACACTGGTGCCGGATTATTTTCTGCATGAAACGGATGACTGGCTGGTTTTTCCACACGAACTGGCCGGATTGACCGCAGAGGAAATTCAGCAGGGAAAACCTGCAATCAGCCGGATTATCGGATAAAATCCACCGAAGCGTCCGGTGACACCTGGGTCGGCACAGATTTGTCATTCTGTCCGGCAGTCAGGTACAGACAGTCTGGATTTTGCCCTGGTAGCTCAGTGGATAGAGCGTCCGCCTCCTAAGCGGAAGGTCGCAGGTTCAACTCCTGCTCAGGGCACCATTTTCCCATCCAACAAAGTCCAGAGAAGTCCACAATAACCGCATAAAAACTACATCTAATCCAGTTTAGCGTCCAGCCAAGTCCACAGATGTCTATTGTAAGCCAGACCATATCGGGGGTATTATCGCCTTTAAGTTCTTTTAAAAAAATATTTAGACACCAACATCCAAAGTGAATATAGTCAGTAAACAGATAAGCAATCTACTTATTGTCGTTGGCAACTCTCTGACGGCCATCGGCTGCATTGGCCTGGCGCTTGCCCTAAGCGACCTGATCGACGGCGATTTATTTGTGGTCGGGATCTCGTCGGGCATACGAATCATTGGATCGGTGGCGATTACCGGCTGCCTGTTGAGCGCGATTGGTTACGGCGTCGGGGAATATTTTGAGAAGTAAAACATAGGGGAAGCTATATGTTCAGAAAATCGGATTACTTTATTATCTTGGCAGTAATGATTTCTTTTATCATCTCCGCATACTTGTGGTTTGTGGTGAAGGACACGCACCAGGCGATCTTCACGGCAATCTGGGTACCATCCATCTTCAGCTTCGGAATCTATTTCAAGCTGGCCGCATTGCTGGGGAGGCCGAAATGACGTCCTTTTCTCTTTTTTATATTGGCGTTATCGTGTTCATACTTGCGCTGATCGGCGGCGGTCTCACGCTAATTGATTTCCGCAATATGAAATGAAGGCCCATCACTGTCAATCAGCGCTCAATAGTTTCCACCTGTCAGCGTCCGATTTTTCCATTTTATCGGTTTGCGAAGAACGATTTTTACTATGTTTAAAGTGGTAAGAATCATTCCCTATTTCCAGAAAGAAAGATAACCATATCAGACATAAATAGAGGCAGTTCACAATTGTGAAATATGTGGATAAACAAGTTTTGGCATACTTTTTTACTCCTGCTCAAGGCACCATTTTCCCCGACTGTGTTAGCACCTGGAGACTCATCCATATCAGGACAGGCGCGTAAATTTCGCGCATACCGCAGCATGACCCAACCCCGGCTCAAATATACGCTGTATGCGGTTTTTATCCTGTCCGGATTCTCCGGTCTGGTTTATGAGTCCATCTGGTCGCATTACCTGAAACTGTTTCTCGGCCATGCGGCCTATGCCCAGGCGCTGGTGCTGGTTCTGTTTATGGGTGGCATGGCGCTGGGTGCCTGGCTGGTTTCACGGTTTGTCCAGCGGATAAAAAACCTGTTGCTGGCCTACGCTGTTCTTGAGGGCTTGATCGGCTTACTCGGGTTGATGTTTGACCCCCTGTTCGGGCTCATCCAGGCCGTTGCATTTACCCATATTATCCCCTCCCTTGGCAGTCCGGCGCTGGTTTATACCAGCAAGATTATAATTTCATCGCTCTTACTGCTACCACCGTCGCTGCTGCTGGGGGCCACCTTCCCGTTGATGAGCAGCGGTTTTATCCGGACCTTCCCCGGCGAACCCGGCAAGTCTCTCGCGCTACTGTATTTTTCCAACAGCATCGGCGCAGCACTGGCCTTGCCGCTCAGCGCCTTTTTCCTGATAGCTCATCTGGGTTTACCGGGCACGCTGTCACTGGCCGCCAGCATCAATTTACTGATTGCAGTGATCGTCTGGGTGCTGGCACGCCCCATAGTCGCTGACAGTAAACCGGTAGTCGCCAGTAGCAGTGGTCTGACCGGTGCGCGACTGTTCCTCGCACTGTCATTTTTTACCGGCATG
>CAMBTO010000092.1 GCA_945870865.1 Klebsiella pneumoniae
GCCCCATCCGACCTTGGACACCAGATGTTTGATTACCTACTGCAACAGGCCAGATTCAAATACAAAAAAGTGGGTGCCGGCCAGTTTGGTGCCGATATGCAGGTGCATCTTGTAAATGATGGTCCTGTAACCTTCTGGCTACAGACTTAGAATCACCAAGATAGCAAAGTACTGACAGCATTCAAGAGGTAGTCCGGTATGGTTGTTAAAGACCGTTTGCCGCAGGGATGCGGCACCTGAGCCTACATGGACGTATTCACGGCGTGTCTTGAACGACCATACCGGACGTACCGAGCGGCGCCTAATCGAAGCCGTATAAAAAACCCCAGTCGCTCATTCCCCTACTAATATTCGAGGGAGATGCAGAATCGCAGCCGTACTAAATCCACTCCCGCGGCTTCAAAAACTCCTCATACAACCTCGCCTCCTCTGACCCCGGCTCCGGGTGCCAGTCATACTCCCAGCGCACCAGTGGCGGCATCGACATCAGGATAGATTCGGTACGCCCCCCCGTTTGCAGCCCAAACAAGGTGCCACGGTCATAAACCAGGTTATATTCCACATACCTGCCGCGACGGTAGAGCTGGAACGAGCGCTGTTTTTCTCCGTATTCCATGTTCATACGTTTTTCAACGAGCGGCGTATAGGCCAGCAGATAACTGTCACCGACGCTGCGCATGAAATCGAAGCAGCGATCAAAACCCCATTCATTCAGATCATCATAAAACAGACCGCCGATACCACGTTGTTCCTGGCGATGACGCAGGTAGAAATAATCATCACACCAGCGTTTATAGTCAGCATACACGTTGTCTCCGAACGGTTTGCACGCGTTGTATGCCGTGCGGTGCCAGTGTATGGCATCCTCGCCGAAGCCATAGTAGGGTGTCAGATCATAACCACCACCAAACCACCAGATAGGTTTTTCACCCGGCTTCTCCGCGACAAAAAACCGGACATTCATATGTGAAGTTGGAACATAGGGATTTAACGGGTGGATGACCAGAGAAACACCAACTGCCTGGAAGTTCCGGCCGGCGAGATCCGGGCGTTTTGCGGTGGCTGAAGGAGGCAGACCATTACCAAATACATGGGAAAAGGCCACACCACCCCGCTCGAATACACGACCGCCACTGAGTACGCGTGTCCGCCCTCCACCCCCGCCTTCACGATCCCAGCTGTCCTCCTGAAACGTTTCCACTGCATCAATCCGCTCCAGTCCAGCGCAGATACGGTCTTGCAAACCCAGCAGATAATCCTTAATCGGGGCCAGATTGAAAGCAGATTCATTTTCGACAGGATTTTTCATATTAAATAGGGTGTCCTGGTTATGCTGTTAATAACATTTACTGCATCATATGTTATTGTAACGAAACTTAAATTGTGCGGATATTGATTGATGTCAAACAAACGAACAGCTGTGGTAAAACGCGAGACGAAGGAAACCAGCATTGCGGTGGAGGTCAACCTGGACGGGACCGGTCAGTCCCAGCTGAAGATCGGGGTGCCCTTTCTTGAGCATATGCTCGATCAGATTGCGCGCCACGGTATGATAGACCTGACCGTAAACGCCACTGGCGATCTCGAGATTGATGCCCATCATACGGTTGAGGATGTTGGTATAACACTGGGTCAGGCGGTTACAAAGGCACTCGGCGACAAGAAGGGTATCTATCGTTATGGTCATGCCTATGTGCCACTGGACGAGGCCCTGTCGCGTGTCGTGCTCGATTGTTCTGGCCGTCCAGGCATTGAATACCACGTCGATTATCCGCGTGCACGTGTAGGCGATTTTGATATCGACCTGATATATGAATTCTTCCAGGGCTTTGTCAACCATGCCCAGGTGAGCCTGCATATAGACAATATCCGTGGCCGGAATGCCCACCATATTGCCGAAACCATCTTCAAGGCCTTTGGCAGGGCGCTGCGCATGGCGGTTGAACGTGACCCGCGCATGGAGGGTATCATGCCATCCACAAAGGGCACCCTGTAAGACAGAAGAGCCCAAAAGTCATGAAATCAATAGCAGTCATTGATTATGGCGCGAGTAATCTGCGTTCGGTGGTCAAGGCACTTGAACATGTGTCTGAAGCCAGACACCGGGTCAGCGTTTGCTCTACAGCCGAACAGATCCAGAAGGCGGATCGTATTGTTTTCCCCGGACAAGGCGCGATAGGGCAATGTATGAACGCGCTAAAGGAAAAAAATCTGGTCGAACCTTTGCTGCAGGCCTTGCAAAACAAGCCGTTTCTGGGTCTGTGTCTCGGTTTGCAATCTTTGCTCGAATTCAGCGAGGAAGACAATGGTACAGACGGTCTGGGTATGATTCCCGGGCGTGTGGTGCGTTTTCCGGACGGTAGGGTGAATGCAGCAGGGAATCGCTACAAGATACCGCACATGGGCTGGAACAATGTGGATCAGGTGCTGCCGCATCCTTTATGGAAAGGTATACCCTCAGGGGAGCGGTTCTATTTTGTCCATAGTTATTATGTGAAGCCGGACCGTAATGTCGTCACCGCCGCAACAACATCCTATATGGTGGATTTTACCTGTGCGATAGCCAGAGACAATCTGTTTGCAGTTCAATTCCATCCGGAGAAGAGCCAGCGCGCCGGTTTACAGTTGTTGTCAAATTTCCTTGCATGGTAAATAAAAAAGGCCGTTCGTTAAGAACGGCCTTTAACATACTTCAGCTAAAATAGGTATCAGGCTACAGCGTCTTTTAACGCCTTCAATGCGGTGGCCTTGACGCTGGTGACAGCAGGCTTGGCCTTGATCATGATTTCCTCACCGGTAAACGGATTGGTGCCTTTTCTGGCCTCACGTGCGGGCTTGATGATCCTGCGCAACTTGATACCAAGACCGGGTACGGAAAACTCGCCGGAACCACCTTTCTTCAGATGTGCCTGGGAAAGTTTGGCGAGACCATCAAGTACAGCGGTCACTTCTTTTTTGGATAATCCGGTCTCATCAGCGAGGCTGCTCAAGATCTGGGACTTTGTTTGTTTGGTAGAAATTGTCTTAGCCATGTTGTCTCCTCATGATTTGCATCAGTATGAATTTGATTATTAAATTCTTTAATTTCAACGGGAATGCTGTGTCAGGTCAACCGTGATAAATTATCCCCGAGGGCGGCAATTATGCTATGGAAACCGGCCAAATCCAAATCTAATAGCGGAAATCCCGTATAGAATTCACATATTGTGCCACACCGCTTCACGGTACAGTGCGGTTATAGATGAGGTAATGCTTTAGGTATGAAACCCTAAGTTTCTTATTCTTAACCTTTTTGTTGGTTCTCTCTGGCGATGGCACGATAGCCGATATCGTCGCGATAAAACATACCGTCCCATGTGATATAGCGGATGGCTGCCAGGGCAGATTGTTGTGCCAGGGTGACGGTTTCGCCCAGCGCGGTGAAACAAAGCACCCTGCCGCCCGAGGTGATTGCTTCGTTGTCGCGTAAGGTAGTGCCGGCATGGAAAACCTTTACGTCCGGATCAAAATGGCTGTAGAGTCCTGAGATGACATCTCCCTTGCGTGGTGCGTCGGGATAACCGTCTGCAGCGGCGACGATCCCGAGGGCCGGTCGTTTGTCCCAGGACACCTTGGCCTGATCCAATTTGCCAGCTAGCGCCTGCAGACACATTTCAGCCAGGTCACTTTGCAGACGCATCATGATCGGTTGGGTTTCCGGATCACCAAGCCGGCAGTTGTACTCCAGTACACGTATGCTGCCTTCTGGCGAAATCATCAATCCAGCATACAGAAATCCGGTATAGGTCCTGCCTTCCATTTTCATGCCATCAACCGTAGGACGGATGACCTCGGCGATGATCCTGTCATGCAGCTCAGACGTGATGACCGGTGCAGGCGAATAGGCGCCCATCCCGCCGGTATTCGGCCCACTATCCCCCCGATCGCGTGCCTTGTGATCCTGCGACGTGGCCATAGGCAGTATGTTCTTGCCATCGACCATGACGATAAAACTGGCCTCTTCTCCAGTCAGAAATTCTTCAATGACGACGCGATGGCCTGCCTCACCAAACTTGTTTGCTTGCAACATATCAGTAACGGCATCGAGCGCCTGTTGTTCGGTGACCGCAACCACAACACCCTTGCCTGCTGCCAGACCGTCCGCCTTGATAACGACCGGAATTTCATGGCCTTTGATATAGTTAATTGCCTGATCCAGATCGG
>CAMBTO010000093.1 GCA_945870865.1 Klebsiella pneumoniae
GTGGCCACCACGCACAGGGCACGGGTCGTCGGTACGCCAAGGTGATGCATGGCTTCGCTGCACAGAAACTCGCGAATTGAGGAACGCAGGACGGCCAGGCCATCGGCGCTGCGCGAGTAGGGTGTGGGTCCGGCCCCTTTGAGTTGCAGGGCCAGGCGCTGTCCTGCGCGATTTACGGTCTCGCCCAGGATAATCGCGCGACCGTCCCCAAGCTGTCTGGCCCAGTGGCCGAACTGATGGCCGCCATAACACATGGCGAACGGATCCATGCCATGGAGCAGCTTGTTACCGGAGAACACCTGCGCGAATTCCGCCGCTGCACAGGTTGCGGGTGTGATATCGAGCAGTTCAGCCACTTCGCGCGCACAGGCAATCAGGCGCGGCGCGACCACCGGCGTTGGCGCCACACGCGAATAACAGGCGCCAAGCACCTCGCGCCGAAAATTGGTGGCCTCTGGGTCCGCGGGCAGTTCCCGGGTAAAGCGATTGTCAAAATGCAGTGTGTCGAGCATCAGAAGATCACCACGTTGTAAACAAGCGAATCATCGCAGGCAAATTAAGGCGGGGCGGGACGGAAAGTCATTCATTCCATTCTTCAGGCTACTGTTTCTCAGTGGGAGTCCGGGTCTTCATACTGTCGACGGCATGCGCCGGCGCCCTAGCCCCCCTTCATCAGATCGGCGATGGTGCCGTACACCATGCGCTGGCTCTCCAGCATGGGTGTAGTACTACTAACCTGCTTTTTTCTTCTCTAGCTCCGCTTCCAGTTTACCCAGCTTTGCCTCCATCTCTTCCAGCATCGCCCGGGTTCTGGCCAGCAAGGCGGTTTGTACATCAAACTCCTCGCGGGTGACCAAATCCATACGTGCGAGAGTCGCGGAAAGTGCGGACTTCATGTTTTTCTGGATGTCCGCTCTGGCCTGCTGCATATCTTCCGGTAGCAGGCGGGTAAATTGCTGGACGACTTCGTCAAATTTTTCAGGTTTAAACATGGTGATATGTTAACAGCCGGACTGGATTTATGCAGTGATAATTGTTGGCCGGAAGTGGTATGTCAATTCATTGGAGCGTAGCCACTGACAGGCTTTGTTGTTGAATCCTTAAAATAGCCCTCGAAAACATGTTCCTGACGTTTTCTACCGCCTACATTCTTGTAGGCGTCGATTACGCTCGGTATGACAACTTAATCGGGCGGATAAATCGATCTATTTACATTCAGCCTGAAAAATATTTCTCTCCAGATTAGACCTGTATCGGCATTGGTCAGTCAGAGTGAATAGTGTTTTTAGTACAATAAGCATTAAAAGCAACAAACTTATGGTAGATTATAAAAGGTAGTAAAAATATATATTAAAAATAAGGAGTTATTAAAGAATGAAAAAGTTTTCAAAGCTCGCATTATCAACAGTTGTTGTAATTATGCCTTTTACAACAATGGCGCAGGATGCAGCCCATACCTTCAGTGGTAATGTAACATTGACCTCTGACTACGTGCTGAGAGGCCAGTCGCAGACAGAGAACAATCCTGCCATCCAGGGTGGATTTGATTATAACCATGAATCCGGTCTGTATCTGGGAACATGGGCTTCGAACGTCAGCTTTGCTGATGGTCTGGAGATCGAAGGCTACGGTGGTTTTGCCGGTGAACTGGCGAACGGCCTGGGTTGGGACGTTAAGGGCATCTATAATGCTTATCCTTCAACCGATTCCAGTGAAGACTATATGGAATTCGGCCCGAGCCTGAACTACACCTTCGGTGGTGACTTCGAGCCGACCGTCACTGTAGGCGTGCTTTATTCTGAAGACTATCAGTTTAACTCCGGTGAAGCCTACTGGGTATATAGTGACCTCGATGTAACCCTGCCAAACGAATTTGGCCTGGGATTCCACGTGGGTAACCAGAGCGTGAAGAACGAACTGGCCTGGGGTACACCGGATTGGATGGAATACAATGTAAGTCTGTCCAAGACACTGGGTCCTCTGGGTTTCAGCGTTCAGTACATCGATACTGACCTGAATGCTACCGAGTGTTATGACGGTGCCAACATCTGTGATGAGCAGGTTGTCTTCTCAGTATCAGGTGGTTTCTAAGGTATAGCCTGAAACGGACCAACACCCCCCCCGTTGGTCCAGAGCAAGCGGCCCCGATCGATGCGAATCGATTGGGGCTTTTTAATTTATAGTCCCGACTTTTGTATAAATATGACACTGTCGCATCCAGAACAGCACCAAATCTGTGCGAGGCATTTAGTTAGAGCACGAAAATGATCCATTAATTTTTTTGCATTGCGCTATTTTCATTTACAGTAGTTTCTGAAGTGTTTTTATCTCCTTGTATTTAAAACAATAATTATTATTGGCACGCTTAATGCTAAACATAAGCCAGCAGTTCCACACAATCAACATGGAGATAAATGTCATGAAAAAGTTGTATAGCCTGATCGTTGCAACCGCAACCCTTGCACTTCCTGCAATCGGGTCTGCACAGGATTCACCCTATTCATTTACAGGTAATGTGACGCTGGCTTCAGATTACCTGTTCCGTGGTCAGTCGCAAACAGATAACAATCCAACCATTCAGGGTGGTTTTGATTTTGCCCATGAAGGTGGTTTGTATCTGGGTACCTGGGCATCCAATATCAATTTTGCCAATGGTTTGGAAATTGACTATTACGGCGGTTTTACAGGTGAAGTGAATGGTTTTACCTTTGACCTGATGGGCATTTATTACATGTATCCATCCAGTGGTGAAGGTGTGGGTGTGGATTACTGGGAAATCGGGCCAAGTGTCAGCTATACCTTTGGTGGCCAACTGGCACCAACACTGGGTGTAGGTTTGATGTATTCAGATGACTTCTCCTTTAATAGTGGTGAGTCCTACTGGACGTACGCCGACCTTGGTTTCACCCTGCCAAATGACTTTGGTCTTGGATTCCATATCGGTAATCAGACCATCGATGATCCTGTCGCCTGGGGAACGCCGAGCTGGATTGAATATAATGTGAGTCTGTCCAAGGCACTCGGACCCTATAACTTCGGTGTGAAGTTCTCGGATACCGATATTGAACCCGCTGACTGTTTTGGTGGCACCAATGTGTGTGACAGCACAGTTGTTTTTTCGGTATCTGGTAGCTTCTGATACGGGGCGACACGAGGCAATTCTCTAGGCCCTGACCGGTGAGTATCGGTCAGGGCAAGTTCAAAAAGTGGAGGACACACAATGAAACTGGTATCAGCAATAATCAAACCGTTCAAGCTGGATGATGTACGCGAGGCCTTGTCTGCTATCGGGATACAGGGAATGACAGTAACTGAGACCAAGGGGTTTGGTCGGCAAAAAGGCCATACCGAACTTTATCGAGGTGCGGAATATGTTGTCGATTTTCTGCCGAAGGTAAAACTGGAAGTGGCTGTCAGTTCCGACAAGGTAGATGAAGTCATCGCCGCCATCGTCAAGGCGGCTAATTCCGGCAAAATCGGTGACGGTAAAATATTTGTATTTGATTTGGCACAGGCGGTCCGGATACGTACCGGCGAAACTGGCAACGACGCATTATAACTGGCATCGAGGAAGAAATAATTATGTCACATTTAATCAAACATGCATTTATGGATGCATTCAAGAACAGGATGGCAATGAAGTCGCTTGTGCTGTCTGCACTCCTTAGCCCGTCGTTAGTTATGGCACAGGCTGAACTTAACTCAGGCGATACCGCTTGGATGCTGACCGCAACCGCACTCGTGCTGTTCATGACCATACCGGGATTGTCGTTATTTTACGCAGGCATGGTCAGAAGTAAAAATGTACTGTCGGTTATGATGCAGTGTTTTGCCATTACCTGTATGGTCTCCATCTTGTGGGTGGTATACGGCTAC
>CAMBTO010000094.1 GCA_945870865.1 Klebsiella pneumoniae
AGGTGGTCTGTTTTTTGCTCCTAGATCATATATACAGACTTAATTGCAGTTAATGTAAGTTTAACCCCCTGTTTTTAATGAGTTAAAGCGACTGATGAGATTCTACGGGAAATGAAACACTTACAATTATGCACCATGCTAGTGCAAAACCTGTCATTATGAATCGCATGTCCATTGATCCGGCGATGCTGATCGAAAATATCAATACAGCCGTATTGGTATTTGACGACAAGTTACGACTGTTAAGCATCAATGCCGCAGGTGAAAACCTGTTATCAGTCAGCAGTAACAAGGTACTGGGAATGCGTTCCGAGGGCTTTCTTCCTGGCGCAACCCGGTTTTTCGAGAGTCTGCGTCGCACACTGCATGAATGCAGACCCTATATTGAGTGGGGCGTAGAACTGAACTTACAGAACCAGCGGATGATCACGGTAGGTTGTATGGTCACTCCTCTGCTGGAGGATGACAAGTGCAGCCAGATCATCGTGGAACTGATTGACTCGGATTCTTTTACCCGGGTGATGCGCGAGGAATCGATCACCGCTGTATACGATACTGCACGTAAATCCCTGAAAGGCATCGCCCATGAGATCAAGAATCCTCTCGGGGGTCTGCGTGGTGCCGCCCAGTTACTGGAACGCGAACTGGAAGATAACGACCTGAAGGAATATACCCGGATTATCATCAACGAAGCGGACCGTCTGCGTAACCTGGTTGATCGGATGCTAGTACACGACACCCGGCCCCAGTTAGCCGAGGTTAACCTGCATGAATTGCTCGAGTATGTGGCTGACCTGGTGCAGGCAGAGACCGCCTCCCGGCTGGATATTTCCCGTGACTATGACCCCAGCCTCCCATTATTACAGGGTGACAAGGAACAGTTGTTACAGGTGTTTATCAATGTAATACGCAACGCTATGCAGGCCATAGCGACCAACGGCAAGATCTGGTTGCGCACCCGGATCAAACGCCGATGCACAATCCGCCAGCAGTTTCACCGGTTAGTCGCACAGATAGATATTATTGACGATGGATCGGGCATACCTGTTGATATTGAAACCGAAGTCTTTTATCCCTTGATAACCGGTCGCGCCGAAGGGACCGGTCTCGGGTTATCCATAGCACAGTCACTGCTTCAATTACATGGCGGATCAATCTCCTATGAGAGGGAACATGATCGCACCGTATTCCGCATCTTATTACCGTTAGGTCAAAAAAATGAATGAAAAAAACAAGATTTGGGTAGTTGATGACGATAAGTCCATCCGCTGGGTGCTTGAAAAGGCACTGACACGTGAAGGTCTGCAGGTGGTCACATTTGATGAACCCAGAAAGTTATTGCAACGTTTCAATCGGGAGGTACCGGACGTCATTATCTCCGATATCCGTATGCCGAATATGGACGGGATAGCACTGATTAATGAAATCAAGCGGTTCGCACCTGACCTGCCGGTTATTATCATGACGGCCTATTCCGATCTGGACCGTGCCGTCTCGGCATTCCAGAGTGGCGCGTTCGAGTTTTTTTCCAAGCCCTTTGATGTAGACGAGGTGGTCAATCTGGTCAAACGCGCGATCAAGGAATCGCGTCCGGGTAGCAGCAGTTCAGATCATGAAACCGGTTTACGCAATACCGATATTTTAGGTTCCGCTCCGGTAATGCAGGAGGTCTTTCGTGCGATTGGCCGGCTGTCGAGTTCAAATCTGACCGTGTTGATCACCGGAGAATCCGGTACAGGCAAGGAATTGGTTGCCAAGGCACTGCATAAACACAGCCCACGATCATCCGGACCTTTTATTGCACTGAATACGGCAGCAATCCCCAGGGAATTACTGGAGTCGGAACTATTTGGCCACGAGAAGGGCGCCTTTACCGGTGCGAACGAGCGGCGCATAGGCCGGTTTGAGCAGGCCAATGGTGGCACCCTGTTTCTAGATGAGATAGGTGACATGCCTGCTGAATTGCAGACCCGATTATTACGCGTGTTGGCGGATGGAGAATTTTATCGGGTAGGTGGGCATACACCGCTCAAGGTGAATGTACGTATCATTGCGGCGACCCACCAGAATCTGGAGAAGCGCGTAAAGGAAGGTATGTTCCGCGAAGATCTGTTTCACCGTCTCAATGTAATCCGAGTGCATGTCCCCTCCCTGCGTGATCGTCGCGATGACATTCCGGTATTGACCGAGCATTTTCTGAAGCAGGCGGCAAATGAACTGAAGGTTGATGCCAAGCATGTCTCCCGGGAGACACAGGCCACGTTGAACCGGATGGCATGGCCCGGAAATGTAAGGCAGCTGGAAAACTTCTGCCGCTGGATTACGGTTATGGCTTCCGGCAAGGAGATCCACATAGAAGATTTGCCGCCGGAGCTGAAGAACAACGAGAGCACTGGCATAGACAATAACAACTGGGAAGAAAACCTCCGCGGCTGGGTGGAAGCAAACCTGTTGCACGGGGAAACCCGTCTGCTTGCGGATGCCGTCCCCCGGTTTGAGCGGATCATGATTGAAGAAGCACTGAAGCAATCCGGTGGCCGTCGCCAGGACGCCGCCAAATTACTGGGTTGGGGTAGAAATACCCTGACACGCAAGATAAAAAGCCTGGGACTGAACGCCTGATGCTACTGTGTTCAGCATGGTCAGTAAACCGTTAACTATCGGTAACGATTCTGTCATGCAATTGTAACCAGGCTGAACTGAATTTGGAACTCCTACTACCGATAGATAAGCTGTATACACCGTCAATGGTAAAAACAGCATATTGATTTCGGCTTCGGGTGTTTGACCGTGCTTATACATGGGATTGAGCAGCCAAAACCATCAGGAGTCTGATTTATGCCAGTCGGCAGTCTTGAATCCCTGGAACGGATAATTACGACGAGAGATTTCTACCCTGTATTTCAACCAGTGTTTGAATTCAGTGTGCCTGTCATGTCCGGATATGAGGCCCTGATACGCGGGCCGTCTGACAGTGAATTGCACAGTTCGATTATGTTGTTTGAAACGGCAAAAAAATAAATCTTATTCCGGCGCTGGAATATGTATGTCGTGATATATCTTGTGAGTACTTTGCCCGTAACCGCCTCCCTGGGAAGCTGTTCCTCAATATCAGTCCGATGAGTTTTTGTTGATAATAATCACGAGAATGGGGTTGCCCGGGACGAAATGCCGGACGAGGTAGCCCGCGCTGATTCCTGATGCGGATGTCGCAGATAAAACTGGATGCATCTGTAGCCTGACTGGATTAAATTGTTTCGATATAATCCGCTAATTCCATTTCAACCGGTGAGTACATTTATGCTGAACGAAAGGCTGGTACAGTACGAACACAGAGGCACACTGCTGGAAGGTTTTCTTGCCTCCGATGATGCCAATCCGGCACCGGGTCCCGCTGTCTTGATCTCACATGCCTGGGCAGGTCGGGACGAATTTGCCTGTGACAAGGCTCGTTACATTGCCAGTCTGGGTTATACCGGTTTCGCGCTGGATTTGTACGGTAAGGATGTGCGGGGAAGCAGTCCGGAAGAAAATACCCGTCTGATGCAGCCATTTATGCAGGATCGCGCTTTTCTGCAATCGAGAATGCAGGCCTCGCTGGATACGCT
>CAMBTO010000095.1 GCA_945870865.1 Klebsiella pneumoniae
CGGCTGTTAAACCTTCGGTCATAGCCGACCCGACCGGTTGTGGCGATGCATTCCGTGCCGGTCTGATCTATGGACTGATGAACGATATGGACTGGGACACCACCGGTCGTATTGCCTCGCTGATGGGTTCGATTAAAATCGAGCATGCCGGTACCCAGAACCACAAATTTGATTTCGAGATGTTCAAGGAACGTTATCGTAAAACCTTCGGGAGCACGTTTTAAAGGAAATGAACAGTCACTTTAATCCAGATAATTCCACAGTCTGGCAAGAATTGGCCAGACAGCAGCAGCAACTCGAACAGGCCAGCCTGGTTGAACTGTTCAGTAATGATGCCAATCGATTCGAGGCCATGCATACCAGCGCGGCCGGACTGACACTGGACTTTTCGCGTAACCTGCTGGGTACGGACACGCTGGATCTGTTGGTACGCGCGGCGGAAGGCAGTGGGCTGAGTGACAGGATCCGCGATTTGTCAGGCGGCGTTGCCGTTAATACCACAGAAAACCGTCCTGCCTTGCATATGGCCTTGCGTGATTTTTCGGGCAAGTCGCAGTATCACGGCGAAATTGAGACGGTCATGCAGCAGATGCGCTCGCTGGTCGAGCAGGTCCATAGCGGCACGTGGAAGGGTTGCACGGGTAAGACAATCACCGATATCGTCAATCTTGGAATAGGAGGATCACACCTCGGTCCGATGTTCGCTACCGATGCACTGGTTGGTTTTAACGATGGCTCGGTGAACTGTCATTTCGTCTCGAATATCGACAGCAATGATCTGTACCGTGTCATCGGCATGCTGGTGCCGGATACCACGCTGTTTATTATCGCCTCCAAGTCGTTTACCACACAGGAGACCTTGCAAAACGCGAGGACCGCCCGCGCCTGGACGGCTGCTATTGCGAAGTCTGAAGCAGACTTTGGTCGCCACTTTATCGCGGTCACCTCCCGACCGGACAAGGCGATTGAATTCGGTGTCACCCGCGAGAATATCCTGCCGATGTGGGACTGGGTAGGGGGACGTTATTCACTCTGGTCTGCCATCGGTCTGCCGGTTGCGTTCAGCATCGGCATGGACAATTTCAATCGCCTGCGTCGTGGTGCAGCCGCGATGGACGAACATTTTCTTACCGCATCTTTCCGCCACAATCTACCGGTGCTGCTCGGCATGCTGGGCATCTGGTATGTCAATTTCTGGGGGACCCGCAGTCATGCGGTCCTGCCGTATATGCATTACCTGCGTTACTTCCCTGAATTCCTTCAGCAACTGGATATGGAAAGCAATGGCAAATCAGTGCGTCTGGACAACCGACCGGTCGACTACCAGACCGCCTGTGTGCTATGGGGCACGGTTGAGACGAATGGTCAGCATTCATTTCACCAGATGTTGCATCAGGGCACGCAATTGATCCCGGCCGATTTTATTGTGGGATTACAACCCGACACGGCGGATGATACCCATCATGCCTACCTGTTCGCCAATTGCCTGGCGCAGATGAATGCGTTAATGGTTGGCAAGAGTCTGGCGCAGGCCCAGGCCGAATTGACCGCCGCCGGACGCAGCCCGGCCGAGATCGAGGCGCTGGCCGTGCACCTGCAGATGCGCGGTAACCGCCCGTCTAATCTGATCCTGATGGACCGGCTGACACCGGAGACGCTGGGTGCGCTGATAGCGCTGTATGAACACAAGGTATTTGTCCAGAGCGTGATCTGGAACATCAATGCGTTTGATCAGTGGGGCGTGGAACTTGGTAAGCTCATTGGTAACCGCATCTACAGTCGGCTGACCACAGATAATAACAGTGGTAGCTTTGATGTCTCAACCGAGGCGGTGATTAATCTGTACAGAAGAAAAACCTGACAGGGTATATCGTTGTCCGGGTATGGCAGACCATACCCGGACAATTGAACATCTATCAGGCAGCGACTTTTCTGGCTGCTTCCAGCCGTGCTTCCAGGCCGTCCAGCTCCGCCAGCAGTTCTTTCGGCATACGAGTGCCAAACGACTGGTAGTACTCACGGATCATCGGGATCTCGTGTAACCAGCCGTCCACATCAACTCGCAGTAAATTTGCGATAGTGGATTCATCCATGGTTAGCCCGGAGAAATCCATACCATCAATGGTTGGCAGCTTGCCAATTGGCGTATCAATCGCTGTACCGGTGCCTTCGCAACGCTCGAAGATCCACTTCAGCACACGGCTGTTCTCACCAAAGCCCGGCCACATGAACTTGCCCTCGTCGTTCTTGCGGAACCAGTTGACGTAGAACACCTTCGGTAATACCGCACCGGCCGTCTTGCCAATGCTGAGCCAATGTTCCCAGTACGAGGCCATGTTGTAACCACAGAACGGCAGCATCGCCATCGGATCACGGCGCAATTCGCCGACCTTTCCGGTAGCAGCAGCCGTCTTCTCGGAGGAGACAATAGAGCCGAGGAACGTCCCCTGAACCCAGTCGCATGCCTCATTCACCAGCGGCACCACGGTCGCACGACGTCCACCAAACAGAATCGCGCTGATGGGCACGCCCTTCAGGTCTTCCCACTCGTCAGCAATCGACGGACATTGGCTGGCGGCTACGGTAAAGCGTGCATTCGGATGGGCAGCCGGTGTATCTGAAGCCGGCGTCCAGTCCTTACCTTTCCAGTCGATCAGGTGCGCAGGTGCCTCGTCGGTCATGCCTTCCCACCACACATCGCCATCATCGGTTTCAGCGACGTTGGTAAAGATACAGTTTGAATGCAAGGTCTTTATTGCATTCGCGTTTGATTCGATGCTCGTACCCGGTGCCACACCGAAGAAACCGGCCTCCGGATTGATAGCATATAACTGCCCATCCGTACCAAACTTCATCCAGCAGATATCATCACCGATGGTCTCGACCTTCCAGTCTGGGATCGTCGGTATCAGCATTGCCATATTGGTCTTGCCGCAGGCGCTCGGGAAGGCGGCCGCAATATAGCGGACCTTGTTTGCCGGGCTGGTGATCTTCAGGATCAACATATGTTCAGCCAGCCAGCCATGGTCGCGAGCCATGACCGAGGCGATGCGCAGTGCCAGACACTTCTTGCCTAACAGCGCGTTGCCACCGTAACCGGAACCGAATGACCAGATCTCGCGACTCTCCGGAAAGTGGACGATATACAGATTGGCAGGATTACACGGCCAGGCCACATCTTTCTTGCCATCAACCAGTGGTACACCGACCGAATGCATACACGGGACATATTCACCATCGGTACCCAGATGGTCCAGTACTTTATTACCAACACGGGCCATGATGTGCATGTTGGTGACGACGTAAGGGGAGTCGGTCAGCTCAATACCGATATGGGCGATGGGTGACCCGATTGGGCCCATGCTGAACGGGATGACATACATGGTCCGGCCGCGCATACAACCTTTGAACAAACCGGTCAGGGTAGAGCGCATTTCTGCCGGTTCGATCCAGTTATTGGTCAGGCCAGCATCATCCTTTTTTACCGAACAGATAAAGGTACGGTCTTCCGCACGGGCCACATCAGCAGGATCCGACTTG
>CAMBTO010000096.1 GCA_945870865.1 Klebsiella pneumoniae
TGCGTTGCAGGGCATAACTGCAGGTCTCTACATCCTTGCGCGAGGTGTAATGGATGCGAGCAGCGATACTGGCCGCCTGGTAACACTCACGTGCCGGGGTGTTGTTGGATGCGAGTATGTCCATCGAGGTGCTGTCCTGATAGCGATACTGCAATTGTGCTGATCCGGTCAATGGCAGTATCAGACCCGCAAGTACAAACATGCTTATTTCCAGTCTACGAATTGACATCTGTCACCCCTCCAGCCAGTCAGGCCAACATGAATCGCCTAGTGTAGGAAAATCATTCACTAATTGCTATGGGTAAACTCGTGAATTAATTGTGCAGAAAAATGCGCACTGATATACCGGTTGCGTGCGTATTTGACCGCCTGCATCCATGCAGGCGCTCGCAGCGATTTCATCGTCACGAGTCCGGGCCTCCAGCATCAATTGACCTATGACCTTATATATACGAATTTCTGGATTTGGCGGGCCAGATCCTATAATATTAATAATCATTCTCATTTGAGACATGATCGGTTTTGGTAGAATTTTCGCTGTTTAATGCGTTTTTTGGCTTGTTCTGATGAACTGAGGATATATGAAACGAGTGCTTGGTGTGGTGTTAGGTGTGCTGCTTTTCAGCTCCGCGCGTGCGGACGTACAGACACTGCTGCAACTGGTAGATTATATGGGTGTCGATTATGCCGGAGCAGTAGAAAACGGCGTCATCGTAAACGATTTTGAATATGCGGAGATGGTCGAATTCGGCGGCCGTATCCAGGGTGAACTGGACCAGCTGCAGAGCACCGCCGCCACCCCGCAGTTGAACACGCTGGCGCAACAACTCGCTACCGAGGTGACCAACAAGTCTGCCCCCGCTGTCATCGCCGGTCTGACCCAGTTGATCCGTGAGTTGCTGATGACGAACTACGATATCGTACTGACGCCGAAAGGCATGCCGGACCTCGCCCGTGCCCAGCAGTTGTACACGGAGAACTGTGCCTCCTGTCACGGCGAGACCGGACTGGGTGACGGTATGGCCGCTGTGGGCATGGAGCCCGCCCCGACCGATTTTCACGATACAGAACGTGCGCACCAGCGCAGCCTGTTTGGTCTGTATAACACGATCACACTCGGTGTGGGTGGTACACCGATGCCCGCCCGTCCGGACTTGTCGGACATGGATCGCTGGGCGCTGGCGTTTTATGTCGGTGGCATGTACGCCGATGCTGCGACGTTACAGGCCGGTGAGGCCGCGCAGAAACAACAGTCACTGTCGTTGACTGATGCGGTCACACTGTCACCGGCCGAGCTTGCCGCGACAAATGCACAGGGCGTTGCCATCGCCGCCTGGGTCAGACAAAACCCGTCTACGTTGTTCTCCGGCAAGGCCGACCCGCTGGATGTGACCCGTGATTTCCTCGCGCAGAGTTTGCAGTTATACACGGACGGCGATGTGAAGGCCGCCGCCGATGCCGCCGTAACCGGTTATCTGGAAGGCTTTGAATTGATCGAGGCGCCACTGAGTAATGTGGATGCTGCGCTGATGAAACAAACCGAGGCGGCAATGATGGCGTTCCGCCATGCCATCGCCCAGCAGGCCGGGACAGAACAGGTTGAGGCCCGTTACACCGAGGTACTCGCACTGCTGGATCAGTCCTCTGTCGCGCTGCAAGGGGATGCCCTGTCACCATCCGTAGCGTTTTCCGGATCGCTGATCATCCTGTTGCGTGAAGGTCTGGAGATCATCCTGGTACTGGCCGCGATCATAACCTTCCTGGTCAAGTCGGGCCGCAGCGATGCGCTGCGTTATGTGCACGCCGGCTGGGCACTCGCGCTGGTTGCAGGTGTCGCCACCTGGGCCGTGTCGTCCTTTGTGTTTACAATCAGCGGTGCGACTCGCGAGGTCACGGAGGGCGTCACCGCCTTGCTGGCCGCCGTCATCCTGCTGTACGTCGGATTCTGGATGCACCGTAATGCCAGTGCGAAACGCTGGAGCGAATATCTGAAATCACAAGTGCAGACCTCACTCGACACCCGCACCTTGTGGACACTGGCCGTCGTTTCGTTCCTCGCTGTCTACCGGGAGATCTTCGAGATCATACTGTTCTACCAGGCCTTGTGGGCGCAGGTGAATGCAGAGTCACACCGTGCCGTATTCTACGGTGCCGTGCTCGCACTCGCGCTGCTTGCGCTGATGACCTGGCTGATCTACAAGTTTGGTATGCGCCTGCCGCTGAAGCAGTTCTTCACCGCCAGCGCGATCATCATGATAGCGCTCGCCTTCATCTTCACCGGCAAGGGCATCGCCGCATTGCAGGAGGCCGGCAGCCTCGCCTCCAGCCCGGTCCCGTTCCCGACGATCGAGCTACTTGGAATCTATCCAAATCTGCAAGCATTGGTATTACAGGCCATTGTTGTTGTGCTCGCCCTCGCGATCTTTTTCTATGATCGCAAGGAGAAGAAGGCGGCATAGGACCCGGGTATAAGGTCAACAGGGGACAGACCGGCGGCATAGGACATCCGGGGACAGACCCGATTATTGGGGTCTGTCTCCGCAGCCTACCGTCATACTGGCGAACGCGACCCACAGGACGTGGGAAATGTCGCGAGAGGACAGGACGTCCGAAGCGACCAGTATCCAGTAGAACAAAACCACCCGAAGGGTGACAATCTCTCCAATAACCGGAGCAAGACAATGTTCAAAAACGCACTCAACCGCCGTCAGTTCCTCCACATTGCATCAAGCGCCGCACTGGCCTCAGGACTATCAATGAACCTCAACGCCCAACAAACGATGCTGACCCGCACCGTCCCGGCCAGCGGCGAGGCCATCCCGGTCATCGGCCTCGGCACCTCCGACGCATTCGAGCGCCCCTCGGCCGAAGTCTTTAACGAATTAAAAAATGTACTGCGCACATTCATGGATGCGGGCGGCAGATTGATCGACACCGCCCCGACCTACAGCGATGCCGAGCAAGTACTCGGACGCCTGTTCACCGACATGCCAGTGCAGCAACAACTGTTCCTCGCCACCAAGATCAGCCTGTGGACCGTCCCCGCCGCTTCCAAACAGGCCGGGATCGATCAGATGAACACATCAGAACAAGTACTCGGCAAGGCCCCACTCGACATCAACCAGGTCCACAACCTCAATGACCTCGACATCCAGTGGCAGAACCTGGTCGAGCGCAAACAGGCAGGCAAGGTGCGCTACATCGGCGTGACCATCTACACCTACCGCCAG
>CAMBTO010000097.1 GCA_945870865.1 Klebsiella pneumoniae
AGATCGAGGCGATGCACAGGACAGAAAATGTACTGTACATCACGCTGGAAGGGTCACTGACATTCCATCTGCCGGACAACAAGACCTTTGTGACCCAGCCGCACGATGTCACTGCGATTCCGTCGTGGGTGCCGTACAGCATCACCAACAAGGCCAAGGAACCGGCAGTGCTGTTCTCACAGTCAGACAGGCCGGTATTCCAGGCGCTTGGATTCTACCGCGAACAAATCGCCTGATGATGGCCGGGGCCAGGGTTTTTTTATCGACTCTGGCCCCCCGCCGCTATTCCTGAAGTGGGCTAATTCAAAGGTTTTCAGTGTGTTACGGGTCTTTACCAAGTTTAACTAAAGACGTAAGATATACGGCTATGACTAAATCTTCTGTTACCCGAATGACCAGCGCCCGTATTCCGACCGAATATGGCGAACTCCAGCTTTGTTATTACGCCAATACCGTAGATGACAAGGCGCACCTTGCGTTTTACCACGGCGATATCAACCAGAAAGAGGATGTGCTGGTCCGTGTCCATTCCGAGTGTTTCACTGGCGATGTGATGAAGTCACGCCGCTGTGATTGCGGTGAGCAACTGGATCAGGCGATGCGCAGGATTTGTGAAGAAGGCAGGGGCGTGGTGGTGTATCTGCGTCAGGAAGGCCGGGGTATCGGCCTGTTACAGAAGATCAAGGCCTATAACCTGCAGGACATTGGTCACGATACAGTCGATGCGAATCTGATGCTGGGTCATCGCGCAGATGAGCGTGACTACAGTCTAGCCGCACGGATACTTGAAGATCTGGGCGTCAGGTCTATCCGTTTGATGACAAATAACCCGGGCAAGATTACCGCTCTTGAAGAAGAAGGCATCAAGGTAAACGGACGTGTTGAACTGGAATGTGCCATCAACCCGGACAATGAGCGTTATATGATTACCAAAGCCGAGCGCATGAACCATATGCTGAAACTGAACAATTATGTTCCGGTATTATCCGGCTCCGGCAAACATGAACCTCAACCAACAGATTGAAGACTGGTTAGTCTCCAGCAGAAATACCTCTCAGCACACCCACAGACCCTTTGTAACGCTGGCCTATGCCCAGGGCTTGGACGGCAGTATCACCACTCGACGCGGCGCCGTGTTTCCACTGAGCGGTCCGGAATCGAATCGACTTACACACCAGATCCGCAGCCTGCATGATGGCATACTGGTCGGGGTGGATACCGTTCTCACGGATGACCCGAAACTGACTGTGCGCGAATGGAACGGGCCAAATCCACAACCAATCGTACTGGACAGCCAGCTTAGAATGCCTCAAAACGCCCGCCTGTTTCACCATCCTGACAAACCATGCTGGATCCTGAGCCTGTGCGAGAACAACGGGGCCTTTGGCAAGCAGGCCGAAATCATCACCTTGAAGTCTGACAATCCACAACGGCCGCAAGTCCCGTTACCTGAGGCTATCCACCTGCTACACCAGAAAGGAATACAATCGCTCATGATCGAAGGTGGGGCTCGCATAATAACAGCCTTCCTGCGTGCAAGGCTCGCCGACGCCGTAGTTATAACCGTGGCCCCCAGACTGATTGGAGGTTACAAGGCCATTGGTAGCCTGGCCACACTGCCGGTCGAGCAGTTGCCTTATATCAATCCTTTACACCATGGCATGCTCGGCGACGATATTATCGTCTGGGGCCGGTTGCAATACGGACTGAAAGCCTCTTGAAGACACAACAGCTCTGGTTTACCCGCCCCGGTCAGGTCGAAATCCGGCAGCATACCTTGCCTCAATTACAAGCAGACCAGGTCTGTGTACGTAATCTGTACTCCGCTATCAGTGCCGGTACGGAAATGCTGGTCTATCGTGGTCAGTTACCAACGGAACTCGTGCTTGATTCGGGACTTGAAGCGATGAAAAACCGCCAGGTGGAATATCCCTTGCAGTACGGTTACGCCGCTGTAGGCCGAGTAGAGCAGACGGGGACACAGGTTGATCCTGCCTGGAAAGACAAACTGGTATTTGCATTTCAACCACATGCCAGTCATTACATCACTACACCGGAACAGCTGGTGCCTGTACCGGCACAGACAGACCCGCTGGCTGCCGTGTTTCTGGCCAATACCGAACCGGCCGTTAATCTGATGCTAGATGGAAGACCACAACTGGGCGAAAAGGTCGTGGTACTTGGTCAGGGTGTTGTTGGCTTACTGGCCGCCGCTATGTTGGCGCGTTACCCGCTGGGCGGTCTGTACACACTGGACAGGATTGCAGACAGGCGTGCGCAGGCACTGCGACTCGGTGTGAACAGCAGTAGCAACCCTGATTCAACCGCTGAGGTAGCATCGCTTAAAAGTTGTCTGACCATTGCGGAAAACGGACGTGGCGCAGACCTGGTATATGAACTTACCGGTGTGCCGGAAGTGCTGAATCTGGCAATAGATCTCTGTGGCTATGGATCACGTATTATTACGGGTAGCTGGTACGGAACGCGTACGGCAGCACTGCAACTGGGTGGCAGTTTTCACCGTAACCGGATCTCGATCACAAGCAGCCAGGTTAGTACCATTGCACCGGAGCATACGGGCCGCTGGGACAAGACAAGACGATTTGAAACCGCCTGGCAGATGATCAGTCAGATTCACCCGGTACAACTGGTCACCCACCGGATTCCATTTGCTGAGGCAGCACGAGCCTATGATCTGCTGGATCGGGCACCGCACGAGGCCTTGCAGGTTGTACTGGAATATCCGGATTGAGATTTACTTCTCCACCCAATTCAGAATCAAAATGGTTATTTATACAGCTTCCGGAATGAAGCTAACACACAGGAGACTACAAGAATGTATACCGTTGGCGTAAGGCGGGATTTTATCGCACGTCACTTCCTCATCGGAGGCGACTGGGGCCGGGAAAACGATCCACACGCACACCAGTATGTGGCTGAGGTCAGAATAGAAAGTGCTGAACTGGATCAACATAACTATCTGGTTGATATCGTCAAAATCGAATCCGAGTTCGGCATCATTGTGGATCGCTACCGTGATAATCTGCTGAATGATCTGCCCGAGTTCAGTGGTCAGAATCCGAGCATTGAACTCTTCAGCCGTATCATCTGCCAGAAACTGCTGGCCGGGATCCAACCTCCCGGGAAAGGGACTATCTCGG